>NZ_VDEZ01000001.1:655000-982500 GCF_017922435.1 Thalassospira sp. ER-Se-21-Dark | reverse complement strand
GGGCGCTGTTTCCGCAATTCATTGATCCTGGTCAGCCCCTCGCACCACAACTTCTTATCCTTGGCGCAACCTTCGTGACACTTGATTACAGTTTCGTAATGATTTACGCGATGGGGGCTGCAAAACTGATGCCGTGGCTGGTGCGTCGCGGCGGCAATAACGTCATTGCACGGCTGTCAGGTGGCGTTTTGATCGTTGCTGCGGGGCTTTTGGCGTTGATTGAGGTGCCCGAAACCATGGCAGACACCCACCCGGTCCCGGCACAGGCGATAAACCACCAACTGGCGCCATAACGTCGTTTTGCCCGGTCTTTTGCATTAGAATTTCCGATAAATCGTTGATATCAGACGGGAAAACAGAGTGCGCATAACATGTCAATTGGCGCAGATACAAACCAACCGGTCTGTATATGGCGATTTTTTGCCATATCAGATTTGCTGCATTTAAAATGGGGAAGTTTTGCTGCCCTAACTGGCCGATTTTGCGAAACGTGGCCTTGGAAACGGGCTTTGAGCGTCAATTTCGGACTGGCGTCAGGCGCTTGTCGATTTGTTCTTGGTTGTTTCTGGGGCCGGATTATTCGCTCTCGAGACCGGCACCGACGATGATATCGCCAAATTCACGCAGGAAGACCGATCCCTTGACCGTCCGCTGAACCAGAACCGAACGGCGATCTTCTTCATCGACCTTGCGTTTGACCATGCCAAGCGAGCTCAGACGATCAAGTGCACGGGTAATGGCCGGCTTGGAGATATTAAGTGCCTCGGAAAGGCCGCGCACCGTATGCGGGGCCGGGGTCAGGTAGACGCTGAGCAACAAGGCCATCTGTCGGGCCGACAGGTCGGGGGAGTCCCGACGCACACTCTCAACAATCGCGATACGCCAAAGGTCAAGCGCCTGAGACGGTTTGATCTCGATCGACATGTTCGTGCCCAACAATTTATTTGTTACGAATACGTAATCTCTACCTGACCCCTGCCATGATGTCAAAGGCCTAATTACCAAAAAATTGAATTTGTGGTTAGTTTACTTACCGTAACGATCCTTGATCAGCTTGAAGGCGGCCCGGATGCCCTGTGCTTCGCCACCGGTCGGGCGACCGGGACGGTCAGCCGGGTTCCAGGCCATCAGATCGATATGCGCCCAGCTTTTGGCTCCCTCGGCAAAGCGATCGAGGAACAGGGCGGCAATGATCGCGCCGCCAAACGGGCTGCCGGAAATGTTGTTCATGTCGGCTGCCTTGCTATCAAGCTGGCTGCGATAATCATCCCAAAGCGGCAAACGCCACAGCGGATCATTTTCGGCCATCCCGGTTTCCATCAACCCGTTGGCCAGATCATCATCATTGGAAAACAAGGCAGGCAACCCAAGGCCAAGGGCAACACGTGCCGCCCCCGTCAGGGTCGCGAAATCAAGCAGCATGTCCGGGTCTTCCGATGCCGCCTCGGTCAGGGCATCGGAAAGAACGATGCGTCCTTCGGCGTCGGTATTGCCGACCTCGACCGTGATGCCCTTGCGGGTTTGCAAAATATCACTCGGGCGATAGGCACGACCCGACACCATGTTTTCAACCGCCGGGATCAGAACGCGCAACCTTACCGGAAGGTCGGCCGCCATGATCATGCGTGCCAGGCCAAGAACCTGCGCCGAACCGCCCATGTCTTTTTTCATCAAAAGCATGTTGCTCGATGGTTTCAGATCATAGCCGCCGGTGTCAAAACACACACCCTTACCGACCAGCGTGATTTTCGGCGCACTTTCATCGCCCCATGTAAGGTCGATCAGGCGCGGGTCGCGGTCGCTGCCATGGCCGACCGTATAAATCGCCGGGAAGTTTTGCTTCAGCAGCTCTTCACCGACAATTGCGCTGACCTTGGCACCAAATTCCGCACCAAGGCCTCTGGCGGCTTCTTCAAGTTCGGCCGGGCCCATGTCATTGGCCGGCACATTGATCAGATCGCGCGCAAGGCCGATGCCGCGTGCAATATTCTCTGCCCGCTTGGCGGCCTCAATGTCATGCAGGGCGATTTTGGCGCGCTTGTCCTTTTTGCCGTCATCCTTGCGATAGCGATCAAACCGGTACCCGCCCAGATAAAGTCCAAGGGCGGCCTTTTCATAAAGATCATCCTTATCCGTCAGATCATCAGAAAGTGCATAGGTCCCGGCCGGAAGGGCATTTGGCAAACCGGCAAAATCCCAGATCGCCTTGGCATCATCAACATAGCCAACCAGAACAGTGCCAACGGCGCCATCTTTACCGGGAAGCAAAAGCTGCGAGCCACGCTTGCCCTCAAAGCTGTTGGCGGCAATCCATGACTTGGTCGCGTCCGGCTGCTGGGCAAGCCAGCTTTCAAAACCGCTTTCGGCAATCGGGGTGATCGGGGTCGGGTTGGCAGAAGGATCGTTGGCGATGATGTGGTCGTACAATTTAAGGCATCCCTGCTGGTGACGGGTGACGAGTGATTGGTGATACGTGACGGTCGACTGAAAGGGCAGCGGCCAAAGACCAACTGCCCAACCAAGATGCACCGGCAATATGTGTTCACAAGATATGTGACCCGATCTTACGGCTGCCATCCCCCGCGGTCAAAACGCATTCACATCATCGGGTGTGATTGTTTGCAATGGCCTGCGCAATGTCGCGCTTGAACACAGCACCCAAAGGCCAGATAGTATTTACCGCTGTCATCAAACGCACCAACCGCGCCAACCGCCAAAGGTCCCAGCATGCAAAACCTTCCTGTGCTTTATATCGGCAATAAAAACTATTCCTCCTGGTCGCTGCGCGCCTGGCTTGGCCTGCGCGTCGCCGGTGTGGCGTTCGAGGAAAAGCTCGTTCCGCTCCGCTCCGAAGAATGGCATGCCAAGGCGCCGGTCTTTTCGCCCACGGCCAAGGTCCCGGCCTACTTTGATGGCACCAAAACCATATGGGAGGCGCTTGGCATTCTCGAATACATCGCCGACAGCCAGCCAGACACCATGCTCTGGCCGCTTGATATCGATGTGCGGGCAATCGCGCGTGCCGTCTCGCTTGAAATGCATGGCGGGTTTGGGCCTTTGCGAAGCTCCATGCCGATGAATTGCCGCAAAAGCCTGCCCGGTCTGGGGCGCAATGAAGGCGTGGACAAGGACATCAACCGCATCACTGAAATCTTCAAGATGTGCCGCACCCAATTCGGGCAGGGCGGTGATTTCCTGTTTGGCCATTTCTCGATTGCGGACGCCATGTTTGCCCCGGTGGTAACAAGGTTCAAAACCTATGGCGTAAGCCTTGATCCGATCGGCAATGCCTATATGGAAACCATCCTTGCCCTGCCGGAAATGAAGGAATGGTACGCCGATGCCGCAGCCGAGGAATGGGTGATTGACGATGCCGAGGTGAAATAGCCCATGCCGGGGCTAACCGGAAAACTGCCTGAAATTGATCCGATGGGCGGCGATGCCGCCCTTGATCGGTTGCTGTCTGAGGTCCGGGCCTGCCGGATTTGTGCCGAACACTTGCCACTTGGGCCGCGCCCGGTGGTGCGCATGGCAAAATCGGCGCGTATCCTTGTGATCGGGCAGGCCCCCGGCACACGCGTGCATGAAACCGGTCTGCCGTGGAACGATGCGTCCGGGGATCGCTTGCGCGATTGGTTGGGACTTTCGGTCGATGATTTTTATGATCCGGCCAAACTCGCCATCATGCCGATGGGGTTTTGTTATCCCGGACGCTTTGATCGTGGTGGTGATCTGCCGCCCCGTCCGGAATGCGCGCCGACATGGCATGATGCCCTTATGCGCCATTTACCCAATATCGGCCTGACGCTTCTGATCGGGAAATATGCGCAGGAACGCTATCTTGGTTCGCGCCGGGCCAAAACCATGACCGAAACCGTGCATCGGTTTGCCGATTTCCTGCCCGACGACATCCTGCCCATGCCCCATCCAAGCTGGCGCAACACCGCCTGGATGAAAAAGAACCCGTGGTTTGAGGCCGACCTTTTGCCGGTGCTGCAATCACGCGTGCAAGGCTTGCTGACATAGACAGATTTGGGTTGCGCTGGTTTTTATGTTCCAATGCGCCCAGAAGACAAGTGGCCAACATTAAGGAGGCACAAGATATGAGCAAACTTGAAAAATCCACCATCGAAAAGGCGCTGACCGATCTTCCGGGCTGGACGCTTGCCGATGACGGGCTTTCGATCAAGCGCGTCTACAAGTTTGGCGATTTCAATGCCGCGTTTGGCTTCATGACGCGGGTGGCACTGATGGCCGACAAAATGGATCACCATCCCGAATGGTTCAATGTCTATAACAAGGTCGAAATGACGCTGACCACCCATGATGCCGGGGGTGTCACGCAAAAGGACATTGATCTGGCGACCTTCTGCCAAACGGCTTCTGGTCAATAAGCCCTGCCAAATGGATTGCGCCCTGCCGCTGGGGGACGGCAGGGCGCATTGGCTGCGGAATAAAGAAACGAAATCGTGTGGGACTATTTCGGTTCCAGCCGGACCGCGCCATCAATGCGAATGGTCTCGCCATTGATCATTTCATTTTCACAGATATGCATCGCCAGACGGCCATATTCATACGGGTCGCCCAACCGTTTCGGGAACGGCGTATTGGCAGCCAGGCTTTCCTGAACCTCGTCAGGCAGGCCCTTTAACATCGGCGTGCCAAACAGACCCGGTGCGATGGATACCACCCGGATACCGTGGCGCGCCAATTCACGTGCGGCGGGCAGAGTAAGGGATGCCACCCCACCCTTGGACGCGGCGTAGGCCGCCTGTCCAATCTGCCCTTCGAAGGCCGCGATCGATGCGGTGTTGATAATCACCCCGCGTTCACCAGCATCATTCGGGTCATTCTGGCTCATCGCATTGGCGGCAACCCGCATCATGTTAAATGTGCCGATCAGATTGACGGTAATCACCTTGGAAAACGCGGCCAGATCGGCCGGGCCTTCGCGCCCGACAATCCGTTCGCCGTGCACGATCCCGGCACAATTCACAAGGATCGATGGCGTGCCGAGATCCGCCTGCACCTTTGCAACCGCCTGCTCGACACTTTCGGCATTGGAAACATCAACGCCATAGCCAACACCACCCAATTTCTCGGCTGTGGCCTTGGCACCCTCTTCATTCAGATCAAATGCCGCAATCCGTGCCCCGGCACTCGCCAGTGTCTCGGCGGTTGCCGCGCCAAGACCGGATGCAGCCCCGGTAACAATGGCAATCGAACCCTTGATTTGCATGACGTGAAGCCTCCCGACGCGCGCTCTTCTGATTAATTTGGTATTTGTATACCAAATTATATCTTTAACGGGCAAGCGCCGATTTAACCTTGTCGGCTGTGCGAAATTGACACCTCAGATCAGGGTTAACGGCGCTGGGCGATCTCGCGATAAAGCGCTTCGGGACTGACACCGATTTCAAGGGCAATCACCCGCCAATTACCCTTTTCGGGCAGCACCCCGTCATGCCAGGCGATCCAGGCATCAAGCCGCTCAGTCACTGTTCGAAGCCGCAAAATCTCTGCTCGCTGGCGGGTTGCCTGCACCTCACGCGCCAGATGCGCGGCAAGCGAAAGTGCCATCTGATTGTTATCAGCAAGATGGGCTTCAACATCATGTTTGCGGATCATCTTGACCTGCGCATCCTGATGGCAGACAGCATCGCAATGGTAGTAATGCGAAAACAGTGATGCCTCTGCCAAAACGCTGTTTGGCCCCGCACGTTGCAAAACAATCTCGTCGCCGTTTTCCAAAAACCGCGCCAGTCGCACTTCCCCGCTGAGAACAAGAAAAAGATGCTCGACCGGGTCGCCCTTGCGAAACAGGACCTTGGGCGGGCTGTAATCATACAGCCTGCCATGAAAACGGTTGAGAAGATCAAAGATTGATACCGACATGATATCTATCATGTGGCAATTGGCTGACCTGTTTCAAGCTTGGCGTTCATTCAAACCAAAAGGTGTTGCCATGCTTGTTCTCCCCCGCCTGTCGCAAACAGCATTCCGGGTCGCATTTGCCGCGTTGATCCTGCTTGGATTGACCATCCCGTTATCGGCCCATGCACAGGGAAATGCTCACATGCATGGCACCGATAATGGTGAGCACGGCAGTAACATGGCCAGCGACGCAAGCACGCCATCCCCCTATGTCGGCCAACAACATCGGCCGGTCAAAAGCCTGTCGGCCAAGGATATGGCTGAATTGCAAAAGGGCGGCGGCTGGGGATTGGCCAAGGCCGCCGAACTGAATGGTGTGCCGGGACCGGCCCATTTACTCGAACTCTCTGATCAAATCCCGCTATCCTCAGATCAGCATGCCGCCATCACCGCCCTTTATGCCGACATGAAAGAAAACGCGATCATTGCCGGTAACAGATTGATCGAGGCTGAAATTGCCTTGGACGCGGCATTCAGGGCCGGCGGCCTGACCGCAGAAGAACTGGAAGGGCTGATAAACACCATCACCCAAAGTCTCGGCCGGTTGCGCTATGTTCATCTGTCGACCCACCTCAAGACCCCGGAAATCCTGAGCCCCGATCAAATCGCACGCTATAACAGTTTGCGGGGATATGACGGGTGATGGGTGACGCGTCGCCAAACCCTATCTGGCCTTGGCAAGCTTGCGTTCCCGCAGTGCGACATAGATCGCAGCCCCGATAATCATCGCCCCGCCGGGCAATATCCAGATATCGGGCACTTCGCCAAACAGAATCAGCGCCAGCACCGCAATGATCGGCAAACGCAAATAGGAAAACCCGACAAAGAAACTGTAATCGGCCAGTTGCAGGGCTTTGACATTACAAACCTGCATCACATTCATCATCAGGGCTGCAACCGCCATCAGGCCAAGTGCAGACCAGCTTGGCGTCTGCCAGACGAATAAAGCCGGGATCAGGGAAACCGGTGTGGTGATGATCATCAGATAAAACAAAAGCGATGTCGTGGACTCAGTTGCCACCAACCGCTTTGTGATCAACCCGGCACTGGCCATGCAGATTGCGGCTGCAATCGGCAAAATGCTGGCCGCTTGCATGGTTTCCGAACCGGGCTGAATGATCAGGGCCACACCGACAAACCCGATAAAAATCGCAAGCCAGCGGTGAATGCGCACCTGTTCGCGCAAGATCACTGCGGCCAGGATGGTGCCAAACAACGGCACGGTGAAGTTAAGTGTGGTTGCCTCTGCAAGGGGCAAATACAAAACCGCCATGAACCACAAACACATTTCAGCGGCCGACAAAACCCCGCGCAAGCCAAACAAAGGCAGGCGCTTGGTGGCAAGGCTGTCAATCCCGCGCTTCATCACCATCGGCAAAATCAGGATCAGGCCAAAGGCAAAGCGTAAAAACACCGCCTGATAGGGATGCAGTTCCTCGGTGGCATAGCGGATGGTGAGCGTAAAACACGCCGCCAGAATGGCCGCAAACAGCGCGAAAAAGCTTGCTCGCATCACATCGGACTGGGTGTTGAACCATGTCCGCATGCCCTCACGACTTCCTGTTGGAAGGCGGCGGGTCAAGGTCGCTTGCGGTGGCCGAAAGCCCGCGCTTGATCCGGTTTGCTTCGCGGTTAAGCTTCGCCTCTCGCCGCGCGATATAAAGTGCGGACCCGATAATCAGGGCCGCACCCGGCACCAGCCAGATTTCCGGAACCTCGCCAAACATCACCAGGGCGATACCAACGACAAAGGGCAGGCGCAGGTAATTAAACCCGATCACAAAGCTGTACTCATAAACCCGAAAGGCGTTGGTATTACAAAGCTGGGTGATGTTGGCCATGAACGCGCCCGCCACCATCAGGCCAAGCACCTCAAGGCTCGGTGTCTCCCAGACAAACAATGCCGGGATCAGGGTCAGGGGCGTTGTCAGCATCATCATGTAAAGGATGATGGCGGTCGGGTTTTCGGTCCGCGACAGTGACTTGATCGTCAATCCTGCACTGGCCATGCAAATTGCGGCGGCAATCGGAAACAGGCTTGCCAGTTGCACGGTCTCACTGCCCGGCCGGATGATCACCAGCACCCCGCCAAAACCAACCAGCAAGGCCGCAATCCGGTATTTGCGAACTTTCTCACCCAAAAAGATCGCGGCAAGGATGGTGCCAAACAGCGGCACGGTGAAGTTAAGCGCGGTTGCCTCGGCCAGCGGCATATAGGCAATCGCCGAAAACCAGAAACTCATCGCCCCCATCGACAGAACCGCACGCAGGCAGAACATCGGGAAACGCTTGGTCTTAAGCGGCGTTAATCCGGCCCGCAACGCAATCGGTGCGATGAACAAAAGCCCAAAGAAATTGCGCAAAAATACTGCCTGCAACGGATCGATATGCTCGGTCGCAAGGCGGACAAACACCGAAAAGATCGCCGCACTGATCGATGCCATCAGGCCAAAGGCAGTTGCCTGTAAATAGGACGGAAGTCCGTTAAACCATTCACGCATCGGGCTTGTCCTTTGCGCTGGCATCCCGGTCAACGCCGGTCACCGGGATGGCTTGCGGATCGGCGGGTGCTGTGGTCGGCATGCTTGCTTCCCGCTTGGCCCTTTTGGCCAGAACCGCCTCGCGCCGCGCGATATAAAGTGCTGATCCAATGATCAAGGCCGCCCCGGCCCAGGTCCAGAAATCAACCACCTCGCCAAACATCACATAGGCCAGGGCCGCAACAAATGGCAGGCGCAGGAAGTCAAAAATCATGACATAGGACTGATCGGCCGTGCGATAGGCACGCACCAGCAATTGCTGTCCCGCCGTTCCGGTCACGGCAATGATCAACAGGATGAACAATTGCCAGGTGGTCGGCCCCTGCCAGTATATCAGCGCCGGGATCAGCGACAGCGGCGTCATGATCAGGCCCATCCAGGTTACGATGGCATTGGCACTTTCGGTCCGTGACAGCATTTTGACCGTGGTCATCGCACACGCCATGAAAACCGTCGCGCCAAGTGCTAGGATCGCACCGGTCTCAAAACTTTGCCCAAACGGACGGATCACAATCATCGCCCCGACAAAGCCAATCGCAATTGCGCTCCAGCGGCGTGCCCGCACGGTTTCGCGCACCACTACGGCGGCCAGAACCGTGGTCAGGATCGGCAGGGTAAAGTTGATCGCAATGACCTGTGCGGCGGGCGACAGCGAAAGGGCGGTAAAAATGCACGACATCGCCCCGAAACCAAGCACCCCGCGCAGAAAATGCAGCTTGAACCGCTCGGTCTTTAATCCGCTCGCGCCATGGCGCACCATCCACGGCACCATTGGCAGCAATCCGAACAGGTTACGGAAAAACGATGCCTCGAACGGATGCAGGTCGGCGGTGACATAACGGATAAAAACCGCCATTACCGCAAAACACATTGCAGCACTGATCATAAGAAGGGCGCCCATCAGGGCTGCATTGTCAGAAGCGGGGCGATGTAAAATCATTACAAGTAAAGGTTTACGCAGCTATCCGGAAAAAATCCAGTCTCGCGAACGGGGTATCGCATGGCAGCGGCGCATGGCAGACCCGGCAAATTTGGCGAACAGTTCGCGCACACCCGTTTTTCGTGTAAGATCACGGCAATCAGCAAAATCCATTCAGGGGGAAGATAAATGGATGCAATTGATCGCAAACTGATCGACATCCTGCAGGAAGACGCATCACTGTCCTATTCGGTTCTGGGAACAAAGGTCGGGCTGTCTGTTTCTGCGGTGAATGATCGTGTGCGCAAGCTGCGCGAACAGGGGATTATTCAGGCCTATCGCATTTCGGTCGATCCAAACGCCATTGGCCGTGCCTTGACCGCGATGGTCTGGCTGCGCACCGACCCGGCCAAGGGCAACAAGAAGCTGGTCAAATCCCTGATCAAGGCCGACGAAGTGCTGGAATGCCATCACATGACCGGCCGCTTTGATTTTCTGGTCAAACTGCGCCTGCGCGATACCGGCCATCTGGAATCGTTTATTTCCGACACGATCAAGGAAATGCCCGGCGTGGTCGAAGTTCTGCCGGAAATTGCCTTGTCGACGGCCAAGGAAACCCTATTTGTTCCGGCGCAGGCCGACCACGAATAGGCTGCCGTGCCTGACTTTACATTTTCAGGATAATTTTGATCAATCATCGGGGGGTGATGGCATTGCCAGTCATCATTTCCTAAGTATCACTATGTGATAGTACTGCGCGCGTAACCCGCCAAACCCATTTTGATGTGCCGACATAGGAGCCCCCGAAATGATTGAATCGATGAATCTGGTGATCCTGATTGCATCGATTCTGGTGGTGGTGGCTGTTTTCACCAGTCTGGTCAGTTTCCGGGTCGGCGCCCCGTTGCTTCTGGTGTTTCTGTTTGTCGGTTTGGCGGCGGGTGAGGACGGCATTGGCGGCATCATGTTCGACAATGCGCCGCTTGCCTATTTCATCGGCTCCATCGCGCTCGCCCTGATCCTGTTTGACAGTGGCTTTGAAACCCAGCTCCGAACGTTAAAAATCGCGGCCGGTCCATCGCTTGTGCTTGCCACATTCGGGGTGTTGATCACCACCGGGGTGATTGGCGGGGTAACCTGGCTGGTGCTCGATGTGCCGTGGCTGGTCGCGCTTTTGTTCGGGGCGATTGTCAGTTCAACCGATGCGGCGGCGGTGTTCTTCCTTTTGCGCGTTGGCGGGATCAATCTGCGTGATCGTACGCGCAGCACGCTTGAAGTTGAATCGGGTTCGAACGATCCGATGGCGGTGTTTCTGACCATCTCGCTTGTCGAGTTGATCATTCTCGGCGGTGGCGAAAGCATCGCGCTTGAACTCCTGCAACGCTTCATCCTTCAGATCGGCCTTGGCGCGATCTTCGGCCTTGCGGGCGGTTATGCGCTGGTCTGGATGATCAACCGGGTCAAACTTGAACCGGGACTGGTGCCGATCATTACCATGGCGTTGGCACTCAGCCTGTTTGGCGCGACCAGTATTCTCGGTGGCAGTGGCTTTTTGGCGGTGTATGTCGCGGGTCTTTACGCCGGGAACAGCAACATGAAAATGAGCGTCGGCGTCCGGCGTTTTCAGCATGTCACCACCTGGCTTGCCCAGATCGCGATGTTTGTCACCTTGGGTCTGCTGGCCACACCGTCCGAATTTGGCACGGTTGTCCTTCCGGGTGTGATTCTGGCGCTGGTTCTGGTGTTTGTCGCCCGTCCGGTGGCGGTTTGGCTGTGCCTGATGTTCTTTAACTTCTCGCGCAATGACACTGCCTTTATTTCATGGGTCGGTCTGCGCGGCGCGGTCTCCATCCTTCTTGCGATTGTGCCGATGGTCGAAGGCGTCCCCGAAGGGCAACTGTTATTTAACACCGCCTTTATTGTCGTGATTACATCGCTTCTGTTGCAGGGCTGGACGATCCGGCGGATGGCGCATTGGTTGGGCATCATTATCCCGGCCAAGCATGGCCCGGTGGATCGTATTGATCTTGAACTGCCCGGCAATGCCAATCAGGAAATCGTTGTCTATCGCGTTCACGAAGCCAGTGCGGTTGCCACCGGTCATCGTATTCCGCGCTGGGCACGGCCAAGCCTGATCCTGCGCGATGGCGCGTCATTGCGCCCGCATTCCGCCGGGCCCATTCAGGGCGGCGATCAGGTCTATATCATCACCCCGCCCAAGCATGTCGAACTGCTCGACCAACTGTTTGCTGGTCCCGCCGAGGGGGCCAATGACGTCGAACTGTTTGGCGATTTCAGCTTCCCTGCCGATACCCGAATTGCCGATATTGGCCGTCTGTATGGCTTTGCCGTCGAGGCTGATGACACCGAACGCACCGTGGCAGAAATCCTCGAACGTGATCTGCCCGGCGATCTCGAACTCGGTGATCGCATGCCCTATGGCACGGTGGAACTGATCGTGCGCCGCACCGATGACGAACATGGCGTGCTTGAGGTCGGCCTGGCGGTTGAACAACAAAAAGCCAAACCCAAACGCCGCATTCCGATCTTCCAGTCGCGCAGCGAATTGCTGGCAATCTGGAAAGACTGGCAGAAACGCAAACGCGCCGAAAAGAACGCGGCGCTCAGCGATCAGACATCATCAACGGCCAAGCAGATTGATGATGGCACAGACGAGGCCGATGTGACTGAGGCACCCGACGTGCCGGGCGCATCCGATGACAATATCGACGATGTGGCTGACGACACGGCTGACGACACGTCCGGTGATACCCCCGAAGACGGCGATGAAGCCCCCGAACCAGAAGACAGCGGCAAAAAGCCCGGCAAAGCAGGTCGGTCGAAGAAATCCTGATCGGCGATGCATTAGATTTCCGGTCTTTGGATTAGTTTGGCTAATGACTGGATCAAAAAAGCTGGTTTGGCGCCGGTTCCGAACTGCCCTAAATTGTGGCTTCAATTCTTTTGGAGTCCTAGGACCATGTTCGGTCTTTACGCAGCAGTTGTCTTGATCTGGGGATCGACCTGGATCGCCATTCAGTATCAGCTTTCGGTCGCCCCCGAAGTGGCCGTGGCCTATCGCTTTGCCTTGGCAACGCTGATTTTGATGGCCTGGTGTGGCTTGCGCCGCTTGCCGATGCGCTTTGGTGTGCGCGATCATTTCTTCATGGCGGTTCTGGGCGTCTGTCTGTTTTCGCTGAACTATGTCCTGATCTATGTCGCCAGTATCCATCTGACGTCCGGGCTTCTGGCGGTGGTGTTTTCGACCATCGTCATCATGAATATGATTAATGGCGTGATCTTTTTCCGCCGCCGTCCCGAAACCCGCACCCTGATCGGGGCCGGGATCGGCCTTACCGGGATCGCCATGGTATTTGCCAATGATCTGGCCGCCTTCGATCTGACCACGGGCGGCAGCATCGGGCTTCTGGTCTCCCTTGCGGGGGCTTACATCGCATCGCTTGGCAATATGGCATCCGCACGCAACCATGCGCGCGGGGTTCCGGTCATGCAGGCCAATGCTTATGGCATGCTCTATGGCACGCTGTTGCTGTTTGGCTATATCGCGCTTGCCGGAATCCCGGTGTCGTTTGATACCAGTGCCAGCTTCTTGGCCGCTTTGGTTTATCTCGCCCTGTTCGGATCGGTTCTGGGCTTTGGCTTCTATCTGACACTTTTGGGCAAGATCGGCCCGGATCGTGCGGCCTATAGCTCGGTGATGTTCCCGATTGTCGCCTTGTTGCTGTCGACCTGGTTTGAGGATTTCCACTGGACGGGCAATATAATCTGGGGTGTGGCGCTGACATTGGTCGGCAACGTGGTTATTCTGACCAAACGGGTTCCCAAACCGGCGACCAAGGTGCTTGAACAGGTTGCACCGGTACCGCCAACTTGCGCAACAAACCCGACAGCGAAGCCCTGATCGCAGACCTGAAGACGGAGTAACAAGATGAACGGTGCGGCCTATTTCGAACGCATGGCGCAATATAATCTCTGGGCCAATTCGCGTGCCTACGGGCTTTGCGCGAAATTGCCTGCCGCCGAACTCGATGCACCGCGTACGGCCTTCTTCCCGTCGATCCTGCGCACGCTCAATCATATCCTGGTGGCTGATCGCATCTGGATGAGCCGCCTGCTTGGCAGTCCCGTGGCCATGCCGCTCAACACGGTGCTTTATGAAAACTTCGATGAACTCCGCCGCGCCCGCGTGGCCGAAGATCAGGCGATCATAGAGTTCACCAACGGCCTGACCGATGCCGAGGTAACCGCCGATCTGACCTATAACACAGTCGCGGGTGATGCCTATACCATGCCGCGCGATCTGGTTTTGGCGCATATGTTCAACCATCAGACCCATCATCGCGGGCAGCTGTCCAACATGCTGATCGAGGCCGGATTGGGCCCGCTTGAGATTGATCTGGTCTTTTTCGCCCGGGATCAGTTGGGATGATCGAACTTCTCGTTGCCTATACGCCGTTTCTGATTGCCGCCCTGTTGCTCAATATCTCTCCGGGGCCGGATATGGCCTATATTGTCGGGCAAACCGCGGTGCATGGCCGCAAGATCGGCCTGTTTTCATCGCTTGGCGTGATTTCCGGTGCCTTTGTCCATGTTTTGGCGGCAACTTTTGGCCTGTCGGCCATCCTTGCCACCTCGGCGCTGGCCTTTGCCATCGTCAAATGGATCGGAGTGGCCTATCTGGTGTGGCTGGGGATCGGCGCGCTGCGCAGCAGCTTTGCCAAATCAGAAAGTGATGCGCATTCCGATGAACCGGCTGCCCCGATTTCGACCAAACCGATGACCGCCTTTGCCGCCTGGCGTCAGGGGGTGATGATTGATGTGCTCAATCCCAAGGTGGCGATTTTCTTTATGGCCTTCCTGCCGCAATTCATTGATCCAACCCGTGGCAATGGCGCGGTGCAGTTTCTCGTACTCGGCCTGATGGTGCTTCTGATTGCCTTTGTGGTTGAGGGCATGCTGGTTTTGGCCGTGGCCTCGACTGCTAGCCGGATCAAGGGCAGTCGCAAGCTCGGCGCCTGGTTGAACCGCGCCCTTGGCGGCATGTTCATCGCTCTTGGCATCCGTCTTGCCATTTCCCAGCAATAGCCTGAAAAAAAACTGCCTTGCTCAGGATTTCCGCGCCAGATAGCTGACCAATGCCCGTGATGCCGGGGCAGCGGTAATACCATGGCCAACCACGCTGATGCAGACGATCATGGTACCGGCGGCAAATAGCGGCTTGAACGCGCCCGGATCAATCATCGTCGCCATGATCAGCATATAAATCACCGAGGCAATCCCGCGCGGTCCGAACCAGCCGATATAAAGCTTTTCGCCCAGGCTATAGGGACTGCCGATCATGCAGATCCACACACAAAGCGGCCGCAGGACAGCAAGGCTTGCAATCGAAAACACCAGCATCGTCCAGGTCCAGCTTTCATAAAGGGCTGGCACAACGATCAGGCCAAAGACAAAGAATGTCAGCATGGTCAGAAGCTCTGACTCCGCCTCGCCAAAGCTTTCGATCGCGTCCTTGACCTTGTCACTCGAAATATTCAGCGCAAGCCCGCCGGCAAACGCCGCGACAAAACCATTGCCGCCCAATTCCTCGGCCAGAAGGAAAATGAAAGGGGCCGCCAGAACGCCGAGTAACCGTTCAAACCGCGCAACGATGGTCCTGCTCTTGACCGCGTGATTGACCACCTGGCCAATCACATAGCCACTGACCACCCCGATCACCGCCCCGATTGAAATCTCAAGCAACGCCTCGGCGACCCAGCCCTGATGTCCGTTGCTCAGAAGATTGGCTTCCAGCAGAACGGCGGTCGTAAAGACCGGCAAGACCAACCCGTCATTAAACCCGCTTTCAATATTGATGCCCTGGCGCACAGGTTCGGGCACGCCCTTGTTTTCAAGGACGGGTCGGCCAAGGGCGGCATCGGTCGGACTGACAATAAGCGCAAGAATCAGGGCTGGCACCAACCCGATAGAGGCATCAAGCCCGACAATAAACGCCCACGTCACCCCGATGGTCAGCGGCAACCCGATCAAAAGCAAGCGGATCGCGATATTGCGCGCCGCACTTTCCTTGCGGTAATCGAGCACCGCCGCATCCAGAAACAAAATGATCGCCAGCGTCATCTCGGCAAAGCCGGTGGCAAAATGAATGCTGCCCGAAAGCGCATCCATCGGCGCGCTGTGCCAGATGCCCAGCGGCAAGGCGACCAGCATCCCGGTCAGGACCATCATCATCGGTGATGAAATATTGCGGCGTTGCAGGCGGCGCGATTGCAGGCCGTACACCAGCCCGGAGCCGAGAAAAAGAATGATCACCCATTCAAACATGGCGCTGCCCAACCTGTTGCCCTGATCATGGCAAGTGTGCCCGAAAGGTGCCTGATCGCCAAATGTTTAAGGCATCACACGGCCTTACGCGATGGCCTTTTGCAAAACCGCCAACCCCTCGGCATGGGCGCGGCTGTCCCCACTGGCAATCACCAGATCGCCACTGTGCATCGTAAGGGCATTGCCATCCCAGTCGGTAATGATCCCGCCCGCACCTTCAATCACCGGCACAGCGGCACAGAAATCATAGGGTTGCAGGTTGGATTCCACCAACACATCGCCAAACCCCATGGCAATCAGGCCATAGCCATATGAATCAATGCCGTAAATAGGCTGCCTGGCAGCACGAAAAGCCGCCTCATATCCGGCAATTGCGTTTGGCTTAACGAAAAGATCCGGTCCAGTGGTGAAAATGGTGGCATCTTTCAGGTGCGCACATTCACGCGCCGTGACCACATTGCCATTCAATGTCGTCGGTTGCCCTTCGACCCCGATCCAGCGTTCATCCAAAATCGCCTGATCAATCACACCCAGCACCGGCTTGCCATTGCGGCACAGCGCGATCAGGGTGTTGAAGCTGGGCTTGCCGGTGATAAACGACTTTGTGCCGTCAATCGGATCAAGGATCCAGACATATTGGGCATCAAGGTTTTCCGGCCCGTATTCCTCGCCCAGAATGCCATGATCGGGAAGCTCCGCATTGATCAGATCGCGCATGGTGCGCTCGATCGCGCGGTCGGCATCGGTCACAAGGCTGGCATCACCCTTTTCATCGATAGAAAGCGGCTTGCGGTAATAGCTTTGCAGCACCGGGCGCGCCGCATCGGCAAGCTTGTGGGCCATGGCAAGAAACGGGTGGTCGTTGGTCATCGGATATCCTGTGTCGGCAAGGTCAGTTTTGCGGTGGTGCGTCCCGGCAATGAAGGCTGTCAGGCCATCGCCGCCTTGATCGTCGCCAGAACATCCTGATGGCAACGGGCATCCCCGCTGGCAACAACGTCGCCTGCGCTATCGATATGAAGCGGCTTGCCCGACCAGTCACTCATAACCCCGCCAGCCCCCTCGACAACCGGCACCAACGCACAAAAATCATACGCCTGAAGCCCGATCTCAACCACCGTATCAGCCAGACCGAGTGCTGTCAGGCCATAGGCATAGGCATCAACACCATACATCGGCACCCGGCAGTTTTTCGAAACCGCCTGATAGGCCTTGGCGGCATCGCCCTTGAACAGTTCGGGCGCGGTGGTAAAGAAGGTGGCACTCTTAAGGTCTTCGCATTCGCGTGCGCTGATCTCAACGCCATTCATGGTGCTGGCCTGTCCCATCACGCCGACCCAGCGTTCATCGGTAATCGCCTGATCGATAATGCCCAGAACCGGGGTGCCCTTGTGGCAAAGCGCAATCAGGGTCGCAAAGCTCGGCTTGCCGGAAATAAACGATTTGGTGCCGTCAATCGGATCAAGCACCCAGACATATTCCGCATCAACATTCTCCCGGCCATGTTCCTCGCCCAGAATGCCGTGGTCGGGCAATTCGGCATTCAGGATATCGCGCATGGTGCGTTCAACCTCGCGGTCGGCAATCGTCACCGGGCTGTCATCGGCCTTCACATCGACCGCGACCGGGGTGCGGTAATATTTACGCACGACCGGGCGTGCGGCATCGGCCAGTTTGTGGGCGATTTCCAAAAACGGATCGAGATTTTCCATAAAGGCATTCCTGCAGGCGGTTGATGTCTGGCGGCGGGGTATGGTTATGGCCGGTACTATTTCCGCTTTGGGCCCAGAAGGCAAGGACGCCATATATAAAGTCCCAAACGACAAACCCCCAAACGCAAACAGGGGACAGTTTCCTGTCCCCTGCATGTTCTGTGCTGACCATAAATTTCGGTCAGGCGATATCTTTGGCTTGTGTTATTACTGCGCGGTGGCCGCGTCAACAGCGTCGCCGGCTTCCTCGGCAGCGCCTTCAACGGCGTCAGCGCCTTCAACGGCGTCAGCGGCATCATCAGCGGTTTCTTCAACCGCTTCGGCGGCTTCGTCAACGGCTTCTTCTGCGGCCTGGGTGGCTTCAACCGCTGCCGGATCGGGCAGGGCGACCGGGTTGTCAGACTTGGTGTTCAACCAGGCAATAACCGCGGCACGATCTTCGGCCTTTTTCAGACCGCCAAAGCTCATTTTGGTACCATCGATGTAATCGCGCGGCTTGTACAGGAACTCGTTCAGCTCCTCAAAGCCCCAGGTGCCACCATGGTTGGCCATCCCGTCAGAGTAGGAGAAGTCATCCTTGTGCGCGAACGCGGCACCAACGATGCCATAAAGGTTCGGGCCGGTTTTGTTCGGGCCGCCTTTTTCGACGTCATGGCAGGATGCGCATTTTTTGAAGACTTTCTCGCCTTCACCCATGTCGGCCGAGGCCAGCATGGCAAGAATCGGTTCCGGGCCTGCCGGTTCTGCCGGTGCAGCAGCAGGGGCATTTGCGCCCGCCATCACATCTTCGGAGAACGGATATACCGGTGCTTCCAGTTCTTCAGGACTGACCAGTGCGCTGCCGACCTTGCCGACAACCACTACCAGAAGCACAGCACAAATAACGCCGGCGACGATCTTGTTGATTTCCATCGTGTTCATGACGGGACCCCGTTACAGCCTAATCACTCTCAGGTTTTATCTTTATGTTCTACCCATGCGTCCCCGGCAATCCTCGATCAAGAGAAACACACGTGTAACCGCAGGCAAAACTGGTCGGTGGGAAACTATACGTTTCAGCGATTTGCATCAACCTTTCTTAAACACCAAGGTGAACAAGCTTGCCTTAGAACTTTCGTCTAGTGTTCTGCAAAACGTGATTCCGCCTTTCGTCCCCCCACCAAAACCGGCTAATGTCGCGCCGGTTAAGAACCTGTGTTCTGCCATTGCTTGTTCACACCACGCTTTGCGCAAGATCAAAAAACGGGTGTTTTGTGCCTGAACGGAGTGAAGAAATGTCGACCCCGCGCAATCCTGTTGTTGTAATTCCCGCCCGCATGGCGTCCACGCGTTTGCCCAACAAACCGCTGGCCGATATCTGTGGTGAACCCATGATCGTTCAGGTCTGGCGTCGCGCGACGGAGGCCGGAATCGGTCCGGTTCTGGTCGCTTGCGCCGAACAGGAAATTGCCGACGCGGTCACGGCTGCCGGGGGTATTGCCGTTCTGACCGATCCCGATCTGCCCAGCGGATCGGACCGCGTCCATCAGGCGCTCCAGACATTCGACCCCGAAGGCAAGTTTGATGCGGTGGTCAATGTGCAGGGGGATCTGCCGACCATTGACGCCGCCGACATCCGCGCGGTGTTTGAACCGCTCAGTGACCCGAATGTCGATATCGCGACTTTGGCCGCAGAAATCAAACGCGACGAAGAACGCACCAACCCCAATGTGGTCAAGGCCGTCGCGGCCTTTGGTTCGGGGCGTGTCGCACGCGCGCTCTATTTCACCCGCGCAACCGCACCCTATGGTGACGGGCCGCTTTATCATCACATCGGTCTTTATACCTATCGCCGTGCGGCCCTTGATCGGTTCGTTTCCCTGCCCCCGGCAGAACTCGAACAACGTGAAAAGCTTGAACAGCTGCGCGCGCTTGAAAACGGCATGGTGATTGCGGTCGCCCTGGTGGATGGCGTGCCGCTCGGTGTCGATACACCAGAAGACCTTGAACGCGCGCGACTTGTCTTGGGCGCGTAATTGGGGTTTTCTATCCTGCCGTCCCGAACCGGGCCGGCCCTATAACAAGTCTTTATATTTACTTCAGGAAACAGCCAGATGACTGCGCAACAAAGGATCGCTTTTCAGGGAATGCACGGTGCCTATTCAGATCAGGCAGCCCGTCGCGCCTTTCCGGGTGCAACGACAGTACCGTACAGGACCTTTGAAGGCGCCTTTAGCGCACTTGAAGACGGCGACGTCGATCTGGCCGTGATCCCGATTGATAACACGTTGGCCGGGCGTGTCGCCGACGTGCATCACATCCTGCCAGAATCCGGTGTGCATATTATTGGTGAAACCTTCCTGCGCATTAACCATGCGCTGGTTGGCGTACCGGGTACGAAGATCGAAGACATCAAGGAAATCCACAGCCACGTTCACGCGCTTGGCCAATGCCGCAAATTGCGCAAGGAACTCGGTGTGAATGCCGTGGTCGGCCCGGATACCGCGGGCTGTGCCAAGGAAGTTGCTGATCGCGGCGATAAATCGATTGCCGCCATCGCACCGGTGCTGGCAGCCGAGATTTATGGCCTTGATGTGCTCCGGACCGAGGTCGAAGACGCCGAACACAACACCACGCGCTTTATCATTCTGGCCCGTGAACCGCTTGACATTCCTAATGACGGCACCCCGGTGGTGACAAGCTTTGTCTTCCGGGTGCGCAACGTCGCCGCTGCCCTTTATAAGGCACTCGGTGGTTTTGCCACCAACGGCATCAACATGACCAAGCTTGAAAGCTACATGGTCGAAGGCCACTTCACCGCGACCCAGTTCTTTGCCGAGGTCGAAGCCCACCCCGAACAGCTCGGCCTGCGCCACGCGCTCGAAGAACTGCAATTCTTCTCGCACGAAGTCCGCATTCTGGGTGTTTATCCGGCGCATTCCTTCCGCAAGGAAAACAACCTTCCGGCCGAATAGGCGGAAAAAAGAATTCGCAAAACAAAAAGGGCCGGACAAATCAATGTCCGGCCCTTTTTTGATATCAGGTTCTTACGACCCGGCCTGGTTCTTCAAGTCGGTCGAGAAACGATGAATGATCTGGGTCAGTTCGGCAGAACGATCAGAAAGCTCTGCTGATGCCGATTTCAGTTCATCTGCATCGTTGGTCGTGCCCTGGGCGTTCTTCATGGTTTCATCAACGCTTTGGGAAATCTGTTTCACACCATCCGCACTGCGGTTGGCATTGCCCGAGATTTCCTGCGTTGCCGCACCTTGTTCTTCAATGGCAGCGGCAATTGCGGTTGATGCGGTTCGAACCTGTTCGATGGTTTCCGAAACCCGCGAAATGCCGGTGACCGCACGTTCGGTGCCATCAACAATGTCATTGATCTGGGCGGCGATTTCGTCGGTCGCCTTGGCCGTCTGGGTGGCAAGGTTTTTGACCTCGTTTGCCACAACCGCAAAGCCTTTGCCCGCTTCACCCGCACGCGCAGCCTCGATGGTCGCGTTCAGCGCCAGAAGGTTGGTCTGACCGGCAATATCGTTGATCAGGCCAATGATTTCCTTGATCTTCTCAACGGTCTCGGACAGGCCGGCAACGTCATTTGACGCGCTCTGGCTTTCATCGGTTGCCCGTTCCACCGTGTTCGACATCTGCGAAATCTGAACGTTGATCTCGGTGATCGAGGATGAAAGTTCCTCGGTCGCGGCGGCAACCGCATCGACGTTCTGGGAAACTTCACCGGCGGCGGATGCCACCTGCTGGCTCTGGCCCAGAATGCCATCCGCACTCTGTGACATGCTCACCGCAAGATCTGCACTGCGTTGGACCGAACGATCAACGGCCTTGGCAATGCCACCGACTTCACTTTCAAGCTTTTCGGCGATGGCGCGGATATTGCTGCGGCGTTCTTCTTCGGCTTTCTGTTTCTGAACCGCGGCATCGGCTTCAAGCTGCTGTGCCTGTGCCGACTTGTCACGCAGTGCCAGAACACCGGCTGCCATGTCGCCAATTTCAACAAAGCGGGATTCGGTATCAACCGGGGCCTTGTAATCGCCTTCGGCAATCGTACGAATGTTGTTGTTCAGGCCGATAATGCTGCGTGTGATGCGTGTGCCGACAAACCACGACAAAACGCCTGCAATGATGATCGCGATAACCGAAATGATCGCAATACGCTGCATGACAGAAATGAATTCTGCCTGAACATCGTCCATATAGACGCCAGCGCCAAGGGCCCAGTTCCATTCCTTGATCGGGCGCACATAGGCGGCTTTCTCGATCAGTTTGTCACCTTCGCCCGGCTTCTTGGTTTCATACAGGATTACATCCCCGCCTGCCTTGGCTGCGGCAACAATCATGTTGCGCACCTTGCTGTCGGGATTGCACTTGCCAACATCTTCCGGGCTCAGCGGATCAAGCTGCATGCAGTAATTATAATCGGTGGCATAGATATAGTTCTGCCCGTCAAACCGGTATGCATTGAGCACATCCAGGGCCGCAGCCTTGGCTTCGTCTTCGGTCATCTCGCCGCTTTTGGCTTTGGCGATGTAATTATTGACGATCGTGACCGCACCCTCGGTCAAATTCGAAATCTGTTCAAATTTCGCATTTCGAAGACTGGTTTGATAGTTCAGGGCGACTGTGGCGATAATTGCCAGCAGCACCAAAAGGCAGATGGCGGGAATGGAAAATATCCCGGTGACGACCCGAAATCGCATGATTATCCCCTTCCAAGCGATTGTAGTGATCGCACTATATGCACATGATTTGAGAACCAAATGATTAATATTGCGTGCGATATTTGTTACATGGTTATGACGGCCACAAACCCCAATAACCGGGGGAATGCGTTTTTGCATGGCTGATCGGCGCGGGGATTGATTGACTTATGGTCAAATGCCCTGTATCACCCCGCTCATTCCTTCGCTTGCAAAGACAGAATGAGCTGTCAGGAACTGTATGAAAAGGCGAGGGCGGGTTCGGCGTGATGACGTCGATGCCTCACATCATTTGCCTCTCATGCAGGGTCCGACGCAGTGGCTGCTCTTTGCCGCGCACCGGTCATGACTTCGTTTGGGCAGGCACCCACAGGCGTTAACATGGCGCCGACCGGATAAACGAAGGACTTTCCTTTATGACGAATTTTAATGGGCTCAACCTGATCGAGCCCCTGCTGCGCAATGTTGAAGCTGCCGGTTTCTCCGCGCCGACCGAAATTCAGGCCGCGACGATTCCTGCACTTCTCGAAGGCAAGGACCTGATGGGTATTTCCCATACGGGTGGCGGTAAAACCGCTGCATTCTGCCTGCCGTTGCTGCAGCGTCTTGCCGAAAACCCGCAGCGCCCGAAACCGGGTCAGCCGCGTGCGGTTATTCTGGCACCGACCCGCGAACTGGCGACCCAGATCGGCCAGTGCCTGCGTGATTTCAAAAAAGGCATCCGCCTGTTTTCCTCTGTTGTCTTTGGTGGCTCCCCGATGGGCCCGCAGATTCAGGAACTGCGCCGTGGCGTTGATATCCTGGTTGCGACCCCGGGTCGTCTGCTGGATCATATGTCGCGCAATACTGTGCGTTTCGACGATGTCGAAGTCTTCATCCTTGATGAAGCCGACCGTATGCTTGACATGGGCTTCTCCGAAGACGTTCTGACTGTTGCTGAACTGCTTCCGAATGCGCATCAGACCGTGATGTTCTCGGCAACCATGCCGCCGGAAGTCAAACACCTGACCGACCGTCTGCTTAAAGACCCGGTCAAGGTTGAAACCGCACCGCAGTCCAGCGTGACCGAGCGCGTGACCCAGGTTGGCATGTTCGTGAAACGTCACGACAAGACCAAGCTGCTGGTTCAGCTGCTTAAACGTGACGAATCCGAACGCGTTCTGGTATTTACCAAAACCAAGGCAGATGCCGACGAACTGTCGTTCCAGCTGCGCGATGAAGGCATCGACAGCGATGCAATCCATGGCGACAAACAGCAGCGCATCCGTCAGAAAATCCTGCGTAACTTCCGCAATGGCAGTTTCCCGGTTCTGATTGCGACCGATGTTGCTGCACGTGGTATCGACGTTCCGGGTATTACCCACGTTGTGAACTATGATCTGCCGCAAGATGCCGAAAGCTATGTCCACCGTATCGGTCGTACCGGTCGTGGCAGTGCCGAAGGTATTGCGATTTCATTCTGTGAACCGCGCGACATTCGCCTGCTTCGCAACATCGAACGCCTGATCAAACAGGATGTTAATATCGACGAAGATCACGAATTCCATGCTGCCCCGCCGCCCCGTTCGTTCGGTGCCGGTGGTGGTGCTGGCGGCCGTGGTGGTCGCGGTGGCCGTGACGGTGGTCGTGGCTTTGGCGGCGGCGGTCGTGGTGGTTTCGGCGGCCGTGATGGCGCCCGCGATGGTGGCAGGGGCCGCGGTGGCTTCGGCGGTGGTCGTGATGGCGGCCGCGATGGTGCCCGTGGTGACAATCGTGACGGTGGTCGCGGTCGTGGTTTCGGTGGCCCGCGTGATGGTGCCCGCGCCGAAGG
The DNA here is from genome assembly GCF_017922435.1 of Thalassospira sp. ER-Se-21-Dark. NCBI lineage: Bacteria > Pseudomonadati > Pseudomonadota > Alphaproteobacteria > Rhodospirillales > Thalassospiraceae > Thalassospira > Thalassospira sp. ER-Se-21-Dark. The sequence goes on along the minus strand of NZ_VDEZ01000001.1, from coordinate 958,543 downwards.
TGATCGCGCAGCCCGTGGCTTTGGTGGTCGTGATGAGGCACGCGATGGTGGCCGTGATGGCGCACGTCGTGACTTCAATGATCGTCCGCGTCGTGATGGCGGTGATTTCCGCAATGACCGCAAGCCGCGCTTTGACAACGATGACCGTGCACCGCGCGGCGATCGTGAAGAACGCAGTGGCGGCCGCGGTGGCAACTTCCGCCCTCGTGGCGAAGGTGGCAACCGTGACGAACGTCGCTTTGCCGACAAGCCGCGTGGTGATCGCGGCGGCAACTTCCGTGGTCGCGATGGTGCCCGTGATGGTGCTGGTGCGCGCGACGGTGCACGTCGTGACTTCAACGACCGTCCGCGTCGTGCCGAAGGTGGTCGCAGCGAAGGTCGCGGCGGCAACCAGGGCATGAAACGCCGTTCGGCATAATTCTGCCCCGCTGTATTGCGGGTACTGTACGGGGGCTGCGCCGGGGAACGGCATAGACGTTTACGTCATGCCGGTGCGCAGCACTTCACAGGAATATTGTTAAAGGGGGACCGGCTGGAAACAGCTGGTCCCTTGCTATTTTGGCCTGTGTTTCCCGCACGGGTTTGTTGCGTAAACCTGTTTAGACCTATTCTGAAGTGTGTAATTGGTCTAAATTCACTACACCTAAGCGTAAGGTATCTGTTCTGTTTGGCTCCCGGGTCGGGAATGCAGGCAGAGGAAGAGTGGTAATGATGAGCATCAGAATTGCATTTCTGGCCGTGCTTTTGGCGACCGTTGTTGGCTCGGAATCTGTGCGTGCACAGTCGGGCGAAAGCGGATCTGTTTCCGATGCCGACGGGCAGCGCGATTGTTCGCGTCTGGTTGCGTCGGGCAATCCGGATTACCCGCCCTATCTCTGGGTGGCCAAGGATGGCCATACCCTGCAAGGTGCTGCTGCCGACTTCATCAAACGGGCCGGTGAACTGGCCGGTGTTGAAGTCGACGTCGTCTATTCGGGCAACTGGGGCCGGGTGCAGCAACATATGCGCGACGGCACGATCGATATGATCGCCGGTGCCTTCCTGACCCTGCCGCGCCTCGAATATATGGATTACTTCTATCCGGCCTTTCAGGGTACCCGCACCCTGATCTGGACGCATGACAATCTTGATCTGCGCTACAGCCAGTGGTCCGATCTGGTCGGGATCGATGGCCTGACCGTGATCAATAACAGTTTCGGACAGGCGTTTGACACCTATGCCCGCCACAATCTGACCATTCGCGAAGTACCAAGCCTCGAACAGGGCTTGCAGATGCTCTCGCTTGGTCGGGCGGAATACCTGATTTACGAAGAATTCCCCGGCAAGGCCGTGGCAGCCCACGAAAACATCACCAATATCCGCAGCTACGACACCCCGGTCAGTACCGAAAATCTCTATCTGACCATGTCGCACAAATCGGAATGCAACACCGGCGAACTGCGCGGCCGCCTGTCGCGTGCCGTCTTCGATCTCGTCTCCCGCAATGTGATGACCGAAATGCTCGAAGCCAGCATCCAGGAATGGGGCGACCAGACCAACTGAGGCCAGACCAACTGAGCCCAGACCAACTGAGCCCAGACCAACTAAGGCCAGACCAACCGAGGCCAGACAAGCCAAGGTCAGGCCAACCAGGGTCAGACCAACTGGGGCCAGAACAACTGCGTGGAGCCCAGACCAACTAGGGTCAGATCAACTGAGGCAGGCAAACTAGGGCCAAACCAGCCGGGGATTATCGCCGCGCCACACGCGGGATGCCTCTGTCGCACCCGTGGGCGAACTCTCCCGATTATTGCGGCAATACAAATGTGAGGATTCCTCACATTTAATCTATGCCTCTGAAATTATGGGGCGTTTCCGCGACCAGTGCGCGAACTGCAATCCGAATCTGTTGAATATCGTCGGCTTCACGGCGATTTAGTCTGGATGCTGCCCGCCGCATCAAAAAACCGGTATAGCTATGCGGATTTAATTTGACGTTAACGTTAACGTCAACTACAACAGAGTCGCGTCATATCCCGGTGTGCTTGATCCTCATCGCGCCGGTTTCACCACAGGATCGCGACATGGCCTCGTTTGAACCGCAAAATCCCGATTACGTCGCCGAAGTGCACCGGCGTTTCGCCCAGCAGCCGTACAATCTGTCGATCGGGGCGGCGGTTTCTGATGTCAAACCGGGTCGGGTCGAGGTGATTGTGCCAACGCGGCCTGATTTGTTGCAGCATAACGGCTATTTCCACGGTGGTCTGATCGCAGGCCTTGCCGATATCGCTGGTGGTTTTGCCGGCTGGAGCCTGGTTGAGGCCGATCAGGGCATGCTGACGATTGAATACAAACTCAACATCGTCGCACCCGGCATGGGCGATCAGTTGCGCGCCGTCGGCGAGGTGGTTTCACGGGGTCGGTCGATCATTGTCACCCGCATCGATGTCTTTGGTATGAGGAATACAGAAGCGGTCCTCTGTGCGACATCGCTTCAGACGCTCAAGGTGATGAAGCTTCCGCCGGAATTACTCACCAGCGCCGCATAATCGGGCTGATTATTCACTTTTATCAAATAACCAGAATTCGCAGGGCAGGAACAGTAACATGGCATTTTTCGACTTCCCCGGACTGAAATTCGATCTTGGCGAGACCGCGGAGGCAATCCGCGAAACTGTCTCGTCTTTTGCCGAGGCCGAAATCGCCCCGCGCGCCGCCGAGATTGATGCAACCAACCAGTTCCCCAACGATCTGTGGCGCAAATTCGGTGATCTTGGCCTGCTGGGCATGACGGTGTCCGAAGAAGATGGCGGTACGGGTCTGGGCTATCTTGAACATGTCATCGCCATGGAAGAAATCAGCCGTGCCTCGGCCTCGGTGGCCCTGTCATACGGCGCGCATTCCAACCTGTGCGTCAATCAGATCAAACGCAACGCCACGCCCGAACAGAAGTCCAAATACCTGCCCAAACTGATCAGCGGCGAGCATATCGGGGCCCTTGCCATGAGCGAGCCGGGCGCTGGTTCCGACGTTGTGTCGATGAAGCTGCGTGCCGAGAAAAAGGGCGATCGTTACATCCTTAATGGCAACAAGATGTGGATCACCAACGGCCCGGATGCCCATACGCTGGTCGTCTATGCCAAAACCGATCCTGATGCCGGGCCCAAGGGCATTACCGCCTTTATCATTGAAAAGACGTTCAAGGGCTTCTCGACGGCGCAAAAGCTCGACAAACTGGGGATGCGCGGGTCGAACACCTGCGAGCTCGTCTTCCAGGATTGCGAGGTGCCAGAGGAAAACATTCTTGGGCAGCTCAATGGCGGTGTGCGGGTTTTGATGAGCGGTCTTGATTACGAACGTGCGGTTCTGGCCGCAGGCCCAACGGGCATCATGCGCGCCTGCATGGATGTGGTCGTGCCCTATATCCATGAACGCAAACAGTTCGGTAAGGCGATTGGCGAATTCCAGCTGATGCAGGGCAAGATCGCCGATATGTACACCACAATGAATGCCTGCCGCGCCTATGTTTATGAAGTCGCCAAGGCGTGCGATCGCGGGGAAACCTCGCGCAAGGATGCGGCCGGTGTGATCCTCTATGCTGCTGAAAAGGCAACCTGGATGGCGCTGGAAGCCATTCAGACGCTGGGCGGCAATGGCTATATCAATGAATATCCGACCGGCCGGTTGCTGCGCGATGCCAAACTTTATGAAATTGGTGCAGGCACCAGCGAAATCCGCCGCATGCTGATTGGCCGCGAACTGTTTGGCGAAACCGCCTGAGTTCTGAGCTGAAACCCGAAACTTCGTCCCATGAAAACAAACGGACCCATACCATGAGCACTTCTGATCCGATCGTCATTGTTTCCTGTGCCCGCACCGCGATGGGCGGATTGCAGGGGGATTTTGCCAGCGTGACTGCCGCCGAGCTGGGCGGTGTTGCCATCAAGGCAGCGCTTGAGCGCGGCGGTATTGCCGCTGATGATATTGATGAAGTCATCATGGGCAATGTCCTGCCCGCCGGTCAGGGGCAGGCACCGGCCCGTCAGGCCGCCTGGCATGCCGGCATCCCGCGTGCGGCGGGGGCGACCACGATCAACAAGATGTGCGGATCGGGCATGAAAGCGGTGATGTTTGCCCATGATACGCTGGTCGCCGGTGGCGCCAATGTCATGGTGGTGGGTGGCATGGAAAGCATGACCAATGCGCCGTTCCTGCTTCCGAAAATGCGGTCGGGCCATAAATACGGCCATGACATGGTCTATGATCACATGGCGCTCGATGGTCTGGAAGATGCCTATGACAAGGGCCGTTCAATGGGCACCTTTGCCGAGGCAACAGCCGAGAAATACGGCTTCACCCGCAAAGAGCAGGATGACTACGCCATCACGTCGCTGACGCGGGCGCAAAATGCCGCCACGTCCGGCCATTTTGCCGATGAAATTACCCCGGTGACCTTTAATACCCGCAAGGGCGAAGTCACGATTGACGCCGACGAACAGCCGCCCAAGGCCAAGCCTGAAAAAATCCCGACCTTGCGCCCGGCCTTTGCCAAGGACGGCACGGTCACGGCTGCCCATTCGGCATCGATTTCAGATGGCGCCGCAGCGCTTGTGATGATGCGCGCGTCGGAAGCCGAAAAGCGCGGGCTTAAGCCGCTTGCCAAGATCGTTGGTCAGTCGAGTCACGCCCAGGAGCCCTGCTGGTTCACGACGGCCCCGATTGATGCGATCAAAAAGGTGCTGGGCAAAACCGGCTGGTCCAAGGACGATGTCGATCTGTGGGAAATCAACGAAGCCTTCGCCGTGGTGGCGATGGCCGCCATCCGTGATCTCGAACTTGATCACGGCAAGGTCAATGTCCATGGCGGGGCCTGTGCGCTGGGCCATCCGATAGGTGCCACCGGTGCGCGGTTGTTGGTGACCCTGATCCATGCGCTTAAAACCCATGGCGGGACCAAGGGTGTGGCGTCGCTTTGCATTGGTGGCGGTGAGGCCACGGCGGTTGCTATCGAGCTGCTTTAAGTTTTTGGTAAATTATGTGAACGAAGTTACGCCCCTGTGATCAGACCGTTCGGCTTTCTGATGACAGAAAACCGCGATCCTGTTATCGGAATTGCGGTTTTGGCGCAGGGGCGAGGCTGCTTGCGCGACACCAACACCGGGGTATCATAGTCAAGGGACAGCCATGCAAGATGTGTTGAGCCTGGCGGCGCAAAATCTTCTGTCGCCCATCGTTCTTTTCTTTGTTCTGGGGGTGGGGGCTGCCCTTGCGCGATCGGATCTGACAATCCCCGAGGCGGTCGCCAAGGGCATATCGCTTTATCTGCTGTTTGCCATCGGGTTCAAGGGCGGGGTTGCGGTTTCAAATAACGGGATCGACCTGACCCTTGGTATGACGTTGATGGCCGGTGTCATCCTGTCTTTCGTGTTGCCGTTCATTGCCTTTGCCCTGTTACGCTGGATCTCGCAACTGAGCAGAACAGATGCCGCTGCGGTGGCAGGGCATTATGGCTCGATCTCGATCGTGACGTTTGTCGCGGCAACCTCGGTCCTGCAAAGTTCGGGCATCGTCGCAGAGGGGTACATGGTTGCGGTGGCTGCCGCGATGGAGGCACCTGCCATCTTCTCGGCCCTGTTGCTGGTGTCGTCGGGCGGCAAGGGCCGGCTGGATGGCGCGCTGATCCGTGAAATCCTGCTCAATGGTTCGATTGTCCTGCTGGTCGGCAGTTTCTTTATCGGCTGGATCACCGGTGCCGAGGGCATGGCCAAGATCGAAGCCCTGATTGTTTCGCCCTTCCAGGGAGTTCTTTGCCTGTTCCTGCTGGATATGGGGCTGGTTGCCGGACGTGGCCTTAAACAGGGGCGTGCGGTGTTGCGTCCGGGGCCGCTTGTTTTCGGGATGTTGATGCCGGTGATTGGTTCGTGCCTTGGACTGGCGTTTGCGCTGATTATCGGCCTGTCACTTGGTGGGGCGGTGTTGTTGATGGTGCTGGCCGCCTCGGCAAGTTATATCGCGGTGCCTGCGGCCATGCGTGTTGCCCTGCCAGAGGCCAATCCGTCGGTCTATCTTACGCTGTCGCTTGGCGTGACGTTCCCCTTCAACCTGACGCTTGGCATTCCGCTTTATCTTGCGATGGCCAGCGCCGTTCACGGAGGTTAATCCCATGGAAAAGCATGATGCCAAACGCGTGGCGATCATTATCGAAGCCATTATGGAAAGCCGCCTGCGTCAGGCGCTTGAGGGGGCGGGGGTTACCGGCTTTTCCGTGCTGCCGGTGCTTGGCGGATCGGGTCGGTCAGGCAGCTGGAGCCGCGACGATACCGTGTCGCGCGGCGGCGGCATGGTTCAGGTGATCTGCATTATTCGCCCGGAGAAGCTTGACCGGATGCTTGAGGCCGCGTTCGAGGTGGTGGATCGTCATATCGGCGTTGTCACCATCAGTGACTGTCAGGTGCTGCGCGCGGATCGTTTCTAGGAACGTCAGGGTTTGGTTGTCTGCGAAACAAAGGAGATCGCACATTTAGAACGGTTCAAAAGGTTGGAATGGGGACTATCAACTTGGGCAATTTGGTCCTATTTTGTCGACAGCGTTATGACAGAATAGGGGACTTCGCGAGATGTCAAAGCCAACCGTTGATCGGATGCTTGCCGGGTTCAAGAGCTTTAAGGCGATGTATTATGATCAGCGCCCGGAACGCGTCGAGGACCTGGTCAATATGGGCCAGCGACCGGAAGTTCTTCTGATTGCCTGTTCTGATTCCCGCGTTGATCCCGCCATCCTGACCAATGCCGAACCGGGCGAGATGTTTGTCATCCGTAACGTGGCGAACCTTGTTCCGCCCTATGAGCCCGATGAGAATTACCACGGGACGTCGTCGGCGATCGAATTTGCGGTGCGTGATCTGAAGGTCAGGGACATCGTCATTCTGGGCCATTCGGCGTGCGGTGGCATGGAGGCTCTGGTCGAGCACGGCGAAGCGGGCAAGGTGCCGGACCGCGACTTTATCGGCGAGTGGGTCAGCATTTCGAAATGCTGTCTCGAACATGGCCCGGATGTCGACAAGGTATCGCGTCATTCGATCCGTAACTCGCTGCAAAACCTGATGTCGTTCCCGTTCATCAAGGAACGGGTCGAGGCCGGTGACCTCAAGCTGCATGGCTGGTGGTACGGCATGAAAGAAGGGATCCTGTGGCGCTTTGATGGCGCGCAGGACAAATTTGTTCAGGGCGAAGAATAAGCCCGGTCTGATCAAACCAGTTTTCTGATCGCATGACCGGACATCGCCCATGAAACGTAAAGTGGGAGGGTGGCCGTCATGCGGTTGGAAGAACATCAGATCATGGTGCGCGATACCGCGCGCGAGTTCGCCGAAAATGAACTCAAACCCAATGCCGCAAAATGGGACATCCACCATACCTTCCCGGCCGAGGCGATTGCAGGCCTGGGCGAGCTTGGCTTTCTGGGCATGCTTGTGCCGGATGAATATGGCGGGGCGGGCATGGATCATGTCGCCTATGCGCTGGCACTCGAAGAAATTGCCGCTGGTGACGGGGCGACCTCGACCATCATGTCGGTGCATAACTCTGTTGGCTGCATGCCGATCCTGAAATTCGGGACAGAGGCACAAAAGCAGGAATTTCTCGTGCCGATGGCGCGCGGTGAAAAGATCGGGGCGTTCTGCCTGACCGAACCGCAGGCCGGATCGGATGCCAGTGCGCTGCGCACCCGCGCGGTCCGCGATGGCGATCATTGGATTATCAATGGTGCCAAGCAATTCATCACATCGGGGTCCGAGGGCGATGTCGCCATCGTCTTTGCCGTGACCGACCCGGATGCGGGCAAGCGCGGCATTTCCGCCTTTATCGTACCGACCGATACGCCGGGCTATGTCGTTTCCCGGGTTGAGGAAAAGCTTGGTCAGAATGCCTCGGACACCTGTCAGATCACCTTTGTCGAATGCCGGGTACCGGTCGAGAACATGCTGGGTGAAGAAGGGCAGGGCTACAAGATCGCGCTTGCCAACCTTGAAGGCGGGCGCATCGGCATTGCCGCCCAGTCGGTCGGCATGGCGCGCGCCGCGTTCGAGGCCGCCAAGGATTACGCCAACGAACGCGAAACCTTTGGCAAGAAGATCATCGAACATCAGGCGGTGGCGTTTCGTTTGGCCGATATGGCGACCAAGATCGACGCTGCCCGGTTGCTCGTTCATCGCGCCGCAGAACTTCGCGATGATCACAAGCCCTGCCTGACCGAGGCCTGCATGGCGAAAATGTTTGCGTCTGAAATTGCCGAGGAAGTGTGCTCGGCCGCGATCCAGATTCACGGCGGATACGGCTATCTCAAGGACTTCCCGGTCGAGCGTATTTATCGCGATGTGCGGGTGTGCCAGATCTATGAAGGCACATCTGACATTCAGCGGATGGTGATTGCCCGCGCGTTGGCGGACTAGCAGCAATATCATCCAAGCCAGCCCCCGAGCGGGTTGGATAAGGTGGCATCCGATTTGAAAGGGTGCCAATGATTGAATTGTTTATATCGGCCTTTGGGCTGGGCTTTTTGTTCAATGCTGCACCGGGGGCCATTTTTGTTGAAAGTCTGCGGCGTGGCATGGTTGGGGGATTTCCCCAGGCTTTTGCGGTGCAGATCGGGTCGCTGATTGGTGATTTGATATGGGCGGCCCTTGGGCTTTTGGGGGTGGCGGCCATTTTTACGCTGGCCATTGTTAAGCTGCCCATGGCGATCCTGGGCACGGCGCTTCTTGGTTGGATGGCGCTGCAAAGTTTCAGGGATGGTATGGGCGAAGTGCCAGTATTTTCGGCGGGTGTTTCGCCGGGGCGACAATCGGCATTTGTCGCAGGTGCGGGGCTTTCATTGTCCAATCCGCTGAATATTACCTACTGGGCCGCCCTTGGCGGGACGATTTCAGCCCTTGGCGTTTCTGATCCGGGGGGCGCGGCGTTCTTCGTTTTTCTGGCCGGTTTTATGCTGTCGTCGGTTTTATGGTGCTTTATGTGTGCGGCGGGCATTGGCTGGACGCGACGATATGCATCACCTTTTATTTGGCGTTTTTTGAACCTGACATGCGCCGTTGGTTTGTTGTTTTTTGCCGGTTTGATCCTCTATCGCGTCGTGGCCGTTTAAGGTTTGTCGCGGGTTGAGGGAGGAGGCGGTGAAAACCGTTCCAGATAGCGATCGGCGCGTGGCAAGCCATTGTGCAAGAACTGCGTGGGTTCGCGGAGCCAAAGACCAGCGATTTCGCGGGATTTGGTTTCGGAAATTAACACGTCGTGGGGCAGCTCCGTGATGTCAGCATCCCAACTGGCTCAATGTTGCCGGTAAAGCCCGCGTGCGTGTGAAGTCATAAAGGCGTCATGTCGTCCGTGCCGTAACGCTTGAGAAAGGCATGGGCAAGGATATGGCAGGCGCCGCAGGCAAAGAAGACACGGTCCGGCAAGTTCCAGCGCATCACCGGATCATTCTTGCAGTAGTTCGGTGTTCTTGGCTGGTACATCGCGTTCAATCGTGAAGACCGGGACATGCCAAAAAAAACACCCCGAACCGCGAGAATATCGGGTCCGGGGTTTCTGGATAGATCAGGTGGTTTCAGGTTGCTGCTGTATGGCGTGCTTAGAATTGGTATTGCAGGCCGACCATGAACTCATGTGCCCGCAGGTCAAACCGGGGAGCCTCCAACTTGGTCTTCGTCGCTCCACTAATATATGTGTCGCCACCGCGAGCTTCGCCCATGTCAAGGAAGCGATAGGACAGGTCGAGCGTCCAATGGTCGGAAATCGCGTACCCGACACCCGCACCAATCTGCCAGGCCAAATCATTATGCGTGTCGCCGATGATGAAGCTATTGTTTGCAAAAAACATTTTTTCCGTCTTGTTCCGTGCCCAGCCGATCCCACCTTGCACGTAGGGAGAAAACGCCCCGCTACCAATGCCAGCCAGGCTAAGCGGATCGACGTAAACGTTCATCATTGTCGTCCAGTTGGATGTTTCTAAAGCACCGTCATTCATCATGTTGACTGGTTTGTCCGCGATGCCATCCGGGTCACGATAGTCATCTGCTGCGGACAGGCGGGCACCATGCGATACTGTTATGTCGGTACGCAGATAGTCCGTGAGCTTGAGCCCTGCACCGATCTGGTAGCGGGTCCCTTTATGGCTCGTCATTTCGAACGAGGCGGTTCCAGCCGAATCGAAAAAACGGACTTTATCATTAATTGTGCTCGAATACCCCAGATCAGCCCGCAGGTAGGGGGTCAGTAGCCATTCTTCGGCTTGTGCCGGAACGGAAACGGCGGTCATGACAAGGGCAGCAAAAAGGGCGATCAGACTTGACCGCTGAAAACGCTGGGGTAACTCTGACGTTGGCAAAAACGAAATCATTGGTGTGCGATCCTCAACCAAGGGTTATATTGTTAAGGTTCAACACTCCCTAATATAGAAGGATCCCGCAATTAAAATCTTTAACTGCATGAGTTTTTCAGTATTTGAGATTGACCTCTATCGCCCCGGTAAAAGATCGTGTTTTTCCAAAAGTCGGCGGAATTGGTGGTAATTTAGGTCAAGCGCCTTGGCGGCTTCGGTCTGGTTGTTGGCGTTGGTGCGCAGGGCCTTTTCAAGCAGTTTGGTTTCGAAATCGGCGACCTGTGACTTGAAGTCGATGCCTGTGTCAGGTTCTGGCGTTTCAATGGTGGCTTTTGGCGCAGGTGTCGGTGTGTCTCGGTCGGTTTCGGACCAGATGTCCTCAAACGGATCGATGGTGATGTGGGCCAGCGGGGTTTCGTCGTCTTCGGACAGGTAAATGCTGCGTTCGACCGCGTTGCGCAGTTCGCGGATATTACCAGGCCAGGGATGGCGGAGCAGTTGTTCGGCGGCATTGCGTGAGAAGCCCGGAAAGACGCTGCGTCCCAGGCGTTTGGTCATCTCAAGCGCGAACTGTTCGGCGAGCAAGAGGATATCGTCAGACCGTTGGCGCAGTGGCGGCACGGCGATGACGTCAAAGGCGAGGCGATCAAGCAAATCGGCGCGGAACTTGTTGGTTTTGGCCAGTTCACGCAGATTTTCATTTGTCACACCAATGACGCGGGTATCGACCTCGATCACTTCGGAGCCACCAACGCGTTCGATCTCGCCATACTCCACCACACGCAGAAGCTTTTCCTGTACCACCGGGCTGGCGGTGGCGATTTCGTCCAGGATGATGGTGCCACCATGGGCGCGTTCAAACCGCCCGACATGGCGTTTGGTTGCCCCGGTAAACGCGCCGGCCTCGTGACCGAAAAGCTCGGTATCAAGAAGGGTCTCGGACAGGGCGGCGCAATTGACCTTGACCAGTGGCCCACCCCAGCGGCGCGACAGATAATGCAGGCGCGCCGCAATCAGTTCCTTGCCCGAGCCGCGTTCGCCAATCACCAGACACGGGCGTTCAATCGGCGCCAAGCGTGAGACGTGCTCGAGCGCGGCCAGAAAAACGGGGTCTTCGCCCAATATCGGTTGCAAGCTATCCATTTCGCGAAAAACGTTATCGAAAAACGTCATTATTGTCGCGATAAAAGTTAAATAAAAAGTCTGATGATTGGTTAAGTTATTGATTTTAGGGAATTTCAAAACTGGCACGGTTCTTGAGATAGAGAGTGCAGAATTTTGTGCGTCCCCCGATTAATTAAGGAGATCAGACAATGGGCGTGTTTTCGCGTTTGTCCGATATCGTAAATGCCAACATCAACTCGCTTCTGGATCGTGCCGAAGATCCGGAGAAAATGGTGCGGTTGATGATCCAGGAAATGGAAGACACCCTGGTTGAGGTGCGTTCCGCTGCCGTCAAGGCGATTGCCGACAAGAAGGAAGTCGAGCGCAAGCTCAAGAAACTTCATGACGGTCAGGTCGAATGGGACACCAAGGCAGAGTTTGCTGTTTCCAAGGGCCGTGATGATCTGGCCAAGGGCGCACTGATGGCGCGCCGTCGTCTGGCCGATCAGAGCCTTGTGCTTGAGCGTGAACTGGAAGTGATTGAGGAAACCCTTGGCAAGTATGACGAGGACCTCAATAAGCTTCAGAACAAGCTGAACGAAGCCAAGGCGAAACAGCGGACGGTTGAAATCCGCATGCAGACGGCTGAAAAGCGTGTCAAAATGAAAGAAAAGCTGCATTCCGGTCAGATCGACGAAGCGCTTCTGCGTTATGAGCAGATGGAACGCCGGATTGACGAACTTGAAGCAAGTGCGGACTCCTGGGATCTTGGTCGCGGACAGAGCCTTGAGGAACAGTTCGAAGACCTTGAGGCCGAGCTCGGGATCGAGGATGATCTTAAGGAACTGAAAGCACGCGTGAAAAGCGACGCGAAAAAAGACAAATAAGTAACGGGTTTTCGTGTTTCGACGTGTGAACCTGCTTGAAAGAACGAGATGTCGAATATGTGGGCGATTGCCGTACCTCTTATCGTTTTGATCACCGTTGTTGGCCCGGTTTGGGTGGTGTTTCATTACATCACGGTTTGGAAACGCATGAAGGCCGAGCAACGCCCGCAAAGCCCGGAACAGACAGCCCGCGAAAAGGAAGCGGTGGCGGGTCTGAAACAACGGGCAAAGCGACTCGAAACGCGTGTCGAAACACTTGAACGCCTGTTAGATGCCGAGGTTGCCGAATGGAGGAACAGGATATGACTGCTCAGCAAGCTACTGCCGGAGACGGTTTTGGGCGCAGTCACAAAAGACGCTCGCGCTGTGGATGTGGCTCACGGCACAACCCGGACGGTTCCAGGCGTCATGGTGTGATCGGCCGTACCACGCGCGGCATTTCAGAAGCCTTTGGCATTCCGCGCAAAGGGGTGCTGATTGCTTTCATTCTGGTTCTGATCTTCAGCTTCCCGGTCGGCGTGATGTTGTTTGGTCTGGCATGGGCCTATGTGCATCATCCGCACTGGTTTGATGCTCTGCGCGGCAAAGTACGCGGTGCCGGTCAAAGCACATCGGCCGGACGTGCCGCCCGCCAGAACAACAGCACGGCGGATGCCGCAAACGAGCGCCCGACAGTTGGTGTTGATTATGAAGAAAGCTGGATGGAAGACCTGCGCGAGCAGTTTGACGATCTGGAACGGCGCACCGGTTCGATGGAAGGCTTTGTCGCATCTGGCGATTACCGTATGGCATCCGAATTCAAAAAGATGAAAGAGGATGACGAAGCCGGTAAGGCCGATAAAGACACCAAGCCGGACGATACCAAAACGGATGGGCCGAAGGCCTAAGCACGAGCACAGCATTTTGACGAGATTGACGACGGTTTTAACAGCTACCCCAAATCCCCCCTCGCGTTAGCACGGGTCTTGACCCGAAGAACCGTCGTCAAACATCAAACCGGACTTCTTAGGAGGTCCGGTTTTTCTTTTTGTTTGCAGTTCCTTGCGGCAAAACCCCCAAATAGCGTTTATCACTATACCTAATTTAAAGGTTTTTCCGGCAAAGTCGGAAAAATTGTCCATATAGTGCGCTATAGGGCAGGCAGCTTTTGGGGAGCACCATATGACGACCATGATCGAGCATCCCGGCGAACAGGATTTTCTGCATCGTTTGATGCTTGATAACCCGTGGTGGGACGGCGTTACCGATGATCAGGTGCAAGGCCTGCCGCAGCGGGCGTTTTTCAAGCGGTTCTGGGCGGCGATTGAAAAGAATGACGGCCAAAAGGCGGTTGTTCTGACGGGCCCGCGCGGGGTGGGCAAGACCGTGATGATGCGCCAGGCCGTGGCGGAGCTTTTGAATGCCGACACGCCCAGACGCCATGTTTGCTATATCTCGCTTGAACATCCGCTGTTTCTTGAGGTTGATCTGCCGCGTTTGCCGAAGCTGCTGCGCTCCATGCGCGGTATTTCGGCCGATCATCCGCTTTGGCTGTTTATCGATGAGGTTTCCTATCAGCGCGACTGGGAGGCCAGCCTGATCAAGTTGCTGGCGGCCGATCCGATGTTACGCGTGGTGGCGGTCAGCGCCCTGGCGCCAGCCGGGGATAATGCGGAATATATCCAGAGCCTGTTTTTACCGCCTTTCAGCTTTGCCGAATATCTTGAGCAAAAGGGCATCGCGGCCAGTGATGTCTTGCCCGAAACGCCCAATGTCGGGCGTTATACCGCCGATGTGCCGGACGGGTTGGTGGCACTCAACGACCTGTTTGAGGACTATATCAATGAAGGCGGTTTTCATGCCGCCAATGGCGAGGCCGGGGCCATTCACCGGTCATTGCATTCCGATTTGCCGGGCCTGCATGGCATTTCAAGCCCGTCGGATTTGCATCGGTTGTTTGCGCTTCTGGCCTATAATACCGGTTCGGAATTTTCGATCGAGGGGCTGGCGCGCGAGCTTGATATCGCCAAGAACACGCTTCGGCGGTATCTTGAATATCTTGAAAGTGCCTGGCTGGTGCGCCGTCTTGAACGTGTCGATCAGGATGCCAAACCGTTTCAGCGCGCGGTGGCGTTTAAGGTGCACCTTATTCATCCGGGGCTTCGCACCGGTTTGATTGGTGTTCGGGCATCTGATAGTGCCACCATCACACGGTTGGCGGAAACCGCGATCCAGACCCAGTTCCTGACATCAAGTGTCGGGATGGAAAGCCTGTATTATGCGCGCTGGGGGCAATATGAGGTGCCGTTTGTGTTCCTTGATCGTCGGTCGGGCACGCCGCTTTTTGCCTATCACTGCCTGTGGCGTGATGAAGCGATCCGCAAGCCCAAGGAAATCCGCGCCCTGGTTAATTTCCGGGGCAGTCATGCCCTGCCGCTTGGGGCGTTTGTTTTGACCAAGGCGCAATGGCATGGCGGGAAGCTTGGCGGGGTGCCGATGCGCTTTGAGCCGGCAAGTGTGCTGGCCCTTCGCATCGGGCTTGAATTTTCGCAGCTTTGATGTGTGGCGCGCGGGGAAGGAGGTCTTTGATGACTGGGTTCTTACGGTTTTGCCTCTGCTTTTTTGCCGGGATGGTGTTGCCGACGATTGCGTTTGCGCAGGCACAGGTTGCCTGCCCCGCCGATCCGCACTGGAGTAACACCACACCGCCAATCAATGTCGAGCATGTCTTTTGCGGCGAGGTCGATGGCAATCGGGCCAAGGGTTTCCATTCCCGCCCGGATGGCATTAATCCGGCCAGTGTCGCGGATGTAAAGATCACGCAAGAACCCAATGCCAGTGGCGTTTACGGCGCGACCATCACACTGGTGAACCCCGATGGAGCCAACCCGTCCAAGTTTTCGACCATGTACCCCGACAGCTGTAGTCAGGCGGAGGTGGAGAAATCCATTATTCATGCCTATGACCATCAGGTGGCCTGCCCGACCGGCGCGCCGCACTGGGCATCCTGCGGGTTCAACCGACCTGAAGGCGGGTCGAGTAATGGGTATTGCGTTGGTCCATCGGAGGATGTGCGTTTTTACATCGCCTTTGCCACACTCAGTCACGGGGCGCATGCGGGCAATATCAACACGGCCTTTCCGTTGTATTGATCAGGGGTGGCAAGCGGCAGGCGATGAGAGTTTTTTATAATGACAGCCGATGATTTCCCGCTGCCCGACTGGCCGGGTAAGGTGGCCGATGATCCGGGGCATGACCGGATCGCGGCTTGTCTTGTGATGGATATCGGGCGCGCGGACCAATGGGCGGCTGAGGTGCTTTTGCAGGTTGGTAAGGTGCGCCAAGGTCTTGAAGGCTCTTGGGAAATGGCGATGAATGCCTACATCTTGAATGTCGGACCCGAAACAACCGACATCGCGCCGGTTTATGACGAAGCGGGTGAAAGCCCGGTGACGGTCCGCACCAATGACCTTGAGGCGGCGCTGCGGGCCTGGATATCAAAGCTCTCGGAAAGTCCGGATTAACCGGGCGGAAAGCAATTTGCCCGAAGCTGGGCGTGGTTGGACAGGATGAGTAAAGCGATTTGAACCCGGCATTCTGGCGTATTCCCGCATGTGCGATGGCGATATTGGCGGTGGCATTTGTCATGTCCGCGAGCCATCCCGCATGGGCGCAAAGCGCAAGCACCAAGGACGCGCCGTCTGATCCGCTGGAAAAATTCCTGCATCAATATGTTGAGCATGCCGGACTTCCTGGCGCCGTGGTGGCAATTGGTTATGGCGAGGGCAATGTGCGCTATGCCGCCACGGGCTATGCCAGTGTCCGGCCCGAAACCGGCATGACGCGGGATCGGCAGTTTTATATCGGATCGCTGACCAAGATGATGACGGCGGTTGTGACCCTGCAACTGGCATCGGAAAAGCGAATTGATCTGGCCGATCCGATTGGCAAATACCTGCCCGAAGCTTTTCGCGATCGCATTGCCAATGCCGATCGTGCGACCATTCGTGATTTGCTGCGCAACAGTTCGGGCATTCCCGATTACCTTGATGGCAAGTTCTTTTTTGAACTGGTCGGACGCGACCCGCAGCATGGCTGGCGCAATGTCGAACTGTTGCCGCTGATTGCCGATCGGGAGGCATACTTTGCGCCGGGCACAAACTATGCGCCGTCCAACAGCAATTTCATCCTGCTTGGCGTCATGATCGAGGCGGTCGAGGGTGACCATATCGAGGCAGTGTTCAATCGGCGGATTTTCGAACCGGCCGAGATGATCAACACATCCTTTGGCCGGTTTCCAAGGCCTGCATCACTGGCCCGGGGCTTTGATGATGCCAATGGCGACGGGCAGCTTGAAGACGTCACCGATTATGATGTCGGCGATCAACTGGCCGATGGCGGGGTGATTTCAACGACGGAAGATTTGGTCAAGTTCGCCCGTGCGCTTTTTGTTGAGGGGGTGCTGCTGGGACCGAACGCGATTGAGCGGGCAACAACGGATACCGTTTTTGCCGGTGGCGGGTCTTATGGCTATGGGCTTATGATCGGTTCAAGCGACTGGGGCCCGGTCTGGGGCCATGACGGCATCTATTTCGGCTATTCCGCCGAGTTTTCCTGGTTCCCGGAACAGGACACGGTGGTGGTGTTTCTGGCCAATGGCCGGGCGCTGAATGAAGTGCCATCAGTTACCAGCATGCTGATGACCGGTTTGTTCGGCAAGCCGGAATAGGTTTATCTCCCTGTTTTATCGATGTTTTTCTATCAAGCTTGTGCAGATATGCATAAGGCAACGGCGCATCTATGCATGCAGGTCATAACTGATAGGATTATAATAGTTAGAATTCTAACGAATTTTTCTGTTATGATCCGGGCATGGAAAATATTGATCAAAACACCCCTTATCTGACCCTTGGCAGTGCCCTGATGCGCGTGGCGCGTTGTTGGCAGCGCGAGGTCAATCGCACCCTTCAGGCGCATGGGCTTTCGCAGACCATGGTCATGCCGCTGATCGTTTTGCATCGCCATGGAGGTGCGGTACGCCAAGGCTTGATCGCTGAGGAAATCGGTGTCGAGGGCCCGTCACTGGTCCGCGTCATTGATCAGCTTGAACGAGACGGTTTGGTTACCCGTGTCTCTGATCCCAGTGATCGCCGGGCCAAGATGGTTGCCCTGACCGATGCGGGCCGTGAAAAGGCCGTCGAGATAGAAGCTTTGCTGGGCAATTTGCGCGGAGAACTGACCGCAAATGTTTCTGAAGAGCATCTGAACATCACCCTTGATGTCATGCGCGAGTTGCTGACCCAACTGGATGCGCGTGACCGGTCACAATAGGCAGGAGGACCCGGCATGTTACAAAACATCCTGTCTTTCCGGCCAAAGCCAGCCGACTGGATTTTCTCGGTCAAGACGTTCGCTGCCTCGATGCTGGCACTTTATATCGCCATGGCGTTCGATCTTGATCGCCCGGTCTGGTCGATGGCGACGGTTTATATTGTTGCCCATCCACTTTCCGGGGTTCTGGCATCCAAGGCGGTTTATCGTGTTTTGGGTACCCTGCTTGGTGCGGTGGTCGCGGTCATCCTGATCCCCAATCTGGTTAATGCGCCGGTGGTGCTGAGCGCTGTTTTGGCGCTTTGGGTTGGGGTGTGCCTGTTCTTTGCCCGCCTTGACCGCACCCCGCGCAGTTATGTCCTGATGCTAGCCGGTTACACGGTGGCGCTGATCGGCTTTCCGAGTGTGACCGACCCGATGTCGATATTCCCGACGGCGATTGCGCGGTTTCAGGAAATCACCCTTGGTATTCTGTGCGCGGCGTTGGTAGGCCACATCATCCTGCCGCGCCATCTCGGTCCGGTTATTGCCGCGCAGATTGATGGCTGGATGGGCGATGTTGCCAAACTGGTGACCGAAAGTTTTGATGCTGATATGGACCCCGATCAGCTTGACCGCGACCGGGCGCGGATTGCGAGCGACCTTGGCGAGCTGCGCGGCATGGCGTTGCATCTGGGCTATGAGAAATCCCGCTTTGCCGGGCAAACCCGGGAATTGCAGGCCTTGCAAAGTGCCATGGCGGCCCTGTTGCCGGTTTGCTTTGCGGTGCATGATCGCCTGACGGCCCTTAAGGCGGCCGATGTGAGGGTGCCAGAAGAACTGCGTCGTCTGTGCGATGACATTATCAAGCATGTCAATCAAGAGAACCATGATCCAGCTTTGGTCGCTGATTTGCATCACCGCGTGACAGCGTTCCGCGATCAAATCCGCCAGGCAGATGACTGGGGCGGGCTTTTGATGATCAATCTGTGTGACCGGTTGCACCGGTTGTTGGATTTCCATCATGATTGCCGCGTTTTGTGGGACGGTATTCGTGCGGGCAAAGCCCCGTCTGACCTGCTTGGCCGCTGGTACGGAGCAGCAGGTGCCGAGGGCATGGACCGCGATGCCAATGGGGCCGTGCGCAGCGGTATTGCCGCAATGGTGGCGGTCATTGCAGTTTGTGCCTTTTGGATCGCCACTGGCTGGAATGCTGGTGGGACGGCTGCGATGATGGCGGCGGTTGGCAGTTCGATCATGTC
Source organism: Thalassospira sp. ER-Se-21-Dark (assembly GCF_017922435.1). NCBI lineage: Bacteria > Pseudomonadati > Pseudomonadota > Alphaproteobacteria > Rhodospirillales > Thalassospiraceae > Thalassospira > Thalassospira sp. ER-Se-21-Dark. The sequence continues at coordinate 939,644 of NZ_VDEZ01000001.1, read as the reverse complement.
GTTTCTTGATAATCCTGTTCCGGCGCTTAAAGGCTTTATGCGCTACACCACGATCGCGGTTGGCGGGGTTGTTTTTTACAATCTGATGATCCTGCCGGGTATTGATGGCTTTCCGCTGTTGGTTCTGTCGTTCGCGCCTTACTGCATTGTACTTGGTGTGTTCATGACATCGCAGGTGACCTATGGGTTCGGACTGGCGATGGTGGTCAACCTTGTCATGATCCTGAACCTTGATACGACCTTTAGCAGCGATATCGAGAGCATTCTGGGCGGTGGCGTCGCATCCCTGATCGGCTTTGCCGCGGCGGTTGTTGCCACTGCCCTGATCCGGGTCGTGCCGGCAGACCAGTCGATCATGCGTCTGGTTCGCGCCAACTGGCGTGACATCGCAGCGGTTGCACGTGGATCGTTCGCGCATGGGCGTTTGATCCTTGTGCGACGGTTGCTGGATCGGCAGGGATTGATCCTGCCGAGGTTGGCAATGGCACCGCAGCGTCGCGACACCCTGATTCGGGTGATGCCGGAAGTCTCCATTGCCTCTGCACTTTATGACCTGCGCATGACGACTTTGTTTGCCAACAAGCCGGTCTCAGATCGCATCAAGGTGCTGTTGCGGTCGATTGCGCGCCATTTCGAGGCACGCCTGACCGATCCGGACCGGTTGCCCGATCCATGGATTGTCGAAGAGGTCGACAACCTTCTTCGCATGGCGGTCAGTGATTTGGCAGCGGCAGAGCGCGAACGGCTTGTTTTGCCTTTGGTTGCCTTGCGTCGCACGCTTTCAAAAACAGGTGCCCCACGCCTGCGCAAACATTCCGGCGGCGGCATGTTGCCCGCCCAGCCGACGATCATGGGAGAAACAGCATGATCAATCCGACACTCAATCTATACGGCCTGTATGTTCCGACCGTTCTGGCTTTGGCCATTGCTGCATGGGGGTGCCTGAAGGTCACCCGATTTGGTCTGGCGCAGATCGGTTTTTACAAAATCACCGTTCATCCGGCGCTGACTGATCTTGCGCTTTATGTGCTGATCCTGACCGGGCTTTCGGCCGTCTTTCTGAAATAGGTACTGTTATGAAAAACACTCTTTTGAAAAGCCTGCGCATCGGGTTTACGGCATTGCTGGTGCTAATTACCTGTGTTGGCGGATGGCATCTGTATGATTATTACATGAACGAACCCTGGACCCGGGATGGCCGCGTGAGTGCCGATGTGATTTCAATCGCGCCTGATATTGGCGGACTAGTCTCAGAGGTGATGGTGAAGGATAACCAGCCGGTCAAGGCAGGTGACGTTCTGTTTGCCATTGATCCGGCGCGCTATCAGGTGGCAGTCGATCAGGCGCAGGCCAAACTTGAAAATGCGATTGCCGCGCGCGATCAGGCCAAACGCGAAGTTTCACGCTATAGCGAGCTTGATCGCGATGTTGTCAGTGATCAGAAAAAGGAACAGGTAAAAACCGGCCTTGCGACTGCGCAGGCCGATGTTGATCTGGCGCGTGCGGACTTGTCGCTTGCGCAATTGAACCTTGCGCGTACCCGGGTTGTTGCGCCGGTGGATGGGGTTGTTACCAACTTCTCGCTCAGGCGCGGGGCGTATGTTGGGGCGGGCAGCCCGATAGCAGCGCTTGTCGATAGCAGCTCGTTCTATGTCGCTGGCTATTTTGAAGAAAACAAATTGCCGCGCATTGCGATTGGCGATCGGGTCAACGTGATGCTGATGGGCGAAGACCAGCCTTTGCATGGCCATGTCGTCAGCATCGCAAGCGGCATTCAGGATAGCGAGCGTTCCGGCAGCTCCGCCGGACTGGCACAGGTCAAACCGACCTTTAGCTGGGTAAGACTGGCGCAGCGCGTTCCGGTCCGGGTCGAACTTGAAGACGTGCCTGAGAATGTGCGCCTTGTTGCCGGGCGCAGTGCAATCGTGACAGTCGAGGATGAAAATGCGCAAAGTAGTTTTGCCGGGCTGAGCCCGAAGCTATTGTTCTAGGAGAAGAACGCGACATCGTCATGCCGCACCGCAAAAAGTGGCTTGCAGTGAAAAGCGAGTTTGGGTAATTTTCGTAAAAATAAATATCAAATATTGTACGAATATTATCAAACGGGAGATTCCTGATGGCTGCTGCCCCACGTCCGCGCCGTTCTGTTTTGTATATGCCGGGTTCCAATGCCCGCGCCCTTGAAAAGGGCAGAAACCTTCCGGCCGACGGGCTTATTCTGGATCTTGAGGATGCGGTGGCCCCCGATGCCAAGGATGCCGCGCGGGGTCAGATTGTGAGCGCGCTTTCCGAGGGCGGCTATGGCAAACGCGAAATTCAGATCAGGACCAATGGCCTGAACACGCCGTGGGGGTATGCAGATATTGTCGCGGCCTCCAAAACATCCGCCGATGCCATTCTGCTGCCCAAGGTCGAAAGTGCCGATACCGTGCGACAGGTCGCCAATATCATGGAGGCCGAAGGCGCGCATGCAGGCATGACCATCTGGTGCATGATGGAAACGCCGCTTGCGATGCTAAATGCCAAGGAAATTGCCGGGGCCCATCCGCGTATGGGCGGGTTTGTCATGGGGACGTCCGATCTTGCCAAGGATCTGAACTGTGCGCATACGCCGGATCGGCTGCCGATGGTGACCAGCCTTGGTCTTTGCCTGTTGGCGGCGCGCGCCTATGGGCTTGCGATCCTTGATGGTGTGCATCTTGATCTGTCTGACGATGCCGGATTTGCCGCATCCTGCAAGCAGGGGCGCGAGTTTGGCTTTGACGGCAAGACGCTTATTCATCCCAAAACCATTGCAGCGGCCAACGAAGCCTTTGCCCCGGCAGAGGCCGAGATCGAATGGGCGCGGAAAATCATTGCTGCGCACGAAGAAGCCAGTGCGGCGGGCAAGGGTGTGGTCGTGGTCGATGGCAAGCTGATTGAAAATCTGCATGTGGTGTCGGCCAAGAAGCTGGTCGCGATGGCAGATTTGATCGCGGAAATGGATGCCGCCTGATGGCAGCATCAGCATCAGACAAAACGGGTCGCGCCGAGTAACGAAAATGGCTGCAAGCAAGACAGCCAAACTGGCGCGCACCGGTATTTTACAGAAAATCCGGCCTTTCAGGGAGGCAATCGAATGTCAAAGACAAACCCGGGCAATTATTTTGAGGATTTCCAGATTGGACAGGAAATCCGCCATGCCACCCCGCGCACAATCACAAGCGGGGATGTTGCGCTTTATACCGGGCTTTATGGCCCGCGCTTTGCCGTGCAGTCGTCTGACGAGTTTGCCCAAAGCATCGGCTATAAGGCCGCGCCCGTCGATGACCTGTTGGCGTTTCACATGGTGTTTGGCAAGACGGTGCCCGATGTGTCGCTGAATGCGGTGGCCAATCTGGGCTATGCCGGGGGCGTGTTTGGTGTTCCGGTCTATCCCGGCGATACGGTCAGTTCGGTTTCGACCGTGACCGGGATCAAGGAAAACTCCAACGGCAAGACCGGTGTGGTGTATGTCAATTCCGTCGGGCGCAATCAGCGCGGCGAGATGGTGCTTGATTACAATCGCTGGGTCATGGTGCGCAAACGTGATGAAAGTGCCCCGGCCCCGGAAACGGTCCTGCCGGAATTGCCCGGCGTTGTCGCGCCCGAGGCGTTTCAGATCCCGGTCGGGCTTGATGTATCGGGCTATTCGACCGAGCTTTCCGGATCACCGCATCGCTGGGATGACTATTATGTCGGCGAGAAGATCGATCATGTCGATGGCATGACCCTGGAAGAAGCCGAACATCAGATCGCAACAAGGCTTTATCAAAACACCGCCAAGGTTCATTTCGATCAGGTCGCGGCCAATGGCGGGCGATTTGGCAAGCGGTTGATTTATGGCGGGCATATCATTTCACTGTGCCGCGCCCTTTCATTCAATGGCCTTGGCAATGCGTTCCGGATTGCCGCGATCAATGCCGGGGCGCACGCCAATCCGGCCTTTGCCGGGGATACGATCTTTGCCTGGTCGGAAGTTCTGGGCAAATTTGAAGTGCCCGGTCGTCGTGACCTTGGCGCGCTTCGTTTGCGTCTTGTGGCGGTGCGCGACCGTCAGGCCATTGACTTCCCGCTTAAGGACGCGGATGGCAAATATCAGTCTGATGTGTTGCTTGATTTCGACTACACGGTGCTGATACCGCGCTGACTCGTCATAAATCCTGGGGCGGCTTAACTTTTCGTTTGGCCGCGCCAGGGTAATTTCGCCGCGCGCCTGGGCCCGGTCTTGATCGGGTGAGGGCGCATTCATATGTGTTTGCAATAAATAAGACCCGATCCGCTGGCAGTTGCCTTGCGTAAGAAGGTCTAATTGTGCGATTGCTAAAAGCACGTTACGCCGTAAGTGAATGACCCGTGTCTTTCAATATGCCCTTCCCGCAGGGTGTTTACGGTGTCTGAGAGGTCAACCTACGTAGTTTAACGGAGGCAGTTGAGGCGTTTTGTCACTGATTTCTTTGGTTTACAAAGGGGTTCAGATTGACTCAAACCCGCTGCATGGGTAAATAAACCCTGCTTTCCCGCCAGCTACTTTGAGAAGAGGCAATTCCGCTATGAGCAAAGCCAATCGGCCGCTGTCTCCGCACTTGCAGGTGTACCGGCTTCCGATGACGGCAAAGATGTCCATCTCCTTCCGCGTGATGGGTGTCGGCCTTGCCATTGGTTTCGTATTTTTGGCGTCCTGGCTGATTGGTGCCGGCGCTGGTCGTGAAGCCTTTAACGGCTATCACGGATTTTTCACCTCGTGGTTTGGTCTGCTGCTGCTGTTCGGTTGGACGGCGGCGTTTTATTACCACGCCTGCAACGGGATCCGTCACCTTGTCTGGGATACCGGTCGCGGCCTGACGAATGAGGGTGCTGCCAAAGGCAACCCGATCGTCCTTGGCGCGGCAGTCGTGCTGACCATTCTCACCTGGATCATCGGTCTGGCCTAAGGCCGGGCAAGAGGGGACAACTTGTCATGAAGATGCAATCCGATCTGGGCCGTGTCCGCGGTCTCGGTTCTGCCAAAAGTGGCTCTTCGCACTGGTGGACCCAGCGCGTTACGGCTGCTGCAAACCTTCCGCTCGGCATCTGGTTCATTGTTTCTATACTTGCCGGGCACACGGCGAATTACGATGCCGTTCACGCTTGGTTGAGCTCGTATTTCCATTCAACCATGATGATCCTGATGATCGTCAGTGTTGCCGTGCATTTCACGCACGGTCTGCAGGTTGTGATCGAAGATTATGTGCATAACCGTAAAGCAGAAGTGATCTCGCTGATGCTGATCAAGGCGGTCGCAGCGTTCTTGTCTGTGGCGGCCATCGTATCAGTCCTGCGTATCGTTTTTGCCGGAGCCTGAGCCAATGAGTGAATCTTATAAAATTATCGACCATAACTACGACGTCGTTGTTATGGGTGCGGGTGGCGCGGGTTTGCGCGCGACACTGGGTACGGTTGAAGCCGGCCTTAAAACCGCATGTATCACCAAGGTCTTCCCGACCCGTTCGCACACCGTTGCTGCCCAGGGTGGTATCGGTGCATCGCTTGGCAACATGTCCGAGGATCACTGGCAGTGGCATATGTATGACACCGTCAAGGGTTCGGACTGGCTCGGTGATCAGGACGCGATCGAATATATGTGCCGTAACGCCGTTCCGGCGGTTCATGAACTTGAACATTACGGCATGCCGTTCTCGCGGACCGAAGATGGCAAAATCTATCAGCGTCCGTTCGGTGGCCACACCCGTGACCACGGCAAGGCGCCTGTTGAACGTGCATGTGCCGCAGCTGACCGTACCGGTCACGCCATGCTGCACACGCTCTATCAGCAGTGCCTGAAGCACAAAGCAGAATTCTTTGTCGAATATATCGCCCTTGATCTGATCATGGACGAAGACGGTTCGTGCAAAGGTCTGGTGGCCTGGGATCTCGATACCGGTGAGCTGCATCGCTTCAACGCCAAGATGGTCATTCTGGCCTCTGGCGGTTATGGCCGTGCGTTCTTTAGCTGCACCTCGGCGCACACTTGCACCGGTGACGGTCATGGCATGGTGGCCCGTGCGGGTCTTGGCCTGCAGGATATGGAATTTGTTCAGTTCCACCCGACCGGCATTTACGGTTCAGGCTGCCTGATTACCGAGGGTGCCCGTGGTGAAGGTGGCTATCTGACCAACTCCGAAGGCGAGCGTTTCATGGAACGTTATGCGCCGACCGTTAAGGACCTTGCATCGCGTGACGTTGTGTCGCGTGGTATGGCACAGGAAATCCGTGATGGTCGTGGTGTTGGCGAGCACGGCGAATACATCCACCTGCATCTTGAACATCTTGGTTCCGAAGTGCTGTGGGAACGTCTGCCGGGTATTACCGAAACCGCAAAAATCTTTGCCGGTGTTGATGCGACCAAGGAACCGATCCCGGTCCTGCCGACGGTCCATTACAACATGGGCGGTATCCCGACCAACTATAAGGGCGAGGTTCTGCGCCCGACCGCCAAAGACCCGAACGCGATTGTTCCGGGCCTGATGGCGGCTGGTGAAGCAGCCTGCGTTTCGGTTCACGGTGCAAACCGTCTGGGTACGAACTCGCTGCTCGACCTTGTTGTGTTTGGCCGTGCATGCGGCATGCATGCCGCCGAAGTGGTCGATTCCAAGGCATCCTTCAAGGAGCTTAAAACCACCGATGGCGACGAGGCGATTGCACGCTTTGACCGTCTGCGCTGGGCAAAAGGTTCGCGTCCGACGGCTGATATCCGTTTGGAAATGCAGCGCGTCATGCAGGGTAACTGCGGCGTGTTCCGGACCTCGGAAATCCTTAAGGAAGGCAAGGACAAGCTTTCTGAAACCGCCAAGACGCTTCCCGACGTCGGTGTTTCGGACCGCTCCCTCATCTGGAACTCGGACCTGGTCGAGACTCTCGAGCTTGAGAACCTGATGACCTGTGCCGCTGCAACCATGAATTCGGCAGAAGCGCGTCATGAATCGCGTGGTGCACATGCCCACGAAGATTTCCCGAAGCGTGATGACGAAACCTGGATGAAGCACACGATTGCGACGGTCGACACCGAGAAGGGCTATGGCGTTGATCTGACCTATCGTCCGGTCAACAACTTCACCCTGACCGATGAAGTGTCGTATATCGAGCCGAAAGAGCGCGTCTATTAAGGCGCGGCAAGAGAGGATTTGAGAGATGGTAGAATTCAATCTTCCCGCCAATTCGGTCGTCAAAGAGGGCAAAACGTTCTCTGCGCCGGCTGACGCGAAGAATGTCCGTGCGTTCAAGATTTACCGTTTTGATCCGGACAGTGGCGACAACCCGCGTACCGACACCTATGACATCGACCTCGACAAATGCGGGCCGATGGTTTTGGACGCGCTGATCAAGATCAAGAACGAGATCGACGCGACCCTGACCTTCCGCCGTTCTTGCCGTGAAGGCATTTGCGGTTCGTGCGCGATGAACATCGATGGCCGTAACACGCTTGCGTGTCTCAAGCCGATCGAAGACATCAAGGGCGAGGTCAAGATCTATCCGCTGCCGCATATGCCGGTGGTCAAGGATCTGGTGCCGGATCTGTCCCAGCCTTATGCGCAGCTCGCCTCGATCGAGCCGTGGCTTAAGGCCGACAGCCCGACCCCGCCGGATGGCGAACGTCTGCAGTCGCGTGAAGAGCGTGCCAAGCTTGATGGTCTGTGGGAATGCATTCTGTGCTTCTCGTGTTCGACCGCGTGCCCGTCTTATTGGTGGAACTCCGACCGTTACCTCGGCCCGGCTGTTCTGCTGCAGGCATATCGCTGGTTGGCAGATTCGCGTGACGAATATACCGGTGAACGTCTCGATGCACTCGAAGATCCGTTCCGCCTGTATCGTTGCCACACGATCATGAACTGCACCAATACCTGCCCGAAAGGCCTGAACCCGGCGCTTGCGATCACCGAAATCAAAAAGATGATCGCAGAACGCCGCGCGTAAAGCCGCAGGCTTGTTGCCCTGATATTGGCGTTTAACGCCAGCTTGTTAAAGCCGCCGAGGATTGACTATCCCGGCGGCTTTTTCGTTTCGTCGCATGATGTTAACCCCACAATTACCCAAATGCGCTATGATGGCGTCTGGCTTTCTGCACCAGTATGGGAATGACAACCTTGATTGACCGCCACCCGTTTCATTTCAGATCAACGCGTTTCGTAATGGTTGCCGGCATGATGCTTGGCCTTGCCGCCTGCGGGGAAACTGCCCCGAAGTGGGAAGCACAGGATATGTTTGCCGCCCCGACCGAGCAAAAGGTTGATGACCGTTATCGGGCGATGATTGATTTCAAGGCCATGGCGCGCGATGCGGCGGGCAAGGAATATGCCGCTGGTCCGAACGCCACGGTGATTGGCGCGGTCGAGGAAGCGGTTGCCATGTGCCAACAGGCCAATGCACAAGGTTGCAAGGCGGTGCGGGTCGGGCTGACCTGGGTGGATGGGCTTGATCAAAGTGCCATTGAAAGCGTGATCACATCTTACCGCGATACCATGACGGCCGAGGCCTATCAGGCGGCAGGGCAGGGCAATATGGGGGCGGCCAACTGGCTGGCCTATCATTATGCGGTGCGCGGCGAAAACCTGCAGGAGGCCGAACGCCTGTCAAAGCAAGCCTTGCAGGTGGCTCCGGATGATCCCGGTGCGCTCGATACCTACGGGTTGATCCTGTATCGACAAGGCCGCTATCAGGAAGCCGAAGAAGTCTTTATCCGTGCCAACAAGGCAATGCCAACGGCCGAGCATATTGCGCATTTCGCCGATAATGCGCTGGCGATGGGCAAGACTGAAATGGCACGGGCAGCCTATCAGCGCGCATTGGAGGCGGGGGCTGGTCCGGTTCTGTCGCAGACCATTCAGAAGCGCTTGTTGGCATTGGACCTGAATGGCGGGGCGGCGGCCCCGGCGCAGTAAGAAGTATCTGTATTAGAAATAGAAAAAGGCCGGGAGTTCCCGGCCTTTGTTATTTCGTGACTTTGCTGCGTTACGCCCAATCCAGCGTGATGACCTCGCCGTCGACCAGTGGCAGGTCGACCTCATTGAGGTTCTTGCCGGGACCGCTGCGATCCACGATCAAAAAGTCGCTGTCTTCTTCAAGAACGAGCAACGGGTGATGCCAGACGTTTTTGGCGTAGGTAACACCCTGGGTGCCATCAGAAAGAAACGCACGCAAGTCTTCGGGCTTGGGTGTGTCCGAGCCCGACGCGACGACAATCAGGAACTTCTGACCCGCAAGCGGGATGAAGGCCTGCGAGCCTAGCGGGTGGCGTTCCATCATCTTGATTTCAATCGGCTTGGGCCGGGGTGTGCCGCGAAAGATGCTGATGATCGGGGCACCGCCTTCGTCACTGACATCAACGCGCGAGATATCATGAAACCGGGTCGTGGTGCCCTGATTGATCTTGTAGGTATCGCGTGCGGTGGCGGTTGAGATGACCTCGCCGAAAGGGGAAAATGCCTCGGCCGTCAGATGTTCGATGGGAAGCTGCATCAATCGGCCCCGTTACTTCGTCGGTTTGCCGAGAATGCGCAGACGGCTGATGCCGCCATCGGGGATCGAGTTGACGCGAAGATGGGTGACCGGACCATTGACGGTCAGTGCGGAAGCATCAAATTCGTGGATGTGATCCGCCTGCATTTTGCTTTCGGGCAGGATGGTCGACCAGAACATCGAACGTGCGCGCAGTGATTTGTCCTTTTCACCATCGACAAACGCGCCCTGAATGGAGACGCGGTCGGGATAGTTGCCCTTGAAGTGGCAGGTGTCGACGATGATTTTTTCAATCTCGCCGGGATTACCCAACTCGACAATCAGCCACTCATTGCCCGGTTCACGACGGCGACGGGTTTCCCAGCCATCGCCCATATTGACCCCACGACCGGGGGCTAGAATGGCGTTCGGATTGCCGTAATGCGCATCCGACCAGCCAACAACAACGCCGCCATTGATCATCGCGGCCAGATCGACCTGTTCGCCCTTGGCGGCCATTTCCGTCCAGTCGCGGTTCGGGCGACCATAAACGCGCAGGCGTGCAACACCACCATCCGGATAAATGTGCAGGCGCACATGGGTATAGATCGCCTCGGACGTGACGTCGGCATAGTGATGCGCACTGGCACCAAGGCCTAGTGGGGCAACGATTTCATGCCATTTGGTGTCGTCAGTCGGATCGCCACCGGGGCAATAGCAGCCTTCAAGTGATGCGGCTGGCGGGAAGTTGCCGGTGAAGTGGCTGGTATCGATATCAACACCGTAAATGCGGCCCGATGTCGCCAGACGGACGACACAGTAATCATGGCCTTCGACCCGTTTGCGGCGGCTTTCCCAGCCATCCATCCATTTGCCGTGGTCGTCATAGCGGTCAGGATAAAACACCGCGTCGGCGGTTTGCAGCATGCGCTGCTTGTCGGCGAAGAAATCATCGGTCGCAAAGATTGCCTCTGCACCCAGACGTTCGTCGGCCAGATTGACAAAGCGCCGTGCAAATTCCGGTGCGTCGGTGTTTTCCTGATGGCTCATGGTCTTTTTATCCTGAAATAGTCGTTTATTATCTGGCGGTCACAGGTGTTTGCTGCTTCTGGTGCTGTGGTGAAACCCTACAGTGCTTCGAGCCGCAATTTGGCAATGCGGTGAACCTGTGCAATCGCCTCATTGAATTCGGTTTCCGGGTCGTTTTTCACGCGCCGCTCGAACGCTTCGAGGATATCGGTGCGATGGAAACCCTTGACCGCAAAGATGAACGGAAAGCCGAACTTCTGTTTATAGAGATCATTAAGTTCGGTAAAGCGGGCAAGTTCACCCGGTGTGCATTGATCAAGCCCGGCACCCTTTTGTTCGCTTTGTGATGACTCGGTTAGATCGGCCAGCGCAAGCTTGCCCGCAAGATCCGGGTGGGCGCGCAGAAGTGACAGTTTGTCGTCATCAACCGCGCCATTGACGATGGCCGCCATGGCATCGGCAAGCGCCGCAGGATTATCGAGGTTTTTGGCGATGCCGCGTTCATAAAGCTGATGGGCAACCCACGGTGAATGTTCGTAAACCCAGCCATAAAGCGACACGAACGCGCTTTGCGCAAGTGTGCTGGGCGGGCGGGTTTCAAACAGGGATTGGGTGGTTTCTGTCATTGGGACCTTGTGTTTCCTTATTCGCCGCCAAACGGGTGATGTTCGCGCCAGTGACGGGCGATATCAATGCGGCGGGCAAACCAGACATTATCGTGGCTCTGGACATAATCAACAAAGCGCTTGAGGGCCGCGAAACGGCCCGGACGCCCGACCAGACGGCAATGCAGACCAATCGACATCATGCGCGGGGTTTCAGTCCCTTCTTCGTAAAGGGTGTCGAAGCTGTCCTTGAGATACTGGAAATACTGTTCGCCGGAATTAAAGCCCTGCATGGCGGCAAAGCGCATGTCGTTGGCATCAAGTGTGTAGGGCACGATCAGGTGCGGCGTTTCTGTCTGGGTGCTCCAGAACGGGAGTTCGTCGCTGTAATCATCGGCGTCATAGAGGAAACCGCCTTCCTCAGCCACCAGACGACGGGTATTGGGGCTGGTGCGCCCGGTATACCAACCAAGCGGACGTTCGCCGGTGACGTCCTTGATGATCTCGATCGCCTTGTGGAGATGTTCGCGTTCCTGATCTTCTGGCATGTATTGGTAATCGATCCAGCGATAACCGTGCGAGCAAATCTCGTGACCGTCTTTCATCGCGACTTCGCCGACCCGGGGGTGGCGGGCAAGGGCCATGGCAACCGCAAAGATCGTGATCGGAATCTGGCGTTCGCGGAACAGGTTCAGAATGCGCCAGACACCGACCCGAGAACCATATTCATAGATCGACTCCATGCTCATATGGCGGACACCTTCGCGCATGTCGGCCCCGATCATTTCAGACAGGAACGCTTCCGAGGCCTTGTCGCCATGCAGGATGCAGTTTTCGCCGCCTTCTTCATAGTTCAGGACGAACTGCACCGCGACGCGCGCCTTGTTTGGCCAGTTGGCCTTGGGCGGGTTTTCCCCATAACCGATCAAATCACGCGCATATGTCTGGTCGTTCATGCGAACCTTCTCCTGAATTCTGTGGGATTGATCCCGTACGCCCGGCTTTGTTGTCGGGCCTGTTTGGTGTAGCATTAACCATCGGCCGCAGCGCAGCAAGAAAGAAACCTGTGCGTGGCGGGCCAACGACGTGCCGCACTATCAAGGCTGTTTTGATAATGTTCCTGGACGGGATCAGATTTGAGCCACGTTTTTCGCGGTCTATCAAGGCATTTTGCCTGTGTTTCCGTTCATAGTGCCTGAAACGGGACTGTTCTTTTTTCAAAGAATTATTGATATAGTTTCACTTTATCCCCTCTTTCCCGAGGGTGGGTCGTAATGCGACCCTTTTTACATCGCTTAAAAAATGGTTCGGCACACAAAGTACAAACAGAATGCCGACCAAAGGGAGAAGCGACCGCTCATAAACAAAAGAATGAGAGAGGAGGCCCGGCATGGGACGACTGACCACCCATGTACTGGATACGGCGAAAGGCTGCCCGGCTGCCGGAATCCGCATTGAGTTGCATCGCTTTGGCAATGGCCATGATGACATGGTTGCCGAAGCCGTGACCAATGCCGATGGCCGCACCGAAGGCCCGATGCTTGAGGGTGCCTCTTTCAAACCCGGCCAGTATCAGCTTGTTTTCCATGCCGGTGACTACTTTGATGCCAGCGGTACGGAGCTTCCCGATCCGAAATTCCTCGATCAGGTCGTGATCCGGTTCGGCATTTCTGACGGGCAGGCGCATTACCATGTGCCGCTGTTGCTGTCGCCGTTCGGCTATTCCACCTATCGCGGTAGCTGAGGACAGACATGGCAAGTGCGACCGGATCCTTCCGTTCTGATATCCGTTTTTTGCTCGGCGACGAGGAACGCAGCCTGCGTGATGTTGATCCGCAGATGACGGTTCTTGAATATCTGCGCCTGTCCGAGCACAAGTCCGGAACCAAGGAAGGCTGTGCCGAGGGCGATTGCGGGGCCTGCACGGTTGTGCTGGGCGAACCCGATGGCAAGGGCGGCATGGCGTATCGCACGGTTAATGCCTGCATCCAGTTTGTCCCGACCCTTGATGGCAAGCAGCTTTTGACCGTGGAGCATCTTAAATCGACGGACGGTACCCTGCATCCGGTGCAGCGGGCGATGGTCGATACCCACGGATCGCAATGCGGTTTCTGTACGCCGGGCTTTGTCATGAGCCTGTATCAGTTGTGGCTGGATGGCGGCGAAGATGACCGCGGTGCGATCAATGATGCGCTGGCAGGCAACCTGTGCCGTTGCACCGGCTATGGCCCGATTATTGAGGCCGCGCGCAAGGCCGGTGGTGTCGCTGCCAATGACAGTGCCGAGCAAAAACGCCGTGCTGATATTGCCGCCAAACTGACCGCGATGGTCGAAGGCGAAGGCACGCTAGCGCTTGAACATCCCGCCGGGCGTTATTTCGCACCACGCACATCTGATGAATTGGCCGCCCTTTTGGTGGCGCACCCGGATGCCACGGTTCTGGCTGGGGGGACGGATGTCGGGCTTTGGGTGACCAAGATGCTGAAGCGTCTGGATCCGATCATTTACATTGGCGATGTCGCCGATATCCAATCGGTATATGAAACCGAAGATGCACTGATTATCGGGGCCGGTGTGACCTATAGCCGGGCGCATGATGCACTGGGCCGGGTGGCAGCCGACGTGGGCGAGCTTGTGCGCCGGATTGGCTCAAGACAAATCCGCAATGCCGGAACCGTGGGCGGTAATATCGCCAACGGATCACCGATTGGCGATACGCCGCCGGCCCTGATTGCGCTGGGGGCTAAGATCGTTCTGCGCATGGGCGATGTGCGTCGTGAAGTGCCGCTCGAAGAATTCTTTATCAGTTATGGCAAACAAGACCGGGTTGCGGGCGAGTTTGTCGAAAGCGTGATTGTGCCCAAACCGCACAGCGGATTGGTGTTCAAGGCATACAAAATCTCCAAACGATTTGATCAGGATATCACGGCTGTTTTGGGGGCCTTTGCCATCAAGATTGATGATGGCAAGGTTTCCGAATTCCGTGCGGCCTTTGGCGGCATGGCGGGCACCCCGATGCGTGCGAAAAAATGCGAAGCGGCCCTGATCGGCAAGGATTGGAATGAAGCCAACCTTAATGCTGCGCAAATGGCACTGGCCAGCGAGTTTGAACCGATGACCGATATGCGGGCATCGAAGGAATATCGCATGCTGGTGGCGCAGAACCTTTTGACCAAGTTGTTTATCGAAACCAATGCGCCGGATATTGCCACTCGCCTTGTTGGCAAGGAGGCGGCCCATGTCTGATCAAGCTTTGAAAGCCGATATGGACGAGGTTGTTGCACCGACTGCGGGGTTAAGCGGCGGTGTGCGATCCAGTTCCAAACATGACAGCGGCCCGAAACATGTGGCGGGTGAGGCGGTTTATATTGATGACATCAATGAGCCGTTTGGCACGCTTCATCTGGCGCCGGGCGCCTCGAACATCGCACATGGCAAGATTACCAAAATGGACCTGTCCAAGGTCCGCTCGGCCCCGGGTGTGGTGTGTGTCCTGACCGCCGATGATATCCCCGGTGTGAATGACGTTTCACCAGCGCATACCCATGACGAGCCGGTATTGCCCGATGGCATCGTGCAGTTTTATGGCCAGCCGGTCTTTTGCGTGGCGGCGGAAACCCGTGCACAGGCGCGCGCGGCCGCCAAGTTGGCCGAGATTGAATATGAAGAATTGCCCGCGGTTCTGGATGTAGTCGAGGCCCTGGAAAAGCAGCTTTTTGTCGCACCGCCGCATGTGATGAAGCAGGGCGATGCCAAATCGGCATTGGCCCGCGCCAAGCATCGCCATTCCGGGCGGATGGAGATTGGCGGGCAGGATCATTTCTACCTTGAAGGCCATATCAGCTTTGCCATTCCGGGTGAGGATGGCGATGTGTTGCTGCATTGCTCCACGCAGCATCCATCGGAAGTGCAGCATAATATCGCCAATGTGCTGGGCCGTCCGGCCAATGCGGTGACGGTTGAGGTGCGCCGCATGGGTGGCGGGTTTGGCGGCAAGGAAACGCAGGCGATGCAATGGGCGGCACTGGCCGCCATCGTTGCAACCAAAACCGGACGCCCGGCCAAGTTCCGACTGGATCGTGATGATGATATGATCATGACCGGCAAGCGCCATGATTTCATTGTCGATTACGATGTCGGCTTTGATGATGACGGGCGGATTTGCGGCCTAGATATTCAATACGCGGCCAATTGCGGTTTTTCGGCCGATTTGTCCGCCGCAATTGCTGATCGGGCGATGTTCCATACCGACAATGCCTATTACCTTGGCGATGTTGAAATAAGGTCGTACCGCTGCAAAACCAATCTTGTGTCCAACACGGCGTTTCGCGGTTTTGGCGGGCCGCAGGGCATGGTCGCGATTGAACGCATCATCGATGAAATCGCCATGACCGTCGCGCGTGATCCGATGGATGTCCGCATTGCCAACTATTACGACACCAAGGATCGCAACACGACGCCATACCATATGGTGGTCGAAGACAATGTCCTTTCGGAGCTGACAGACGATATCCTGAAAGCCAGCGACTATCGCAAACGCCGCGAAGAGATTACGGCGTTCAATGCCGAAAGCCCGGTTTTGAAAAAGGGTCTTTCCCTGACGCCCGTGAAATTCGGGATTTCCTTTACCACGACCTTCCTGAACCAGGCGGGTGCGCTGATCCATGTTTATCAGGATGGATCGGTGCATCTGAACCATGGCGGGACGGAAATGGGGCAGGGCCTGTTTATCAAGGTCGCCCAGGTCGTGGCCGAGGAGTTCCAGATCGATCTCGATCAGATCAAGATCACCCCGACCAATACCGGCAAGGTCCCCAACACATCGGCAACCGCGGCCTCAAGCGGGGCGGACATGAACGGCATGGCGGCACGCGATGCGGCGATGACGATCAAGAATCGCCTGATTGCCTTTGCCGCGGAGAAATATGGTGTGGCGGAAAGTGCTGTGCGCTTTGTGCCGGGCAAGATCATTGTCGGCGACAAGGAAGAGCTCGCCTTTGCCGATCTGATCAAGCAGGCCTATCTGGCGCGTGTGTCGCTGTCGGCCACGGGCTACTACGCGACGCCGAAAATTCATTATGACCGCGAAAGCGCATCGGGACGGCCGTTTTATTACTTTGCCTATGGCATGGCGTGCTCCGAAGTTCTGATTGATACCCTGACCGGGGAATACAAGGTGACGCGCGTTGACATCATTCATGATGTTGGCCGGTCGTTGAACCCGGCGATCGACCTTGGTCAGATTGAAGGTGGCTTCATTCAGGGGATGGGCTGGCTGACGTCCGAGGAACTCTGGTGGGATGATAAAGGCAGCCTGCGCACCCATGCGCCGTCGACCTATAAAATCCCGGCATGTTCGGATCGACCGGAAGATTTCCGTATGGAGCTGTGGTCGTCCGGACGAAACGTTGAAAAAACCATCCATCGATCCAAGGCAGTTGGTGAGCCACCCTTGATGCTGGCGATTTCGGTGCATCGGGCGATTGCCGATGCGGTGGCCTCGGTCGCCAATCACAAGGTTGTCCCAGCCCTTGATACTCCGGCAACGCCAGAGGCGGTTTTGCATGCGGTCGCCGATTGTGCCAAGCGCATGATCGAAAAGGTTCATTCAGCACAATCGATGGCAGGGGAATAGATCATGGCCCTGTCGCGGCGCGATCATATCAGGCTGTTGTCTGAACCCGGTCCGGTGATGCTGGTCAGTGTTGCGGCCATTCGCGGATCCACCCCGCGGGAAGTCGGCGCCTTCATGCTGATCACGCCGGATGCGATTTCGGGCACGATTGGTGGTGGCAACCTTGAACATCAGGTCACACGCCGGGTGCGTGACGGATTTGCCCAAGGTGTCGATACAGTAACCCTTGCCGAGATCGTGCGGTTTCCGTTGGGGCCGGGGCTTGGACAGTGTTGCGGTGGATCGGTCGAGGTCGGTTTTCATCTGTTGGGCGGTGTCGCGAAAGAGACGTTGCGCAGTTTTTTGACAGAGATCGAGACGGCACCGGTCAGTGCAGATGGCCATTGGGTAACCGTGCCGACTGATTGCAGCGACATCGCCCGGGTCAGTGGTGCGCATGCCAAGATGCTCTCGGGCAGTTTTGGTGCGGCCCGCGGCGGGATTGTTACGTTAAACGGGGTGGAAACGCTTTGTTTGCGCCTTGATGACGCGCGCACGCCGATTTGGATTTTTGGTGCCGGGCATGTCGGCAAGGCGGTTGTGCAGGCCTTGGCGCCGCTTCCGTTTGATGTTCACCTGATCGATTCGCGTGATGAATTTCTGGCGGGTGTTGAAGGCGAAAATGTTCAGGTTTGTCAAAGTGATAAGCCCGAGACTGAGGTCGCCGATATTCCGGCCGGGGCGCATGTTTTGATCTTAACGCACAACCATGCGCTTGATTTCGAGATCTGCCGGGCGGCTTTGGTGCGCGATGATCTTGGTTTTGTTGGCATGATCGGCAGCCAAACCAAGCGTGCACGCTTTATCCGACGTCTTTCTGATCGGGGGTTGAGCCCGGTTGAAATCGGTCGTCTGACCACTCCGATTGGAATTCAAGGCATTACCGGCAAACAGCCGGTGGTGATTGCGGCATCGGTTGCCGCACAGGTGTTATCGGTGCGTGAAGCACAGATGGCGCAGACGCAAATGCCAAAATCCGCATCAGACGGGTTGGGCGACGCTTAAGGCCTTCTTTGAGGGCAATATTAATGATAAAGGGCCGCGCAATGACGGCCTGTCAGGCGGTTCGGGCAACCGGACCAGAGGTTTCGTAGAGGAGAGATTGGCTGTGTGTGACGCCAAGGGCCATATGCGCCATGCCGTGGATTTGTCGCGGCAAAAGATGGATGAGGGATGCGGTGGTCCGTTCGGGGCAATCATCGTTCGCAATGGCGAAGTGATTGCAGAAGGATGGAACAATGTGACATCCCAGAACGACCCGACCGCTCATGCCGAGGTCAGTGCCATTCGCGCGGCCTGTGCCAAGCTTGGCACGTTCAATCTGTCAGGCTGTGAAATCTATACCAGTTGCGAACCTTGCCCGATGTGCCTGTCTGCGATCTATTGGGCCCGTCTTGACAAGATCTATTATGCCAATGGTCGCGAAGATGCCGCTGCCATCGGATTTGATGATCAGTTTCTGTATGATGAGGTGGCAAAGCCGATCGAAGATCGTTCATTGCCAATTGTGCATGTCGATTTGCCCGAAGCGCGCGAAGTGTTTGCCGCCTGGGATGCGAAAGCCGACAAGATCGAATATTGAGACCGTTTGACTGCAATGCGTTATGCGGTAAAACCGCGTGCTGGATGCAAGACATATCGCTAAATGGGGGTGGCAACAGTGACGTCAACGACCGGTGAAGCCGGGGCAAATACCGTGAAGGGGGCTGGTGGGCCTGCGCAATTGGAAGTGCGCGGCGTAACCAAGGCCTTTCCGGGCTGTCTGGCCAATGACGATATCAGTTTCCGTATCGAACCTGGTGAAATCCATGCGCTGTTGGGGGAAAACGGTGCTGGCAAAAGTACGCTTGTGAAAATCATCTATGGCGTGCTGCAGGCCGATGAGGGCGAGCTGATCTGGGAAGGCAATCCGGTCACGATCGCAAGCCCGCATGATGCGCGCGAAATGGGGATCGGTCTGGTGTTCCAGCATTTCTCGCTGTTTGAAACCATGACGGTTCTTGAAAACATTGCGCTAGCGATGAATGACGTGCGCGATATGGATGCGCTGCGCAAGCAGGTGCTTGAGGTTGAAAAGACCTATGGCCTGCCGCTTGATCCGGATCGTCATGTTTACACGCTGTCGGTCGGTGAACGTCAGCGCATCGAAATCGTGCGTTGTTTGTTGCAGAACCCAAAACTTCTGATCCTGGACGAGCCGACCTCGGTCCTGACGCCGCAAGAAGTCGAAAAGTTGTTTGAGACGCTGCGTCGTTTGGCCGATGAAGGCTGTGCAATCCTTTATATCAGCCACAAGCTGCATGAAGTGAAGGCGCTGTGCCAGAAGGCAACTGTACTGCGCGGTGGCAAGGTTGTTGGCGGTTGTGACCCGCGCGAAGAAACCGCAAAATCGATGGCCGAAATGATGATCGGCCAGAAACTGACCGCGCCAGATCGGGGTAAATCCCGCGAATTTGGCGATGTCCGGCTTGCGGTTTCCAATCTGTCGCTTGAAAGTGATGAACAGTTCGGTACCGACCTTAAGGGGATTAATCTTGAGGTGCGCGGTGGTGAAATCATGGGTGTTGCCGGGGTTGCCGGCAATGGGCAGAACGAATTGTTCCGCGCCCTTGCCGGCGAAACCGAACAGCAAGCGGCCCCGGACAGTATCAAGATCGATGGCAAATCGGTCGCCCATTTCGGCCCGCGCCGCCGTCGTCGACTGGGCGCGACGTTCGTGCCCGAAGAACGCAACGGACATGGTGCCGTGCCCGATATGAGCCTGTCGGAAAACGGTTTTTTGACCGCGTTCCGGCGGATGGCGCTTTCGGCACGCGGTCTGATCCGCGAAGTCCCGACCAAGTCGTTTGCCGATAACATCATCAAGACATTTGATGTGCGCACCACTGGTTCCGGGGCAGAGGCCGGATCGCTTTCGGGTGGCAACCTTCAGAAATTTATTGTCGGGCGCGAGATTTTGCAGGACCCGGGTGTTCTGGTGATTTCCCAGCCGACCTGGGGCGTTGATGCCGGGGCGGCCAGTGCCATTCATCAGGCATTGCTGGATCTGGCGGCGAAGGGCACAGCGGTTCTGGTGATTTCGCAGGATCTGGACGAGATTTATGCCATTTGTGATTCGGTGGTGGTGATGGCGGAAGGCAAAATGTCCAAACCGCGTCCGATGGCCGATGTCAGCATCGAGGAAATTGGTCTGTTGATGGGGGGGCTTCATGATCTTGAAGGCAACGCGACCCCGGCGAACAACACGCAAGTAGAGGGAGGTCGCGTTGGTCAGGCTTGAACCCCGTCGCCAGCATTCACAGGCGATGGTTTATCTGTCGCCGGTTCTGGCAATCCTTATGACGCTTGTCGTCGGCGGGATCATCTTTGCCTTTATGGGCAAGAATCCGTTTGACGCGCTTTATACGTTTTTCATTCTGCCGATCAATAACAGCTACGGCATTTCCGAGCTGTTCGTGAAGGCGACCCCGCTTGTCATCATTGCGGTCGGTCTTGCCATGGGGTTCCGGGCGAATGTCTGGAACATCGGGGCGGAAGGCCAGTTGACCATGGGGGCGATTTTCGGCGGTGGTCTGGCGCTTTATTTCCATGACAGCGAAAGCGTGCTTTTGCTGCCGGCCATGTTTGTGCTGGGCGCCCTGGGCGGCGCGTTTTGGGGGGCGATCCCGGCATTGCTGCGCACGCGCTTTAACGCCAATGAAATTCTGACCAGCCTGATGCTGACCTATGTCGCAACGCTGTTTCTAAGCTTCCTCGTTCATGGTCCGTGGCGTAACCCGGAAGGCTTCAACTTCCCGGAATCACGCCCGTTCCCGGATGCCGGTTTGCTTCCGATCATCTTTGAAGGATCGCGTGTGCATCTTGGTACGGCCGTTGCGGTGTTTGTCGTGATTGCCGGTTGGTTGTTGCTGTCAAAATCGGTGATCGGGTTCCAGTTGCGCGTTGTCGGCAAGGCCCCGCAGGCTGCCCGCCATGTCGGGTTCCGTCAAAAACGCATGGTCTGGTTTACCCTTCTTCTGGGCGGTGCGCTGGCCGGTTTGGCCGGTTTGTTTGAGGTGTCCGGCCCCATCGGGCAGCTTCAGCCATCGATCTCGCCCGGTTATGGCTTTACAGCGATTATCGTGGCCTTCCTTGGGCGTTTGCATCCGGTGGGCATTTTGTTTGGCGGTTTGATCATGGCGCTGACCTATTTGGGGGGCGAACTGGCGCAAATTACACTCGGCCTGCCCAATGCTGTGACCGGTCTGTTCCAGGGCATCTTGCTGTTCTTCCTGCTGGCCAGTGATGTCTTGACCAAATACCGCATTCGTTTCGGCTCCATCGCGGCAAAAGGGAGAACCGCATAATGGAATGGATTGTTCCCTTTACCCTGACAGTAATCACTGCTTCCACGCCGCTTTTGTTGGCAGCATCGGGTGAGCTGATTACCGAGAAATCCGGTGTGCTTAACCTTGGCGTCGAGGGCATGATGCTGGTTGGGGCGATTACCGGTTTTGCGGTGACCGCTTCCAGTGGGTCGGCTGTGCTCGGCATTCTGGCCGCTGTTGTGGCTGGCACATTGATGTCGCTGATCTTTGCATTCCTGACACTCACCCTGATGGCCAATCAGGTGGCGACGGGTCTTGCGCTCACGATCTTCGGGGTTGGTTTTTCAGCCCTCGTCGGATCGGGGTTTGTCGGCTTTGCGATTGATCCGCTGCCAGCCCTTTCGATCCCGGGCATCAGTGCCATTCCGATCATCGGCCCGATCCTGTTTGGTCAGGACTTCCTGGTTTATCTGTCAATTGCGGCTGTGATCGGGATTTGGTGGTTTCTTGTCAAATCGCGTGCGGGTCTCATTCTTAAGGCCGTTGGGGATTCCCATCATTCGGCGCATGCGATTGGCTATTCGGTGATCAAGATCCGCTATCTTGCCACCATGTTTGGCGGGGCGATGGCAGGCCTTGGTGGCGCGTATCTGTCGCTTTCATACACGCCGATGTGGGCAGAAAACATGACGGCTGGTCGTGGCTGGATCGCGCTGGCGTTGGTGGTGTTTGCCACGTGGCGTCCGGGACGTCTGGTTGCCGGGGCCTATATGTTTGGCCTGATTTCAGTGATGCAGCTGCATGCCCAGGGTGCTGGTGTTCATGTGCCCAGCCAGTTCATGTCGATGTTGCCGTATCTGGCGACCGTAATCGTGCTGGTGATTATTTCCAGTGACCGTGCGAAAATCAGACTGAATGCGCCGGCCTGTATTGGTCAGGCGTTCAGGGCCGCCCAATAGGGTTTTGGCGGCCTTAACAGCGGGACCGGAACACGTTAAATGATGTTTCGGCCCGACGACGGGAGGAAGACTGTGCTTGCCAAACCTCACACAAGCCGGGCAGGGCCTGGCCGGTTTGTCTGAGATTTGGTTTGTGCAGGAACGCGTCATTGATTGCGATCAGGAATTACGTATAAATCCTGATTGAGTGTCTAACAGGGAGACTGAAACTATGAATGCAAGCCTCGTGAAGCGCACACTTGCCGCCGTTGCGGCTGTTGGTGCCCTCGCAACCGGCATGGGTGCAGCCCAGGCCGAAGACGTTAAGGCCGGTTTTGTCTATGTCGGCCCGATTGGTGACCATGGCTGGTCTTACCGTCATGACATTGGCCGTCAGGCCATTGAAGCTGAACTTGGCGATGCTGCTTCGACCACGTTTGTCGAAAGCGTGCCGGAAGGTGCCGATGCTGAACGCGTGATCACTCAGCTGGCCCAGACTGGCCACAACCTGATCTTCACCACCTCGTTCGGTTATATGAACCCGACCGAAAAAGTTGCCAAGCGGTTCCCGAATGTGAAATTCGAACATGCAACCGGCTTCAAGCGTGCGGATAACATCTCGACCTATGCCGCACGTTTCTACGAAGGCCGTTATGTTGCTGGTGTGATCGCCGGTAAAATGACCAAGTCGAACATCGTTGGTTATGTCGGCTCTTTCCCGATCCCGGAAGTTGTCCGTGGTATCAACTCCTTCATGATGGGTGCATGGTCGGTTAACCCGGACGTGCAGGTCAAAATCGTTTGGGCCAACACCTGGTATGATCCGGGCAAGGAAGGCGATGCTGCCAAGGCGCTGATCGACCAGGGTGCAGACATCATGGTTCAGCACACCGACAGCCCGGCACCGCTTCAGGTTGCTGAAAACCGTGGCGTTCTTGGTTTCGGTCAGGCTTCCGACATGATCAAGTTCGCACCGAAGGCACAGCTGACCGCGATCGTTGATAATTGGGACAGCTACTATGTTGCCCGCGCCAAGGCCGTTGCCGATGGCACCTGGGAATCCAAAGACACCTGGGGTGGTATCAACACCGGCATGGTCGAAATGGCACCGTACACCAACATGCCTGATGACGTGAAAGCACTGGCAGAAGAAACTGCTGCCAAGATTGCTTCGGGTGAATTCCATCCGTTCACCGGCCCGATCTATGATCAGGCAGGCGAACTGCGCGTTGCAGAAGGCGAAGTTGCTGATGACGGCATGCTGCTTGGCATGGACTGGTACATCAAAGGCATCGATGCCGAACTGCCGAAATAAGTCGGATTTCCGATCCATCCGGATCGGTTAAATGACGAAGCCCCGTGCATTAGCTTGCGCGGGGCTTTTCTTATGACGGTTTGTCAGGTCGGTTTCTTGGGATTGGGTCGACTTGGTTCGTCTGACTTTTCATAGGCGATCATTTCGGTTTTTGGATGCCGCAAGGCATAGAGTGCCGCGCGCCAGCCATGTAGCTTGACTTTGTGTTCGCGGGTTTTACCGGCCCATTTGTCGCGGAAGCGTTCCATATCTTCACGGCGACTGAAATAGATCACCATATCGACAATCGGGGCATTCTGGTCGCCACGCGGGAGCTCGATATTCCGAATGCCCATTGTCCAGTTCTTGCTCATGACATTGATGTCGAGCCAGTCCAGCACAGCTTGGGCGGAATGTTTCTCGTGAATAACGACACGATATGGAAAATTCCGAAGATCTTTCGACATCGGTGTGTCCCTGACGGTTCCCGTTTGCAGCGATGATACATGAAATCGTTACAAAGATGCTTAATTCATGAATTTGGGTTTGTTTCGTTTCGCGCATGTCTCGTGGATTGCCGATACTGGAAATCTGTGATTGGCGCAGAAAGAAAAATGGTAATCGCAGGTTGAATATCTACTAAACGGATAATACTTTATCCAATAATAATTCCAGATTACTGTGTTAGGTATTGAGAATGAAACGTGTGGAAAAATAATATTTAGCTTCGCACGATCATTTTCACATGATAATCGAGTAATTCATCCTGCCCGCAGCCCGAAATTGCGGGCATGTTTGGAAATAAAAATAAAGTATCGGGGTCTTAAAGGTGAGTGAAAAGCCTTCAGGCATTCAGCCTTCTGGGCGGGAACGTCATTTCAAACCGGACGAGTTGATCGTCAGCAAGACGGATCTCAAAGGGCATATTACCTACGCCAATGAGGTGTTTTTGCGCCTTTCTGATTATTCGGAAGGTGAGGTTTTGGGGAAGCCGCATGCGCTGATCCGACATCCAGATATGCCGCGCAGCGTTTTCAAGCTTATGTGGGACCGGATTTCATCCGGTCACGAGATTTTTGCCTATGTCGTGAATATGGCCAGCAACGGGGATCATTATTGGGTCTATGCCCATGTGACGCCGACCTTTGATGCCAGTCACAAGGTGATTGGATACCATTCCAACCGCCGGGTGCCCGATCCAAAGGTTCTGAGCGAAACGATCATTCCTCTCTATGCGGAACTCCGCAAGATCGAGGACAGTCTGCCCAATCGCAAGGACGGCATGAATGCCGCATCCGAGGCCTTGTCACAGAAGCTTTCTGATATGGGCATGTCTTACGACGAGTTTATCCAAAGTCTCTAGAGGATCGCAAAGCGGTTCCCGAAAATGCAAGGTTTGAGGTTCTAATGTCTCTGTTCGGTGGTTCAAAATCGGGTATCAAAAAGGCACTGGATGTGGTTCTGGCCGCAGCGGACGGTGATTATGAAGCCCGCATTACCAATGTCGACAGTCATCCTGACATGCGCGAACTGTTTATTGCGATCAACCGGCTGATTGACCGCAATGATGCGTTCCTGCGCGAAAGTGCGGCATCCATGGGGGCTGTTTCCGAAAACCGTTATTACCGGCGCATCGTGGAAACCGGGCTGGTCGGTGATTACCTGTCCTCGGCCAAGCGGATTAATGCTGCAAGTGCCTCCATCGAAAAGAAGCTGTCCGGGTTTGCTGACATTCTTGATGAATTCAAAAGCGGTTCCTTTGCCGCGGTTGATGACATTGCCAATGCCGCATCCGCCCTTTCTGAGGCATCCGGGGACGCCAACTCCATCGCCCATGAAACCAGTTCACGGTCGACCAACGTTGCCGCTGCGGCCCGCCAGACGGCGGCCAATGTCAGCGAACTTTCGGCCGCATCCGAAGAGCTGAACGAGGCAATCCGCAATGTGTCCGAACAGGCGCGTGAATCGGTTGAGATCGCCAACCGCGCCAACGGCCTTGCCCAGGAAACCGATGGTCGTATCGGACAGCTGGAAGCGGCGGCTGGCGAGATCGTTGAAGTGGTCAGCTTTATCCGTGACATCGCAGCTCAGACCAACTTGCTTGCGCTGAATGCGACGATCGAGGCTGCACGTGCCGGTGAAGCCGGCAAGGGCTTTGCGGTGGTTGCCAACGAGGTCAAGGGACTTGCCAACCAGACCAGCAAGGCGACCGAAAGCATCGAGGAAAAGGTTCAGGACATTCAGACCGCGATTGAACAGTCCGTCGGTTCGATCCGCGAGATCGCAGGCGTAATCGATGATCTGGCGGCACGTTCGGATACGATTTCGGGCAATGTTGAAACCCAGGCGAACCTGTCGACCAACATCACGCGCAATGTCGAACAGGCATCAAGCGGCGCACAGGAAGTCACCGACAATATCACCGTGGTTTCCGATATGGCCGGGCGTACCGGGGAGGCTGCCGATACCACACGCGACATGGCCAGTCGTCTTGCCGATCAGTCGGAAAGCCTGCGCAATCAGTTGGGTGTGTTCCTCGATACCATCGAAAAGCTGCTTTATACCGCCAAGAAATAGCCGCTTTCTGCGTGCAACAGGATGCGTCGGGCGTCATGATGGTACCCGGTCAGGATTTTCAGTCAGGAGAGCGGTGCCATGCGGGTTTTCTTCAATTCGCGCCACGATGCCCATGACGGGGCAGGCGAAATGCATCACGGACGCATGGTGCCATGTTTCGAGAATGCCCGGCGTATTCCGATCATTCGCGATGCCGTCGCGCACGCGATCAAGGCGCAGCTGGTTGATCCGACCGATCATGGCCTCGGCCCGATCCGCGCGATCCATGAGCCGGACTATATTGATTTTCTGGAAAACGCCTGGAGCGAATGGACCAAGGCAGGGAAAAGCGGTGACGCCTTCCCCTATGTCTGGCCGACGGGCGGTTTTTCAGGCGGCAAGCCCGAACATATCAGCGCGCGTCTGGGTCAGTACGCCATTTCATCTGATACACCGATAACCCAGGGGACTTGGAAGGCCGCCTATTGGGGGGCGCAAACCGTCATATCGGCAGCTGAGGCAACCTGGAGCGAAGGCGAAGCATCCTTTGCCCTGACCCGTCCGCCGGGGCACCATGCCCATGCCAACCGTTATGGTGGATACTGCTTCTTGAACAATGCCGCCATCGCCGCCCAGCACATGATTGCCAAGGGGGCAAAAAAGGTCGCCATCCTTGATATCGACTACCACCACGGCAACGGTGCGCAGGACATTTTCTATGAGCGCGGCGATGTTCTGACGATTTCCATCCATGCTGATCCAACCCATCAATTCCCGTTCTTCATGGGCTATGCCAATGAAACCGGACGCAATGACGGGCAGGGTGCCAACCTGAATATCCCGCTGCCAGCGGGTACGGATTTCGCGGGCTGGGGGGCTGGCTTTGCCAAGGCGATGCAGAAACTTCTGACCTGGCAGGCCGATGCGCTGGTGGTGGCCCTTGGTGTTGACGCCCACGAGGCCGAACCGATTTGCGACTTCAAACTCCAGACCGATGATTTTAACCGCATCGGGCAGATGATCGGGCGTATGGGGCTTAAAACCATGTTCACCATGGAAGGCGGTTATGCCCATGATGTGATCGGGCAAAACGTTGCCGCGGTTTTAAGCGGGTATCTGGCGCTTGCCAAAAGCTAGACCGGCCTAAATCGAATACAAAAAATCGCCCCGGCATCTGTTCGGGGCGTTTTTTTGTTTAGCATTCTATTTGTTTAACGTTCCCAGGGCGGTGTGCCGCCAAATTCCGCGACCAGAAAATCGACAAAGGCGCGGACCCGCGTCGGCAGATAACGGTTTTCCGGATAGAGCGTATAGACCGCGTGTGACGGTGGCTGGTAATCGGGCAGGACGCGTTGAAGGCGTCCGTCGCGCAGATATTCGTCGACTTCCCAGTTCGATTTCAGTGAAATGCCATGCCCGTCAAGGCACCAGCGGGTCAGGACTTCGCTGTTATCGGAATCCATCGAACCAGCGACGGCCAGCGTGACCGGGGGCTCATCATTCGGCCCTTGCAGGGTCCATTGATATTGCTGTGATCCCGGGAAGCGCAGCAGCAGGCAATTGTGGTTCAAAAGGTCGGCGGGCACCTTGGGCGCGCCGTTCTTTTTGATATAATCCGGGCTTGCGACCAGCATGCGTTTGTTGGTGGCCAGCTTGCGGACAATCAGCGAGCTTTCCTTAAGCTCGGCAATGCGGATGGCAAGATCGACCTTGTCTTGCAACAGATCCAGCAACCGATCGGACAGATGCAGGCGGATTTGCACATCCGGGTTCTGATCAACGAACTTCGGAATGATCGGGGCGACAAACTTGTTGCCGAATGCCACCGGGCAGGTCAGCGTGACCGGGCCGCGGGTGGTGTTTTTCTGGTTGGCGATGGCGTTTTCGGCTTCCTGCATTTCCGAAAGAATGCGCAGGCAGTGCCGGTAATAGACATCGCCTTCCGTCGTCAGATTGACCCGGCGCGTTGTGCGATTGAGCAAACGCACCCCAAGCCGTTCTTCAAGGCGGGCAATCCGGTTTGACACCACAGCCGCCGAATGGCGCAATTCACGCCCGGCCGCAGAAAGGTTGCCAAGTTCGGCAACACGGACAAAAATCTGGATGTCCTCGAAGTCGGACATGGCGCGGGAAGCTCCTGATGTCTGAGGTCTTTTGCATTATTCTACGTGCAAATTGGCGGGCACACTGTGCCATTTTAAAGATTAATTTGAAAGTCATTTCGATTATGCTCAACCCCTAAATAATAGAGCCGGTCGGGTGACTGTGTTAGGAAACAGATCGACTGGATTGAACCCGGATAAAGCCATCAGAGCGACTTCAAAAGTCCCGGGCATCATCATCAAGGCAGGGCTGTCAGCGCGCCGGAAACCGCGCACAGGCGAGACGGAGGTTTCAAGCACCGTGGATATTCTGTTTCAGGACTGGATCAATTTGATCCTGCGCTGGGCGCATTTGATTACGGGCATCGCCTGGATCGGGTCTTCGTTCTATTTCGTCTGGCTTGACCTGAGTTTGCGCAAGCGCCCGGACATGGATGAAGGTGTCTATGGCGAAGCCTGGATGGTGCATGGTGGCGGGTTCTATCATGTGAACAAATGGATGGTCGCCCCCAGTTCCATGCCGCCGGAACTGCATTGGTTCAAATACGAGGCCTATTTCACCTGGATTACCGGCTTCGCACTTTTGGTCACCATGTATTACTGGAGTGCCGAAAGCTATCTGATCGACCCAAGCGTGCTGGCGCTGACCAAGATGGATGCGATCCTGATTGGGCTTAGCAGCCTGTTTGCCGGTTGGGTGATCTATGACATCATCTGCAAAAGTGCGATTGGCAAACGCACCGATACGCTTGCGGTCGCGCTGTTCATCCTGATCATGGCGGCGAGTTATCTGTTTACCCATGTGTTCAGCGGGCGCGGTGCGTTTATCCATGTCGGTGCGATGATTGGTACGATCATGGCCGCTAACGTGTTTCGCATCATCATCCCCAACCAGAAAAAGGTCGTGGCCAGCCTGATGGCCGGGGAAAAGCCCGATCCGAAACTGGGACTGCAGGCCAAGCAGCGTTCAACGCATAACAACTACCTGACGCTTCCGGTGTTGCTTATGATGATCAGCAATCACTATTCGATGCTGTTTTCCCATGATCAGTCCTGGCTGATTGTCGGTTTGATCCTGATCATCGGTGGGTTGGTGCGCCATTTCTTTAACACACACAATGCAGGCGGCACCGGCAAGGCGATTGCCTGGCAGCTTCCGTCGGCTGGGGTGGGGATGGCGATCCTTGCGATGTTTGCGTCCTATGATCCGAACGCGGTCAAGCGTGCCGATGACGACGTGATTACCGCCAACCATGCCTTGGCCATCGTTCAGACCCGTTGTTCGACCTGTCATTCGGCCAACCCGAGTGACGAGGGCTTTGACGAAGCCCCGGCAGGCGTGATGTTTGATGATCTGGCACAGATCGAAGCCAATGCGCAGCGTGTTCTCGCACAGGCGGTTATTGGCCGGGCCATGCCGCTTGGCAATATGACGGAAATGACCGACGAGGAACGCGCGCAGCTTGGCCAGTGGATCCGGGCTGGCATGCCGGAATAAGCAGACAGGGACAAGATCCAAAGGAAAGAGCGGTCGTACACCACGACCGCTCTTTTGCGTTGACGGATTGCTTTAAGGTCGGCGGGGATGGGGGATCAATTCCAACCTAAACGTCAGCGCGATAGTTCATCGGTACCCAGTCATACATCGTGGCATCTTCGCGCACATGACCAAATCCCGGGAAGGCGACGTGGCAGCCAGCAACCAGGTACTTGTCCTGTACTGCTTCGGCAAAGGCCGCTTCCCGTGATTTGATTGCCATGTCGGTGTCGCCGTCAAAGGCGATGGCAATATTCGGATCGTCAAACTGCACGACATCGCCATGGGTAATGTCGCCCCAATAAACAAACTTCTCGCCCTTGCTTTCGATCCAAAGCGCGCTGTGGCCTGGCGTGTGGCCGGGGCGGAAAGTGGTGTTGACCATGCCTTCGATCGCCGGGGCATCGGGTGCGTATTTGGCAAGCTTGCCACTATCGATATAGGGGGTCAGGGCCGTAACCGCCTGATCAAAGAACGCCTTGGCATCTTCAGGCGCGGTCGCCTTGTTTTCGGCACTGAGCCAGAACGCGGCGTCTGCCTCTGGAACATGGACGGTGGCATTGGCAAAGACCTTGTTGCCAGCCAGTGTCAGGCCGCCGGTATGGTCGGGATGAATGTGGGTAATCGCGACATCATCAACCTGATCAGGGTGATAGCCCGAGGCAATCATATTAGCCGGAAGTTTGCCAAGTGCCGGTCCCATCAGATCGCTCGTACCCGCATCGAGCAATACAAGACGATCCCCGAAATTCAGCAAATAGGCATTGACCGAAAGATAGGTTGGGGTTCCCTGAAACGCCTTGGCAAGGGCCAGGCGTGCCTGTTCGGGCGTGGTGTTGACGTAAAGATCGGCGATGGGGAACTGGGCCGCACCATCAGAAAGGGCGGTGACTTCGACATCCCCGACCATGACACGGTAATAGCCCGGTGCCTGTGTGCCAACCAGCGGTGCCTTTGCCTTTGCGGCCAGTGGCACAAAGACGGTGCTGCCAATCGCGCCAACGGCACCGGCGGCAAGCGTGCTTTTGAGCAAATCACGACGTGATAGCATTTTTCTTTTCCCTCAAATCATGCCGGTGTGAGCCGACGGGTTGTAAGCTGATGGGGAAAGGCTATAGTGCGATCAGTCAGTAATCAAATCGATACCAGTCATGGATAATATTGATCATTTCAATTTACGGTCATTTGACCTCAACCTGATGATTGCGTTTGACGCCATGATGCAGGAAATGAGCGTGACCAAAGCGGCCGAGAAACTGCGCATCGGGCAGTCCGCAATGAGCCACAATCTCAATACCTTGCGCATGTTGCTGGCCGATGACCTGTTTGTGCGTGTGGGTCAGAAAATGCAGCCGACAGCAAAAGCCCGTGCGCTGGCCGGGCCGGTGCGCACCGCCCTTTCGCAGGCACAGAACGCCCTTCATGCGACGGATTCTTTTGATCCGCAAACCGCCCAGCGTGTTTTCCGTTTGGGCGTGACCGGTGAAATGGACATGATTTTGCTGCCGGTTCTGATGCAGCATTTGCAGCAGCAGGCACCGGGCATCAAGATTTTGAGCCGTACCATCACGTCTGAAACGGTTGATAGAATGATCAATGGCGGCGAGATCGATCTGGCGATTGGCTGCAAAAGCCAACTCAACACAGGCCATTTCGGCGAGGTTCTGTTCAACTCGGAAGTCGCCTGTTGTTTTAATCCCGATATTCTCGATTTGCCGCTGCCGATGTCGCGTGCGCAATATTTGGCATCGCGGCATGCGGTTCTGTCCCAGACCGAGAATGTCGCCGGGTGTGTTGGCGTCGCGCTTCAGGGGATGGGCATCGAACTTGATGTTGTTCTGGCGGCGCCTGATTTCATGCCGCTTCTGGCAGCGGCCCGAAACAGTGCCGTGATTGCCACTGTGCCGTGTCGTATTGCCAACCAGTATGCGCCGTTATTCGGGTTGTCTTATTGCCCGATGCCGATTGATGTGGCGTTTCCGCCGGTGAGGATGAACTGGGCTGTGTGGACGGACAAGGATGTTGGTTTGATCTGGTTGCGTGATCAAATCCGCACAGCAATTAACGCGATCGCGCCGGACCGCGAATTGCAGGCGGCCGAGTAATTCCGGACAAATACAGCCAGAAATCAAAACGCCCCGCCGGTCTCCCGACGGGGCGGGAAGCGGGCCGACACAGGGCAGATTGTGGTGCAATAAGCTCAGCGCAGGCGAAACTTCCGCGCTCCAGATAGGCTGTGAAAACCCTGACGTCAACATGATCAAAAATTAATCAAAATGTAATCAATGATTGAAAAATAGTCATTCAAAACACGGCTTACGCAAATATTTTCCCCAAAATAGCTGTAAAATGGTTTCTTATTGCGTGAGAATCCCTCGATTCGCGATTTTATTCGATCTGGCCTCTGAGTCTGGCACGGTTTTAGCAAGTGCAACGGCGGTGCAATAGAAACTCAGTGGAGGCTATAAATGAATAAGAAGCTTCAGGCGCTCATTGGCGCCGGGGCCATGGCAGTGTCTGCAATGGCAATGTCAGCCGCACAAGCAGCAGAAACCATCAAAGTTGGTGTGCTGCACTCTCTTTCCGGGACGATGGCGATTTCCGAAACCACGCTGAAGGACACTGTTCTGATGCTGGTTGATGACCTGAACAAGAATGGTGGTCTGCTTGGCAAACAAGTCGAAGCCGTTGTTGTTGACCCGGCTTCTGACTGGCCGCTGTTTGCTGAAAAAGCCCGCGAACTGATCGAACAGGAACAGGTTGCTGTTGTCTTCGGTTGCTGGACGTCGGTCTCGCGTAAATCGGTTCTGCCGGTCTTCGAAGAACTGAACAGCATGCTGTTCTATCCGGTTCAGTACGAAGGCGAGGAAAGCTCGCGCAACGTGTTTTACACCGGTGCAGCCCCGAACCAGCAGGCCATTCCGGCTGTTGATTACCTGATGAGCGAAGATGGCGGCTCTGCCGAGCGTATCGTTCTTCTGGGTACCGACTATGTTTATCCGCGTACCACCAACAAGATCCTGCGTTCTTATCTGAACGGCAAGGGTATCTCCGATGAAGACATCATGGAGAACTACACCCCGTTCGGTCATTCTGACTGGCAGTCGATCGTTGCTGACGTGAAAGCATTCGCATCTGCTGGCA
Source organism: Thalassospira sp. ER-Se-21-Dark (assembly GCF_017922435.1). Classification (NCBI taxonomy): domain Bacteria; kingdom Pseudomonadati; phylum Pseudomonadota; class Alphaproteobacteria; order Rhodospirillales; family Thalassospiraceae; genus Thalassospira; species Thalassospira sp. ER-Se-21-Dark. Next base: position 906,966 of record NZ_VDEZ01000001.1, on the reverse strand, counting down.
AGAAAACCGCCGTGGTTTCGACCATTAACGGTGACGCGAACGTTCCGTTCTACAAGGAACTGGCAAACCAGGGCATCAAAGCCGAAGACATTCCGGTTGTTGCCTTCTCGGTTGGTGAAGAAGAATTGGCTGGTATCGATACAGCGCCGCTGGTTGGTCACCTTGCTGCCTGGAACTACTTCCAGTCGGTTGAGTCTGATGCCAACACGGCCTTCATCGAAAAATGGCACGCCTTCATCGGTGATGAGTCGCGCGTAACCAACGATCCGATGGAAGCTACCTATATCGGCTTTAACATGTGGAAACAGGCTGTCGAGCAGGCTGGCACCACCGATGTCGATGCGGTTCGTCAGGCAATGTATGGCCAGGAAGTTGCAAACCTGACCGGCGGTACCGCTGTCATGAACACCAACCATCACCTGTCCAAGCCGGTTCTGATCGGCGAAGTCCAGGATGATGGCCAGTTTGACATCGTTTGGGAAACCGAAGGCACCGTCGTTGGTGATGCATGGTCGGACTTCCTGCCGGAAAGCGCAAAGCTGACCGCCGACTGGACCTATCCGTGGGTCTGCGGCAACTGTGAAAAACCGATGTACTAATTGGTTACGGATGGGCCGGTCGTGGCAACGCGACCGGCCTGTTCATTTTCAACGCAATCAGCACCTGCCGGCTGTCCGCGTTTTCTTTATCCAATTTTCCATATTGAATTCAAAGGTTTGGTGATCATGCGCAATGACATGTTTTCAGTGCTGCGCCGTTCTCCGTTCTCATTGGCCAAAACGCGTGACGTCGCCCTTCGACTGGGTGCCTTGATCGCGTGTCTGGCCCTGCTTGTGGTCGCGACACCCAATAGCGCACAGGCATTCAGCGACGAAGAACTGCGAAACATCGCCGAACAGTTAAATGATAAAAGTGCGAGCAAGAAGGTCGCGGTGATCGAGGAAATGGCAGCGGACGGTGATCCGCGCGTCGCCCCGATCCTTAAGGCCATGCTTGATGGGGACCTTTATGTTCGCGACAGCGACGAGCATGTCGTCATCGCCACCAAAAAGGGCAAGGTCTTTACCCATATCGACATCGTCAGCGGCGAAGAAGTCGGTGAAAGTTCATCCAAGGAACTCTCCAAGATCAAGATCAACAACCGTCTGCGTGGTGCGCTGCGCGATGCGTTGGCGACGCTGAACCTGTTCAGCCCGGATCTCAATATCCGAAGTGCTGCGGTCGAGCAGATCATGGATGCCCGTGATCCGGCGATGTTGCCGTTGCTTCTGCGCGCGATTGATCGCGAAGAGGATGAAACGCTTCTGGCACGGATGGAACTGGCGCAGGCCACCATGGCACTGGCGGCCGGTGAAACTACCGAAGAACGCCTAAGCGCGATTGATGTTCTGGCCAGTGAAACCACGCCGCAAATTCGTGCGGTGCTGTCGCAATTTGTCGCCAGTGCCGAGGCAGAAGGCTACGAGCCCGAAGTGGTTGCCGCCGCCGAGGATGCGCTTGAAGCCGTCGAGGGGCGCCTGTCGACCTGGCAGACGATTGGGGATGTCTATCGCGGTATCAGTCTGGGGTCGGTTTTGTTGCTGGCGGCGGTTGGTCTTGCCATCACCTTTGGCGTGATGGGCGTGATCAATATGGCGCATGGCGAAATGATCATGATCGGTGCCTATACCACCTTTATGGTTCAGCAGGCGCTTGGGACCATTCTGCCATCCGGGTCGGCATGGTCATTGGTGATTTCAGTGCCAGCCGCCTTTTTGGTCGCGGGGGCAGTCGGAGTTGTGATCGAACGATCTGTCATCCGTTTCCTCTATGGTCGGCCGCTTGAAACCTTGCTGGCGACATGGGGTGTCAGCCTTGTCTTGCAGCAGGCGATCCGAACGATTTTCGGGGCGACCAACCAGCAGGTCACCGCACCTGATTTCATGAGTGGTGCGATTGAATTTTCGACCGGTCTGGTGCTGACATATAACCGGCTGTGGATCATTTTGTTTAGCATCATCGTGGTTGCGGGTATTGCAGCCGTGCTGCGCTATACCGCGTTTGGTTTGCAGATGCGCGCCGTTACACAGAACCGGCGCATGGCCGGATCGGTTGGTATCCGGACCGGTTATGTCGATGCGCTGACCTTTGGTCTGGGGTCGGGAATTGCAGGCATCGCTGGTGTGGCGCTCAGCCAGATTTCCAACGTCAGCCCGAACCTTGGTCAGACTTACATTATCGACAGTTTCATGGTCGTCGTGTTCGGTGGGGTCGGGAACCTTTGGGGCACGGTGCTGGGCGCATTCAGCCTTGGCATTGTGAACAAGTTCCTTGAGCCGATGGCAGGTGCCGTTCTGGCCAAGATTTTTGTTCTGATTGCGCTGATCCTGTTTATCCAGAAACGACCCAAGGGGCTGTTCGCCCTTAAGGGTCGCGCAGTGGAGGCCTGATCCATGACCGATTATCGTCAAAAGTATCAAATGACACCGGTGATTGGCTGGCTGTTGAAAGACCGCGGCGGGATGATCCTTTTGGGTATCCTGATTGCAGCCGCCATTCTGGTGCCGGCAAGCAATTTGTTGTTGCCCGAAAGCTCCGCCTTCCATGTGCCGACCTGGATGGTCAGCCTGCTGGGCAAGTATCTTTGCTATGCGCTGCTGGCACTCAGTGTCGATCTGATCTGGGGGTTCTGCGGGATTTTGTCGCTGGGCCACGGGGCGTTCTTCGCACTTGGTGGCTATGCCATGGGTATGTATCTGATGCGTCAGATCGGTGATCGTGGCGTTTATGGTGATCCGATCCTGCCGGACTTCATGGTCTTCCTGAACTGGCAGGAATTGCCATGGTACTGGTATGGCTTTGACATGTTCTGGTTTGCCATTGTTATGGCGATGTTTGTGCCGGGGCTTTTGGCCTTTGTGTTTGGCTTCCTTGCCTTCCGGTCGCGCGTGACGGGGGTGTATCTTTCGATCATCACGCAGGCCATGACCTATGCGCTCTTGCTGGCTTTCTTCCGCAACGATATGGGCTTTGGTGGCAATAACGGTCTGACCGATTTCAAGGATCTGCTGGGCTATTCATTGCAATCGGATGGCACACGGGCTGGCTTGTTTGTCGCGTCCTGTGTGTTTCTTGGCATCTGCTATACGGTGGCGCGCGGCATTACCCAGTCACGTCTGGGCAAGGTGCTGATTGCCATTCGGGATGCCGAAAGCCGGGTGCGTTTCACGGGCTATCGGGTTGAATATTACAAGCTGTTTGTCTTTACCGTTTCGGCTGTCATGGCCGGGATCGCCGGTGCGCTTTATGTGCCTCAGGTCGGCATCATCAACCCCGGCGAATTTGCCCCGGCCCTTTCGATTGAAATCGTTATCTGGGTTGCTGTTGGCGGGCGCGGCACGCTTTATGGAGCGGTGCTTGGCGCGTTTATCGTCAACTATGCCAAGACCTTCTTTACCGGGGCGATGCCGGACTTCTGGCTGTTCTTCCTCGGCGGGTTGTTCATTGCGGTGACCCTGTTCCTGCCAAAAGGTGTGATCGGGGCGGTGCCGGCATTCGGATCGGCAGATCGGCAATCATTGTTCACGACCTGGCGCAAACGACGCGCAAATGAAGGAGGCAAGGCATGAGCGAAGCAGCCGCCATTCAAAAGAATGCCTCGGACGAGGAACAGGTCAAATCCGCGCGGTCGGAAACCATCCTTTACGTCGATGGTGTGTCGGTGACCTTTGACGGGTTCCGCGCACTCAATAACCTGTCCTTCTATGTCGAGCCGGGCGAACTTCGTGCCATCATCGGCCCGAACGGGGCGGGCAAGACAACCATGATGGATATTATCACCGGCAAAACCCGACCTGATACCGGTGATGTCCTGTTTAAAAGCGAGATCGATCTGACCAAGCTGGACGAGGCGGAGATTGCCAATCTGGGCATTGGCCGCAAGTTCCAGAAGCCGACGGTGTTTGAAAGCCATACGGTGTTCGACAACCTGCTTTTAGCGTGTTCGGGCGGGCGAGGGGTGTTTCAGGCCCTGTTCCATCGCCTTTCTGATGCGGAAAAGATCAAGATCGAAAAGACGCTGGTCACCATCATGCTGGAAGACAAGCGTGATGAGATGGCCGCCAACCTTTCGCACGGGCAGAAACAGTGGCTGGAAATCGGCATGCTGTTGATGCAGGAACCCGAACTTCTTCTGGTCGATGAGCCAGTTGCCGGCATGACCGATTCCGAGACTGAGGAAACGGCGAAACTTTTACGGTCGATTTCCAAGGAATACTCGGTCGTGGTGGTTGAGCATGACATGGAATTCGTCCGCGACCTTGATTGCAAGGTGACTGTTCTGCACGAAGGATCGGTTCTGGCCGAAGGGCGCCTTGATCACGTGCAAAAAGACCCGCGGGTCATTGAAGTCTATCTGGGACGCTAGGGGAAAACTGTCATGCTTGATGTCAGCAATATTGATCTGTTCTATGGCGCGTCCCATGCGTTGCGCAAGGTGTCGCTGAGTGCGGAAACCGGCAAAGTTACCGCGGTTCTGGGCCGTAACGGGGTTGGCAAAACATCCCTGATGCGGGCCGTTGTTGGCCAGCACCCGATTGCAGATGGCAACATCAAATGGGAAGGCAAGGATATATCGCGCGATCCGTCTTATCGTCGCTCGGCCAACGGTATCGCGATTGTCCCGCAAGGGCGCGAGATCTTCCCGCTTTTGACCGTGAAGGAAAATCTTGAGACCGGCTTTGCCGCATTGCCGCGCGCCATGCGCCATATCCCCGACGAGATTTTTGAACTGTTCCCGGTGTTGCGCGACATGCTGGGACGTCGCGGTGGGGACCTTTCGGGCGGGCAGCAACAGCAGTTGGCCATCGGGCGCGCGCTTGTCACCCGTCCGCGTTTGCTGGTGCTCGATGAACCGACCGAGGGTATTCAGCCATCGATCATCAAGGACATTCAGCGCGTCATCAAACAGCTGGCCGACCGCGGTGATATGGCGATCCTGCTCGTCGAGCAATATTTTGAATTCGCGCACGAACTGGCCGACGAGATTGTCGTGCTTGAACGTGGAGAGGTTGTTTTGTCTGGTGCCAAAGACACGCTCGATCGTGAAAAAGTCCGTGCCTATCTGACTGTTTGATCGGCATTTGCCAAAATTTTGCGCAAACTGGATGCTGTCAATCGGGCCAGATGCCGCCAAACTCCCTATATCGGCGGGGCGTTGGCGGTTGGCCCGCATCTTGCTGTGAGGACCCTTGATATTAAGGCTCCATAAGTGGGCCGCATTAATCAGGTGACTTTGTGCAGCTTCGCAAACTTGAACCGACAACATCCGCAGATTCGAATGTGGAGATGGAAACGCCAGTAACGCCCACCCGCATCATTACCGATGGCCGGGCCGAGGTGACGTTTCGTCAGGGCACGGGTGCGGCGCATCGGGGCGGGCATGCAGCCCTTGATCATCTTTATTACCGTGACCCGATGAAAATCCTGTTCCCGCGCCCGGTTGCGGGGGATCTCGCGACGGCCGTTCTGGTCACGACATCGGGCGGCATGGTCGGTGGCGATAAGCTGGCCTTTACCGGCAAGGTGGAGGCGGGCGCATCCGCCCTGTTTACCGCGCAGGCGGCTGAAAAGATTTACCGGTCGGTCGGGCCGGATTGCGAAATGTCGGTTGATCTGGATGTGGCCGATGGCGGGTGGCTTGAATGGTTGCCCCATGAAAGCATCCTGTTTGATCAGGCCCGGCTGAAACGCAAAACCACCGTGCGTGCATCGGGAAGCGGCATGGTCATGGCCGGCGAGATGATGGTGTTTGGCCGCCTTGCACGCGGCGAGGTGTTTACCACGGGCCTGGCACGCGATGCGTGGGATGTTTCGATTGACGGTCGCCCGATCTGGCGCGATGCGCTGCATCTGGAAGGTGATGTGTTGCGCATGCTTGATCACGCGGCCGCCTTTGACGGTGCACGCGCCAATGCGACCGCCATTCTGGTCGGGCAGGGCGCGGAACAAAACCTTGAAGCCGCGCGTGACTGTCTGGCGCAGGCGTCTGAGGGGCTTGAGGCGCGCGATGTCTTGTGTGCCGCGACCGCGATGAAGGGCATTGTGATTGCCCGTTTCATGGCGCGCGATCCGATGAAATTGCGCCGGGTTTATGGTGCGTGGTGGAAAACGTTCCGCCATCAAACAAGGGGGCTTCCCGCACGCTTGCCGCGTTTGTGGGAGATTTAATTGATGAAGCCAAGGAGTAGGCAGGCATGAATCTGACGCCACGCGAAAAGGACAAACTGCTGGTTTCGGTCGCCGCCATGGTGGCGCGCAATCGCCTTTCACGGGGGGTGAAGCTTAATTACCCCGAAGCTATCGCGATCATTACCGACTATGTCGTTGAAGGCGCGCGCGATGGCAAATCTGTTGCCGATCTGATGCGCGACGGGGCGACCGTGATCACGCGCGATCAGGTAATGGATGGCATTGCCGAAATGATCCACGAAATTCAGGTCGAGGCGACTTTCCCGGACGGGACGAAGCTTGTGACCGTTCATGAACCCATTCGTTAAGGAGACCGGCCATGATTCCAGGTGAAATCATTACCAAGGAAGGCAGCCTCATCCTCAACGAGGGGCGTGAAACCAAAACCATCACCGTTGCCAATACCGGGGACCGTCCGGTGCAGGTGGGGTCGCACTATCATTTCTATGAAACCAATCCGGGCCTTGATTTTGACCGCGAAGCCGCACGTGGCTTTCGCCTTGATATCCCGGCGGGGACCGCTGTTCGTTTTGAGCCGGGCCAGTCGCGTGAAGTCAATCTGGTGAAATATGCCGGGACCGGCACGGTCTATGGCTTTAACGCCAAAATCAACGGCAAGCTTTAAGCGGGGGGATGGAATAAATGGCTTACGAAATTGATCGTCCGTCCTATGCGGCCATGTTTGGCCCGACCGTCGGGGACAAGGTGCGACTGGCGGATACCGACCTGATCATCGAGGTCGAAAAAGACTTCACCACCCTTGGCGAGGAAGTCAAATTCGGTGGTGGCAAGGTGATCCGTGATGGCATGGGTCAGTCACAGGCAACGCGCGCCAATGGCGCGGTAGATACCGTGATCACCAATGCGCTGATCCTTGATTACACCGGCATCATCAAGGCCGATATCGGCATTCGCGATGGCCGCATCGCCGGAATCGGCAAGGCCGGGAACCCGGATGTGCAGCCCGGTGTCGATATCATCATCGGTCCGGGCACCGAGATCATTGCCGGTGAAGGCAACATCATCACCGCTGGCGGTATTGATGCCCACATTCACTGGATCTGCCCGCAGCAGGTTGAAGACGCGCTTTATTCCGGTGTGACCAGCATGCTGGGCGGCGGTACCGGCCCGGCGGCGGGCACGAACGCCACAACCTGTACGCCAGGTCCGTGGCACATTGCCCGGATGCTGCAGGCGGCAGACGGCATTCCGATGAATATCGGTTTCTTTGGCAAGGGCAATGCGACCCTGCCGGGATCGCTTGAAGAACAGGTCAAGGCGGGTGCCTGTGGTCTTAAGCTTCATGAAGACTGGGGCACGACCCCGGCTGCGATTGATACCTGCCTGTCGGTCGCTGATGACCTTGATGTGCAGGTCATGATCCATACCGATACCTTGAATGAAAGCGGCTTTGTCGAACATACCCGTGCATCGTTCAAGGGCCGCACCATTCACACCTTCCACACCGAAGGTGCCGGTGGTGGCCATGCGCCAGATATCATCAAGCTGTGTGGTGAGGCCAACGTCCTGCCGAGCTCGACCAATCCGACCCGGCCGTTCACGGTCAATACGATTGACGAGCATCTGGACATGCTGATGGTCTGCCATCACCTTGATCCGAAGATCCCCGAAGATGTCGCCTTTGCCGAAAGCCGCATCCGCCGTGAAACCATCGCGGCCGAGGATATCCTGCATGACCTTGGCGCGTTTTCGATTATCTCGTCAGACAGTCAGGCCATGGGGCGCGTTGGTGAAGTCATCACCCGGACCTGGCAGACGGCAGATAAAATGAAAAAGCAGCGCGGTGCGTTGCCTGAGGATTCTGGCAAGGGCAACGATAACTTCCGTGCCAAACGCTATGTTGCGAAATACACCATCAACCCGGCGATTGCGCAGGGTATTGGTGCGCATGTCGGCTCCATCGAAGTGGGCAAGATCGCCGACCTTGTTGTCTGGAAGCCGATGTTCTTTGGCACCAAGCCCGACATGGTGATCAAGGCGGGCATGATTGCCGCCGCCGCCATGGGCGATCCGAACGCATCAATCCCGACGCCGCAGCCGGTGCATTATCGTCCGATGTTTGGCGCGTACGGCAATGCGCTTGCGAAATCGAGCTTCTCGTTTGTCTCGCAAGCGGGCATTGATGCGGGCATTGCCGCCGAGTTCGGCCTGTCGAAGGAACTTCTGGCGGTGTCGAACACGCGCAATATCGGCAAGAAGGACATGAAACTGAATGATGCTTTGCCGGTAATGGAAGTTGATCCGGAGACCTATCAGGTGACGGCGGATGGTGAGCTTCTGACCTGTCAGCCGGTGGATGTTGTGCCGATGGCGCAGCGTTACTTCCTGTTCTGATCGGTGGCTGAGAACACCATGCGTCACGCCATTGAACATATCCCGGTTGATCGTGCCGACACATCCGAAGTGCGCGGTACGGTCACGCTGGCCTTTTCCGACCGGCATCGCCGCCGCATTCGTCTGCATGATGATGCAGGGGAGCCATTCTTGCTCGACCTGCCGCATGCGGTGCGTCTGGCGGATGGCGATCGGTTGCGCCTTGTTGATGGCGGGGTGATTGTCGTCCGCGCGGCCGAGGAACCGGTTCTGACCATCACGGCGGCCGGTCCGATTGCGGCCGCCAAACTGGCCTGGCATATCGGCAACCGTCACACCCCGGTTCAGGTTTTGAATGACGGGCGTCTGCGCATCATTGATGACCATGTCATGCGCGACATGATTACGGGCCTTGGCGGTGTGGTAGAAAATGAAATCGCGCCGTTTGATCCGCTGAACGGTGCCTATCACGGGCTGGGCGGCGCGCATGGTCACAGCCATGGCAACGATCATTTCGACCATGACGATCATGAACATGATCACGGGCATGATCACAAGCACAGCCATCACCACGGGCATTCCCATGATCACGGATGACCTGACCCTTAACCCGGCTGGCCTGATGCGGTTGATGACGTGGCTTAGTCCGTCATTCCCGGTCGGTGCCTATACCTATTCGCATGGCGTGGAATATGCCGTCGAAGACGGCCGGGTGACGTCGGCTGATAGCCTGATCAACTGGGTTGAAGGGGTTCTGGAATTTGGCGCGGGGCGGATTGATGCGGTGCTGTTTTGTGCCGCATGGCGTGCTGCCCGCGCTGGTGATGAAGCGGCCCTGTTTGAAATCGGGGTCGAGGCCGATTGTTGGCGCGGCACATCCGAGATGGCGTTGGAGGCAACTGCGCAAGGACGTGCCTTTGTTTCGACCATGCAAAAGGTCTGGGGCGATGGTGTCGTTACCCGCTGGGCCAGTGCAATGCGTGAAGATGACCGACTGCCATCCTATCCGGTGGCTGTGGGCATTGCGGCCGCCCAGTTTGACGTGCCGCTGCGTGATGCGCTGACGGCGTATTTGCATGCGATGGCGGCAAACCTTGTGTCCAGTGCGGTACGTCTGGTGCCGCTTGGGCAGACCGATGGTGTCAGATCACTGTCGTCGCTTGATGGCGCGGTGACGGTTGCAGTCGATCACGCCATGCAGACAGACCTTGCCGATCTTGGTGCCGCGGCACCGATGGTCGACTGGACGTCGATGAAACACGAAACCCAATATACGAGGCTATTTAGATCATGAGCTCTCCCCTTCGTATCGGAATTGGTGGCCCGGTTGGTTCGGGCAAGACCGCCCTTCTGGAACGCCTGTGCAAGGCGATGCGCGATGAGTTCAACATCGCCGCCATCACAAACGATATCTACACCCGCGAAGATGCCGAATTCATGACCCGTTCGGGCGCACTGGCCGCAGACCGCATTGCCGGTGTTGAAACCGGTGGCTGCCCGCATACGGCCATTCGCGAGGATGCCTCGATCAATCTGGCAGCGGTCGAAGACATGGCGGCCAAGCATGCCGGGCTTGAGGCGATCTTTATTGAATCCGGGGGCGATAATCTGTCGGCCACCTTCTCGCCGGAGCTGGCCGATATCACGATTTACGTCATCGACGTTTCCGCCGGCGACAAAATCCCGCGCAAAGGCGGACCGGGCATCACCCGATCCGATTTGCTGGTGATCAATAAGACTGATCTGGCACCGCTTGTGGGGGCTGATCTGGGCGTGATGGACCGCGATGCCAAGAAAATGCGTGGTGATCGTCCGTTCCTGTTTACCAATCTCAAGGCGATGGACGGCCTTGAAGACGTGAAAAACTTCATCATCGAGACAGGGGGGCTCCGCCAATCCGCAGCATCCTGATATGGGGATATAAGGATAACTGCACGGGCAGGGCCATGTGCCTTGACCCAAGGATGACGGGAGCACGCACCGCCCGGCTGGCAACAGCCGGGCGTTTGTGTTTTCGCGGCCAAACAATAAAATGCAACTTTTTAGTTGCATAACGAAATATCTTCTGGCAGATTAAATGCAACCAGGAGGTTGCTTTATGTCAAATACAATCGAAAAATCTATCGAGATCAATGGCCCTCGTTCCAAGGTATGGGCGGCATTGACCGATCACAAAAAGTTCGGTGCATGGTTTGGTGCCCGAATTGATGCGCCGTTCAAGGTCGGGGAAACCTCGACCGGTGATATTACCGTTTGTGAGGGAGCAAAATGGAAATCAACCATCAAGGCGATGGAGGAGCCGGCCTATTTTGCCTATACATGGCACCCATTTGCGATTGACCCGTCGGTTGATTACAGTGCTGAACCCGAAACGCTGGTTGAGTTTTGGCTGGAAGAAAAAAATGGCATGACCGTGCTAAAGGTGCGGGAAACCGGATTTGATAATCTACCAGCGCATCGTATTACGGAAGCACTTCAGGCCAACAACAAGGGCTGGGAATTCCAGCTTGAAAACATCAAGAAATATGCTGAAACCTGAACATAATTCGGACAATGGCAAACATGACAAGGATTTTTCCGTCATGTTTGCCGCCTTGGGCGATCCTACACGGTTGGCGATCTTTGATCGTCTGGCCGATGGCAACCCGCGCTCGATCTCGGTGTTGTCTGATGATGCCGATATGACCCGCCAGGCCGTGACCAAGCATCTGCGCGTGCTTGAGGCGGCAGGGCTTGTGCAGAACCATCGGGTCGGGCGTGAAAGCCAGTATGCCTTTTGCCCGGAACAACTGGCCGAGGCGCGCGCTTATCTTGATCAGGTGGCGGGACGTTGGGAATCTGCCCTGATGCGGCTTAAGTCCTTTGTCGAAGATGGCGAGGCCTAAGGTTTTGAAAAATATCGGATACTGCGTTCCTCTTAAATGAGCTACGCAGTATCCGGTGTCATTTTGCTTGGCGTCGATGATATTTGCGGTTATCCCATATCGCGTTGAGCCGGTCGGGCGGACCGGTTAACGAAAGGCAGTCCTGCGCAAGGGGTTGATTGTGGGGCTGTCTCATAACGGGAATGGGAAACCGTTACATGAAGACCAAAGATATTGTCTATGTCGCCCTGTTTGCAGCCCTGACCGCCGTTCTTGGGCTGTTTCCGCCAATCACCCTTCCAGTCACCGGTGTACCGGTCACAGCACAATCGCTTGGTCCGATGCTGGCCGGGGCCATTTTGGGTGCCCGTCGCGGCGGGCTTTCGATTGTTCTGTTCCTTGTTCTGGTTGCTGTTGGCTTGCCGCTTTTGTCCGGTGGGCGCGGTGGCTTTGGCGTGATGATCGGGGTTACGGGCGGGTTCATGTTTGGCTGGGCCATTTCGGCCTTTGTCATCGGGCTTCTGATCGAGAAGTTCTGGAACCGCCTGAATGTTTTCAATGCTGCACTGTCCATCGCCTTTGGCGGGATTGTCGTCCTGTATGCCATTGGCAATGCCTGGGTCGCGGTGGTGGCCGAGATCAGCTATTGGCAGGCAACCGTCGGGGCGGCTCCGTTCCTGATCGGGGATGCCATCAAGGTTGCGATTGCGACCGCAGCATGCCTCGCAGTCCGGCGCGCCTATCCCTTGATTTCCAAGGCGAGCTAACATCTTATGGGCGCAAGTGATGTACTTGCGCCCATTTTGAGTCGTTCCAATTTCCCTGATAAAGCCGGACGTCCTTCCATGATCCGAATTGAAAATGTCTCTGTGCAGTTTGAACAGCGACGTGCGCTTGCTGGCATTGACCTGACGCTTAGCGAAAAGCGTATCGGGATTGTTGGTGCGAACGGATCGGGCAAAAGCACCTTTGTCCGGTTGCTTAATGGCCTGCAAACAGCAAGCACGGGTCGGGTACTGGTTGATGATCTGGATGCGGCAAAGGATGGCCGCAAGCTCAGACGTCATGTCGGGTTTGTGTTCCAGAACCCGGACAATCAGATCGTCTATCCGGTGGTCGAGGAAGATATTGCCTTTGGCCTGAAGCCGCTCAAGCTTTCGAAAGAAGAAGTCAATCGCCGCATCGATACAGTGCTGGCGCGCTATGATCTGACCGCGTTCAAAACCCATCCCAGCCATTTGCTCAGTGGCGGACAAAAGCAGTTGCTGGCCATCTCGGGCGTGCTGGTGATGGAACCGCGCTATATCGTGTTTGATGAGCCAACCACACTTTTGGACCTGCGCAATCGCAACCGGGTGCAGCGTGCCATTGCCGAGCTGGATCAGACGGTGATTACTGTTTCGCATGATCTGGATCTGATTGCCGATTATGACCGGGTGCTGGCGTTTGAGGATGGCAAGGTCGTGCTTGATGGCACCCCAGCAGACGTCCTTCCGAAATATCGGGAGATGATGGCGTGATCGCGGGGCTTTATATCGACGGGCAGTCTGCCCTGCACAGGGCGGCGGCCGGGACCAAGATCCTGGCCATGGTCGCCCTTGGCACGGGCGTGTTCCTGATCCCCGATTGGCCGGTGGTGGCGTTTGTTCTTGCGACTGTCTTGTTGTTGTACCCCGCATCCGGCTTTGGCCCGCGCATTATGTGTGCGCAGATCAAGCCGATCCTTTGGCTGCTGGTAATCTTTTTTGCCGTTCAGCTTTGGCTGAATGACCGGCAGGCGGGGTTGCTGGTCATCACCCGGATTGCAGCGATTGTGATGTTTGCTGCGCTGGTGACCCTGACCACCAGAACATCAGACCTGCTGGCATCGCTTGAACGCGCCATGCAGCCGTTGCGCCCGATTGGTGTGCACCCTGAAAAGGTGAGTCTGGCGATTTCAATGGTGCTGCGTTTTATCCCGGTGATCGCACAGGTGGCACACGAAATCCGCGATGCGCAACGCGCGCGCGGGCTTGATCGCTCTATTGTTGCAATGGTGGTACCACTTATCATCCGCACGCTTAAAATGGCCGATGATGTCGCTGATGCGATTGATGCGCGCAGTTTTGACTAGGCACCATCACCAGGTTTTCAGATTTCCCCGAAAAGAAAAGCCCCGACACGCCAGAGGGGGGAAGTCAGTGGGCGGCGTGCCGGGGAAGTCGAAGATCGTTGGTGCAATCAACTACAGGCCAAGATGCTTGGCGTGGAAGCGGATATGATCTTCGATGAAGGTAGAGATGAAATAGTAGCTGTGGTCATAGCCATCCTGAATGCGGATGGTGACCGGGTAGTTTGATGTCTTGGCTGCTGCTTCAAGCACTTCGGGCTTAAGCTGCTCGGCCAGGAAGCCATCTGCACCGCCCTGATCAACAAGGGCCGGGGTCTGAACGTCGGGCGAACTTGCCGCCTTCATCAGTTCCGAGCTGTCCCAGTCTTTCCAGGCTGATTTGTCATCGCCGAGATAATTGCCTAGCGCCTTCTGGCCCCACGGGCAATTGATCGGGTTGGAAATCGGTGCAAAGGCGGTGACGGACTTGAACGTGCCCGGATTGCGCAGTGCAATCATCAGTGCGCCATGACCACCCATAGAATGGCCGGAAATCACCGCATCATCATTGACCGGGAAGTGATCCTTGATGAGGGCTGGCAGTTCCTTGGTCACGTAATCATACATGCGGTAATTGCGCGCCCAAGGCTCCTGGGTGGCGTTGACGTAAAAGCCAGCTCCCTTGCCGAAATCATAGGCTTCGTTCTCGTCATCGGGGACATGATCGCCGCGCGGGCTGGTGTCCGGGGCGACAATGGCGATGCCCAGTTCGGCGGCAACGCGAAATGCACCAGCCTTCTGCATGAAGTTTTCATCCGTGCAGGTCAGGCCCGACAGCCAGTACATGACCGGGACCTTGGTGCCATTGCTGGCTTGCGGCGGCAGAAAGATCGCAAAACGCATGTCGCAGCCAAGGGTGGTTGACGGGTGCGTATATTGCTTTTGCCAGCCGCCAAAGACCTTGTTGCTTGAAGAATTCTCGATACCCATATCGGGGCCTCCTTCTGATCGGCCACTACCGGATAGTTTCCGGCAGTGGCGCAATTATTCAAACGTTTATATTTCGATCAGTAATGGATAACCGAACGGATGCTTTCGCCTTCATGCATCAGGTCGAACGCTTCGTTGATGTCTTCGAGCTTCATGGTGTGGGTAATGAAGTCCGAGAGCTTGAACTCACCGGCAAGGTAACGCTCAACATAATCGGGCAGCTGGGAGCGGCCTTTGACACCACCAAACGCCGTGCCGCGCCAGACGCGACCGGTGACCAGCTGGAACGGACGGGTGGAGATTTCCTGACCGGCACCGGCAACACCGATGATGACCGATTCACCCCAACCCTTGTGGCAGCACTCAAGGGCCGAACGCATGACATTGACATTGCCGATGCACTCGAACGACCAGTCAACACCGCCATCGGTCAGCTCGACAATCACTTCCTGGATCGGCTTGTCATAGTCTTTGGGGTTGATGCAATCGGTCGCACCCAGTTTCTTGGCGAGATCGAATTTCTTTTCATTGAGATCAATGGCAACGATCCGACCGGCACCGGCCATCTGTGAGCCGATGATGGCCGAAAGGCCGATGCCGCCAAGGCCAAAGACGGCGACCGAGTCACCTTTCTGCACCTTGGCCGCGTTGACCGTGGCCCCCATGCCGGTGGTGACCCCGCAACCAAGCAGGCAAACTTCTTCAAGCGGTGCTTCTTTGTTGATCTTCGCCAGCGAGATTTCCGGCAACACCGTATATTCCGAGAAGGTCGAGCAACCCATATAGTGATAGATCGGCTTGCCATTCTGCGAGAAACGCGTGGTGCCGTCCGGCATCAGGCCCTTGCCCTGGGTTTCGCGGATTTTCTGACACAGGTTGGTTTTGCCCGATTTGCAGAATTTGCACTCGCCACATTCCGGGGTGTAAAGCGGGATCACGTGATCGCCAACCGAAACGCTGGTGACACCTTCGCCGATGGATTCAACGATACCACCGCCTTCATGGCCAAGGATGGCCGGGAAGATGCCCTCGGGATCGTCGCCCGATAGGGTGAAAGCATCGGTGTGGCAAACGCCGGTTGCGACGATCCTGACGCGCACTTCGCCAGCCTTTGGCGGGGCGACCTGAACTTCTTCGATCGACAGCGGTTTGCCTGCTTCCCAGGCGATGGCGGCTTTGCAGGTAATGGTTTCGGCGGTCATTGCGCGTCTCCGATAGATTAAATGAACTGTGTCCAGTGTATTTGTTTCATCCAGAATGATAATCCGCTATTTTGGTAATTAACTTTTACTCATGTGTAATAATCAGGATGAGGTCGGGCGATGAATGCCTGGGACGGGATCAGCGAGTTTATCGCCGTGGCCGAACGACAAAACTTTACCCAAGCGGCCAAGCAACTTGGCATTTCAGTCGCCCAGGTCAGCCGACAGGTCACAGCGCTTGAAGAAAAGCTCGGCGTGCAGCTTTTTTACCGCACCACGCGCAAGGTCAGCGCGACCGAGGCCGGGCAGATTTACTATCAGCATTGCCGACAATTGCTTGATGGGCTGGGCGAGGCAGAGCGCGCGATTGGTAACCTGACGGAAGTGCCGCGTGGCAAGCTTAAGCTCACCGCGCCGACGACTTACGGCGAGACGGTGATTGCGCCACTGGTCAATGATTTCGTCACCCGCTATCCCGATCTGGAAGTGCAATGCCGTTTCACCAACCAGAAGCTTGATCTGGTGCTCGAAGGCTATGACATGGCGATCCGCTTGGGCCGTCTGGAGGGCACAACCGGCAGCCTGATGACCCAGCAGCTTTCAACCCGGCGCCTATATGCCTGTGCTGCACCCAGCTACATCGCCAAACGCGGGGAGCCCTATTCCCTGTCCGAATTGCACCACCATAATTGTCTGGTCGGGACGCTCGATTACTGGCGGTTCGAAGAAGATGGCCGCGAACGCACCGTGCGCATTCACGGCTCGATCCATGCCAATAGCGGTCAGGCGCTAGTCGATGCCGCACGCAAGGGGATCGGCATCGTGCAATTGCCCGACTATTACGTCGATCCCTGGATCGCCAGCGGCGACCTTGTGCCCGTGCTTACCAAATACCAGCCATCAGATGAAGGCATCTGGGCAATTTACCCGACCAATCGGCATCTTTCGCCCAAGATCAGGATGCTGGTGGAGCATTTGGGGCGCTATTTAGGGTAGAAGGACGTTTTAGGGTATGGTGTCTTAGGTTGGCGTTTTCGATAGGAGGCCTTGGTTGGCAGAAGGTGTATGTAAACTTTGTCGGCAGCATCAGAAGCTTATTCGTGCTCACTTGATGCCGGATGTGCTGCGCAAGGGAATTATGTCGGATGTCTCAGAAGACCTTATCGAAGTCGACACTGTTTCTGGTAGGAGTAAAATAAAAAGAACCCTGCAATTTGATCCTTCGATTTTATGTAGTCGATGCGATGGTCAAATAGGCAAATATGATGAAGTGCTTGGAAGTTTTGTTAAGAGTTGGGTCAAGCACCCCGATAGAGATGTCGAACGTGAATTTGCGGACGACCTTGTGGTTGTTCGTCAGCCTTGTCATGTGCCTAGCCTAGTCATTTCTCTTGCCGCAATCTTACTAAGGTTTTCCTTCTCAGGCAGATATCCTGAGTTTGATTTGGGCCGTTATTATGAGCAGATGTTTTCTGAATGGGTTAGGAGCGGCTCCTTGCCTGAAGACGTTGACCGC
The DNA here is from genome assembly GCF_017922435.1 of Thalassospira sp. ER-Se-21-Dark. Lineage (NCBI taxonomy): Bacteria > Pseudomonadati > Pseudomonadota > Alphaproteobacteria > Rhodospirillales > Thalassospiraceae > Thalassospira > Thalassospira sp. ER-Se-21-Dark. The sequence continues at coordinate 889,743 of NZ_VDEZ01000001.1, read as the reverse complement.
CTTTTCTCTATTATCCTTATCGGTTATTCCGCCGATGTTATCGTGAGTGCTGAGGGCAGGGATCCATATGACATGAGCAGGGTGATGCGTGGTCAACCGCGAGGCGGTCGTTTCGGTCACGCTCACATCTACAGTTTCGAGCTACCATCACTGTTCTTCGCGGCTAAGGTCGGTAAAGGTGGGTGGCCGTCTCGATTGAGAGGCTATCCGACTCTTGAGAATTATACGGACGAGGTGGAAATACCCTGTGTGCCGTTTAGAAAGAGTATGACTCTCTATGAGGTCGGAAACTCTGTTAAGACAAATCGCGCTTGGATTGATAGGCAGCGAGCAAAGCGGGCTAGGAGATAGAGTGTAATTTGCTCCGATTAGCCGCCTTGGGGTGGAGAAATACTCCTTGAGTAGCTGTGAGGCAGTCTTAATTATAATTCTTCACAAGAAGTCGGTGCCTGCGTCGAACCCTCAATACATTTCGGTTTGAAGGAGGCGAGCGATGTCAAAATGCACAGGATCAAAGGGTGATTTGTGGGAGATTTATGAGGCAAAGGATGGCTGGCGGTGGCGACGTACGGCCAAGAATGGCGAGATTGTCGGGGCCTCGACGCAAGGCTATTCGAACAAATCCGATTGCATCGCAAATGCCAAGCGCAATGGGTGTGATTGTGATCTGAGCTAGTTTTGGATCGCCCGACGCAAAGAAAAAGCCCCGCGGCCTGTGCCAGCGGGGCTTTGTTGTTTCAGGATACGTTTGCGTTATTGCGCCGTCCAGCCGCCATCGACCGAAAGGTGCGTGCCCGTCATTTGTGATGCGGCGTCCGAGCACAGGTAAAGTGCTGTCTGGCCGATCTGTTCGGGGCTGACGAACTGTTTGGACGGGTGTTTGTCCGAGACAAGGCGGGTGGCGGATTCTTCAACGGAAATGTTGTTTTCCTTCGCGCGGGCCTCGATCTGGCGTTCGACCAGTTCTGTGCGTACCCAGCCCGGGCAGATGGCGTTTGCCGTGATGCCGGTTTCAGCGGTTTCAAGGGCTGTCACCTTGGTCAGGCCGATCACGCCGTGCTTGGCGGCGACGTAAGCTGCCTTCTGGACCGATGCGACAAGGCCATGGGCCGAGGCCGTGTTGATGACGCGGCCCCAGTTTTGTTTGCGCATGTAGGGCACGGCAAGGCGGGTGGTGTGGAAGACGGATGACAGGTTGATCGCGATCACCGCGTCCCACTTTTCGGGCGGGAAGTCTTCGACATTGGCGGTGTATTGAATGCCGGCGTTGTTGATCAGAATGTCGACGCCGCCAAATTTGGCTTCGGCGTCTTTCATCATCGCTTCGATCTCGTCAGGCTTTGACAGGTCGGCCCCGTTATAGTGCGCGGTCACGCCATAATCGGTTTCAAGGCTTTTGCGGGTTGCCTCGATTTCATCGGCGTCGCCAAAGCCATTGAGCATCACATCGGCCCCGGCCCCGGCAAGGGCCTTGGCCATGGCAAGGCCGATCCCGCTGGTCGAGCCGGTGACGAGTGCGCGTTTACCTGTCAGCATAATGTCTTCTCCCTGTGAAGTGGGCTTTCTGCCCCTTGATTTAGGAAGATCATGCCGCAGTGCAATGTAAGTGGCAAGAAATGCTGTGACTGAGTGACTAGGTAATACCGTATTTGCGCAGTTTGTTGGCGATCGAGGTATGTGAAACGCCAAGCCGGTCCGCCAGCTTGCGCGAGCTTGGATAATCCGGATAGAGGCGGGTCAGCATTTCGCGTTCAAGCAAATCCATGCCGCTGTTGAAATCGCTTTGTGCAAGGGCGGTGGCGATCAGGTCGGTTTGTTCCGTTGGGGCTGTGGCCGTGTCTTGCGCCGTATCCGATGGGGTGTTTCGATGCGCCTCGGACACGGTCGCCGTGCCGCTGGCGGCATCGGCGAGGTCATTGGCGCCAAGGGTGTTGCCATCCAAAAGTGCGACGGCGCGAAACAGGGTGTTTTCAAGTTCGCGTACATTGCCCGGCCAGTCATGCGCGCAGAGCCAGTCCAGCCCGTCACGGGCGAGGCGTGGTGGTGTTCGCTCAGTCTGTTGGGCGGTGCGATCGATAAAAACATCAGCCAGATCGGCAATGTCTTCGACCCGGTCGCGCAAGGGCGGCAAGGTGATGCCCAGAACGTTGAGGCGGAAATAGAGGTCCTCGCGAAATGTACCGTCATGCGACATGGTTTCGAGGTCGCGGTTGGTGGCGCTGATGATGCGAACATCGACGGTGATTTCATCCGTGCCGCCGACACGCCGGAAGCTGCCGTCCTGTAAGACCCGCAAAAGCTTTGCCTGCAGATAGGGTGTCAGTTCACCGATTTCATCGAGGAATAATGTGCCGCCATCGGCCAGTTCAAGAAGTCCCGGCTTGCCGCCGCGTCGGGCCGACGTAAAGGCCCCGGCGGCATAGCCAAACAGTTCGCTTTCGGCCAGCCCCTCGGGCATGGCGGCACAGTTAAGCGCCAAAAACGGTTGGTCGGCGCGGGGGCTTGCGCGATGGCAGGCGCGGGCGAACAGTTCCTTGCCGGTGCCGGTTTCACCAAGGATCAGGATCGGCGCATCAATGGCCGCCAGTCTTTGTGCCTGGGACTTCACACGGGTCATAGCGCGGCTGGTGCCGATAATGTCATCAAAGCCGGTGTGACTGCGATCCTGAAGGGCGGTGATCACGCGGCCCAGTCGGGCCGGGCGGTGAAAGACCATCACCCCGCCCCACGGGGCATCATCACTGGCGTCCGATCCGTCATCAACATGACCAATCGGTTCGACCTGCAAAAGATAGGTCTGCCCGCCCAAAATCACCTCACGCTCGGGCAGGCGAAAACCGCTTTGGCGTAAATCTTCAATAGATGGTTCACTCAGAATATTGGCGATATCATGATCGCGCAGTGTTTTTTCAGGGGTGTCTGAAATCGCTTGTGCTGCCGGGTTGGCTTGCGCGATCTGGCCGTTGGCATCAACTGCAATTACCGGATCGCCAAGGGCGGCCAGCGTCGCATGCAGCTGTGCGCGACGACGTTCTGTCGGCAGGCGGTCGATTTCGGTGATGTCGAAAATGCCGGGTATTTGTTTGAGCGCGTGCGACAGAAGCAGAAAGCGTTCCGGGCGCACGGCCGGGATGTCGGCATAGATGTGATGGGTGGTGACCTCGAACGTGCGGATGTCCAGACCCTGATCGGTCAGGACGTTGATCACGTCGCGCGTAATGCCAAGCCTGTTTTCACCGCGAATTTCGAACCGCATAACTGTGCCGATAAGTTTACACTGTAAGAGAAAATGTACACTCCTAAGATTCTGAAATCCAGTGCCTTTGAGGATTTCAGTGCAGGATGGCGTTGATGTGTAAATAAAAATTTACACACCTGAGTGTGGCGATTTTACCAAGTTCTTGAAAACAGGCGATTTTTAAATCTGGCACGATGATTGCGGTGCTGTGGGCAGAATAAACGCATTTCAAGGAGCCTTCCGATGTCTGCCCATGACAAACACAACAGCGCCAAAACCGGCTTTGCCACCCGAGCGATCCATCACGGTTACGATCCGCAAAGCCATAATGGCGCGTTGAACCAGCCGGTTTACATGTCTTCGACCTTTGCGTTCGAAACAGCCGAACAGGGCGGGCGGTTCTTTGCTGGCGACGAGCAGGGCTTTATCTATTCGCGCATTGCCAACCCGACGCTTGATCTGCTGGAAAAACGCCTTGCGGTGCTTGAAGGCGGTGAAGCCGCTGTTGCGACCGCATCGGGCATGGGCGCGATTACCTCTGTCTTCTGGACCTTTATCGCGCCGGGCGACGAGATCATTGTCGATCGTACGCTTTATGGCTGCACGTTTGCCTATTTCCGTCACGGTCTGGAAAAGTTCGGCATCAAACACACCCATGTTGATCTGACCGATCCGGCGGAACTTGAAAAGGCGATCTCGGACAAAACCAAGATTGTCTATTTCGAAACACCGGCCAACCCGAACATGCGTCTGGTCGACATCGAAGCCATTTCCGACATTGCCCACAAGCATGGCGCCAAGGTCGTTGTCGATAACACCTATTGCACGCCATATCTGCAGCGCCCGATTGAACTCGGTGCCGATATCGTTGTGCATTCCGCAACCAAATATCTGGGTGGCCATGGCGATCTGATGGCCGGTGCGGTGATCGGAACGCTTGAAGACATGACGCAGGTACGTCTGGTCGGGCTTAAGGATATGACCGGTGCGGTGCTTTCCGCGCAGGATGCCAACCTTGTGATGCGTGGGCTTAAAACGCTTGAGCTTCGGATGGAGCGCCATTGCGACAATGCCGAAAAGATCGCCGATTTTCTGGCCAAACACCCGAAGGTCGAGAAAGTCTACTATCCGGGCCTTGAAAGCGACCCGCATCATAAACTGGCGAAAAAACAGATGGACCGGTTTGGTGGCATGATCGCGTTCGAACTTAAAGGCGGTATCGATGAAGGTCGTAAACTGATGAACGGCCTTAACATGATTACGCGCGCGGTCAGCCTGGGCGATGCCGAAACCCTGATTCAACATCCTGCATCCATGACGCATTCGACCTACACCGCCGAAGAACGTGCGGAATATCAGATCACCGATGGGCTGATTCGCCTTTCGGCCGGGCTTGAAAGCATTGATGATATTCTGGCTGATCTGTCCAGCGCACTCGATGGCGATCAGATGGCGATTGCCGCCGAGTAACTGAAAATCAAAGGCGGATCGGGATGGCTTGCCGCCATTCCGGTCTGCTGTTCTCACCCGGCGCTAGTCAAACAGGCTGTAATTATCCATCGCTTCGCGCGATTTGTCTGACAGGTGTTTATTTTTGATCCGCATAATGTTCAGGTCACGCAAATCAATTTGGGAGAATGACGGTGCGGTATCGCGGTGGGTTTTCAAAAGATCCAGCATCATGCCGTTCGAAAAGGCGCGCTTAAGTCCGGTTTCGATGATGTCGTGCAGCTTGGGTGTTTTCCGGCTGACAAAAAAATAGATCGGCTGCGGGTAATAAAGCGCCGTTTTTTGACCAATTTCGATACCGGGTGCTTCCCACTTCATCCAGTTCCATTCGCCGACAATCTGCCAGTAGGCCCGTGGATAAAGATCAAATCGCCTTGCATCAAGCATGCGATGAAGCGTTCTGTAACGTCCGCTAACGACGTCAAAGCCGTTATCAGTCAAAATCTTGTTGTCCGGCCATCCAAGTCCCTGACCCATGGAAAGTTTCCTGAGATCGTCAAGCGTCTCAACCTGACTGAACTGTTCTTTCGCGTCTTCATGGAGCATAAACAGCCGCAAACCGGTGGTGCCAAGATAAATCGGGATATAGACCGCAAGCAGCCTTTCTTCGCGCTCTGCATTGGTGCCAAAGAAAACCGTGTCGAACTGGTCGGCAGCTTCGAGCATGGGAATACGCCGTTCTTCGGTCGGGTAATCCATGCATACCGGCACAAGTTTGGCATTGTGCCCGCTCAGTTTCAGGGCGAGGCGCAACAGATCGATGTGATATTCCCGGTGTGATTCCCAGGTGATCTCGCCGCGGCAATAGTCCGACGGCGTATCCATGGGGATGCGTACGACGAGCGGATCATTGGCATCTTCTGCCTGCGCATGTGCGGGGGTGTCACCAAAAAGGCACGCAATGACAATCATCAGGCAGAGCAATCGTGGGGCATCATCTTTGATGGCTGTGAACCGGTTGATCACAGCGGATAATACACCTCGAATTGCTCCGATCCGGACTGTCATCGGAATAGAATAACTTTGGTCAGGGAGAGAGATTTTTGCGATAGAAAGTTTGGCAATTTCGACGTCACCGGAAGCGAACTTTAGGAGAGGTGTCATTTATATATCAGTATAAGATATTTCTGTGCAAAGAGTTTGAGCCGGGGTTGCACGCGGGCCGTAATCTTCCACCCGGCGCTGATCGAATTTGGCGGTCTTCCGGGTTTGATGCGACTCGCACATGCACAGAGGTGGGCCAGAGATTTTCCAGAGCTTTTGCCGGAACGGAAATTCGAGAGTTTCCCTGTGATCGTCGCAGCTGATTCCAACCTTTCAGTGAAATTGCCGAATCTTGTGTGAATTGCCGGACCGCCATCTTGATTTCCGCGACGTGCCCCTAAAAATCGGCATTGTGGTGCCGAATTATTGAGACGCCAGACGACATCGCATGAAACCCGCAATATCGGATAAAAAAGAAAGCAATCAGGAAATGTCAGTACAGGAAAGCGCACCGGAAATCGGTGAAATCATCGAAGCAAGCAGCACGGCCGATATCAATGCCAAGGATCTTGAGATGCTTGGCCTGCTTGAAAAGAAAGTGCGCTGGCTGTCAAGCTGGACAATCCATAATGCCAACCATCTGCGCCCGAAGCGCGACGGCATCAAGGTTGGCGGACATCAGGCCAGCTGTGCGTCGATGACCACCCTGATGACAGCCCTTTATTTCAATGTTCTGCGCCCGCAGGATCGGGTTGCGGTTAAGCCGCATGCAAGCCCGGTATTTCACGCGATTAACTATCTGCTTGGCCGTCAGACCAAGGAAAAGCTTGAAAACTTCCGCTCGTTCGGTGGTGCGCAATCCTATCCGTCACGGACCAAGGATGGCGATCAGGTTGATTTCTCGACCGGCTCCGTCGGCCTTGGTGCGGCGGTGACGAACTTTGCCGCCCTGACGCAAGATTACCTGCGCTACAAGGACATGCTGCCCAAGGATGAAACGCCCGGTCGCATGGTTGCCCTTGTCGGGGATGCCGAACTTGATGAAGGCAACATCTATGAGGCGTTGCTTGATACCTGGAAGCATGACATTCGCAATGTCTGGTGGGTGATCGACTATAACCGCCAAAGCCTTGATGGCATGATCGATGCCCATCTGTTCCGCGTGATTGGCCGGTTCTTCCGCGCGGTTGGTTGGAACGTGATTACCATCAAATATGGTCGCAAGCTGCATGATGCCTTTGCCAAACCGGGCGGGAAATCGCTTAAGAAGTGGCTGAATGATGTGCCAAACGACATCTATTCCGCCCTGACCTTCCAGGGCGGGGCGGCATGGCGCAAACAGATTACATCGGACATGGACGGCGATAATGCGCTGGCAAGCCTGCTTGGCGACTATGACGACGATCAGCTCCATGACCTGATGACCAATCTGGGCGGCCATTGCATGGAAGCGGTGCTGAGTGCTTTTGATGCGGTCCCAAATGACAAGCCGACCGTGTTTATCGCCTATACCGTCAAGGGCTATGGCACGCCGCTTCAGGGGCACAAGGACAACCATGCGGGCCTGATGAACGTGCCGCAAATGGATGCCTTCAAGCTGCAAAACAAGATCGCCGACGGGCAGGAATGGGATGTCGCGGCTGGCCTTGATATCAGTGCCGATGCGCTTCGCGACTACATCGCCAAGGCACCGTTTAACGATGATGCTCCGCGCAACAAGTCGGCCAAGCACATCACCATCCCTGAAATGCCCTTTGCACGTGCTGAAACGTCCAGCACGCAGGAAGTCTTTGGCAAGATCTTGAATGAACTGGCCAAGATGAAAAACAGCGACCTGTCGGACCGGATCGTGACGACATCGCCCGATGTGACGGTCTCGACCAACCTTGGCGGGTTTGTAAACCAGCGTGGCCTGTTTGGCCGCGAAGAACTGGCTGATGAGTTCAAGGAACGCAAGGTTCCCTCGGCCCAGAAATGGATCAGATCGCCAAGCGGACAGCATGTTGAGCTTGGCATTGCCGAAAACAACCTGTTCCTGAATCTGGCTGCACTCGGCCTGTCGCACAGCCTGTTTGGCGAACGCCTGTTCCCGATTGGAACGCTGTATGACCCGTTCATTGCGCGTGGTTTGGATGCGTTGAATTACGCCTGCTATCAGGATGCGCGTTTCATGGTGGTGGCAACGCCAAGCGGCATCACGCTGGCCCCCGAAGGCGGGGCGCACCAGTCGATCAGCACACCAATGATCGGCATGGGCCAACCCGGCCTGACCAGTTTTGAGCCAAGCTTTGGGGATGAACTGGCTGCCATCATGGGCTGGTCGTTCGAACATATGCAGGACCCGGATGGTGGATCGATCTACCTGCGTTTGTCGACCAAACCGCTCTCGCAGCCGGAGCGTGACCTGTCACAAACTGAAAAGACCGAAATTATTTCGGGTGGTTACTGGCTGCGTCAGCCGGGCGACGATTGCAAAATGGCGATTACCTATTGCGGTGCCATGGCACCCGAAGCAATTGCGGCTTGGGAAAAGCTGTCTGAAGATCATCCAGGCCTTGGTCTGCTTGCCGTCACCTCGACCGACCGGCTTTACAATGAATGGCAGGACCTTGAGCGTGCCCGCCTTGAAGGCAAGGCCGATGGCAAGATGGCCCATGTCGAAAACCTGCTCAAACCGCTGGCCTCCGATGCCCGCCTTGTCACGGTGATTGATGGTCATCCGGCCGCCCTTGCATGGCTTGGCGGTGTGCGTGGCCACGCGGTTGCGCCGCTTGGCGTGAATGCCTTTGGCCAGTGCGGCGACAGCATCGCGCTTTATGATCATTATCAGATCGGCACCGATGCGATTCTGCGTGCGGCGAAACGCTGGGATGAGTAAGCTGACCCATTGTTGAATTTAGAAAGGGGCGACGTTGCTGATGTCGTCCCTTTTTTATTTTGAAATGGTGAACAAGTTCGCTTGCAAGTGATCGGTCGGCAGAACAACTCTGCGCAAAGCATCTTGAAGATGTGCGTTGTTATGTATCCTGGTCTGAAAGGACGTTGGTGATGGAATATCTGATGTTGCTCGGCGGTTTGGCCGGGCTTTTCTTTGGGGGGGAATCTCTGGTGCGCGGTAGCGTCGGGATCGCCCGCAAACTTTCCATGTCATCGCTTCTGATCGGTTTGACCGTGGTCGGTTTCGGGACATCGACGCCGGAACTTCTTGTCTCCATGGATGCGGCATTGCGTGGTGTGCCGGATATCGCGCTTGGCAACGTCATCGGGTCCAACATTGCCAATATCTTGCTGATCGTTGGTGTCTCTGCCGCGGTGTGGCCAATTGCCGTATCGGGCGGCACGCTTGGTCGCGATACCGCTGTGATGCTTGGTGCTGCTGTCCTGCTGGTGCCGTTCTTTGCGCTTGGTGACCTTGGTCGTGTGGCTGGCGGGTTTATGTTTGCGGCGTTGATTGGTTATCTGGTGTTTGCCTATCGCCAGTCGCGTTTGGAACCCGCGTCATCGACGGATCTTCCCGAAGCGGTTTCAAATGTTTGGCTGTCAATTTTCTGGGTTGTCGCGGGGCTGGCCATGTTGATGGTCGGTGCCCATTACCTTGTCGAAGGGGCGGTGACCATCGCGCGCACCTTTGGTGTATCCGAAGCCTTTATCGGGCTTACGATTGTTGCGGTTGGTACGTCCCTGCCAGAGCTCGCAACATCGCTGATTGCCGCTTTGAAAAAGCAATCCGAAATCGCGATTGGCAATATTATCGGGTCGAACATTTTCAACATCCTTGGGATTCTCGGCCTTACGGCGGTCGTGTCGCCGATTCCAGTCGCGGACCGGTTCCTGATGTTCGATCTTCCGGTGATGATTGCGGTTTCGATTGGCCTGACGCTGATGCTTCGCCGTCCACAGATCGGCCGGATACCCGGCATCATCATGCTGGTGCTGTATGCGGGTTACGTCTGGGCAGCCCAGTAAGGATTGTCAGCGCAGGGCAGGCTTCTTTTCTGGGGGTCCTAGAAAAACGCCTGTTTGATGCCATCGATAATGAACTGAACCGCAAGGGCGGCCAGGATCATGCCAAGCAGGCGTGACACCACCGTGGCGACGGTCGGGCTGAGGCGTTTGGCAACAACGTTTGCCAGCAGGAAGAAGACAAACGCGATCACCATCACGACGGCGACCACGCCGATGACGCTTGCCTGCATGGCGATATTGTCTTCGAACTTGCCCATCAAAAGCATCACGGATGCGATGGCGCCGGGGCCGGACAGGAACGGGATCGACATCGGGAAGATCGAGACATCATCGGCCTCATCGTCGGGGATGGTGACATCACTGTTTGATTTGGCTGGGCTTGCTTTGGGTTTTGCCTTGGGCTTTTCGGCTTCGTGATCTTCTTCGAGTTCCTGATGGACCTGTTCGGCGCGCTGGTTGCGTTTCTGGCTGCGCTTTTCAAACAGCATTTCAAGCGCGATCAAAAACAGCAACGTGCCCCCGGCAATCCGGAAGGCGGGCATGTGAATGCCAAAGATGCCAAGCAACCCTTCGCCGATCAGGGCAAAGGCTGCGAGGAGGAAGAAGCTGGTCAAGCACGCGCGGATCGCCATGCGCCTGCGATGGGCAGCACTTGTGCCCTGTGTCAGGACGATGAAAACCGGCACCAGACCCAGCGGGTCAATGATCACGAACAATGTGACAAAGACCGGGATCAGATCATTTAGCATATCTAGCATCGGTTCTTCCTGCTTTCGGCGGTTGCGCGACGGATGCGTATATTGCGCCTATCTTGGCAGGTAAATGGTTAAATTGGCAGTTCTTTCCCCGGAAGGGTCTAGCGGCGTTTGCCGCGATTGTGGCCATATCGACCGGCACTTTCCGGCCAGTCGACATAATCAACCGGTTTCTTGCGCACCCATTTGACGAACTTGATGATATCGGGATGGGCAAGCAGCTTGTCGGGGCTGTTATAGTCGCGTGCAAGGGTGGCTTCATCAAACAGGCGATGGATCATGCGATGGCAAACGCGATGCAGCCATTCGGTTTCGGTCCCGCCCTGTGATTTCGGGTGCCAGTGATGGCGGTCGACACTGGGACCTGCGATCATCACCCGACCACAAATCGAACATTTCCCAAGATCAGAACGATCAGAATTTCCCGGTATTGCCATGGTCGATTATTGCGGCGGCATCCGCCGGTTTTCAAAGAATTTCTGCCAGGTTCCGGGTTTGAGGGCGCGGAGCGCCTTGATCCGTGCCCCAACCGATGGATGAGTATCAAGCAGGCTTGGCGGCTGGGTGCTGCGATAAGGCACAAGGCCCAGACGTTTGCGATTGATCTGATCAATATGCAGAAGTGCATCAATCATGTCTTCCGGGCCATTAAGCAAATCACTTGCCCCGTGGTCGGCGGCAAATTCGCGGTCGCGGATGACCGCGCGCTGGAACAGGAAGCTGATGGTTGGCACCGCACCAAAAAGGATAATCATCCAGGCGGGTGGATTAAAATCGCCAAAGATAAAGATCGCCAGACCAAGCAGCGCGATGGTCCATGTTGCGCGATACAGCACATCGGTAATCAGCAAGATACGGGTATCGCCATGCCAGGCATGCGCCACTTCATGGGCCAAAATGGCACGCATCTGGCGCGGTGAAAGGCCATGAACCGCATCGCTTGAAATCGCAATCGTGGTGTTGTCGTCCGTTCCTGTCGTGATGGCATTAACCCCCTTGCCGGGCAGCAGGAACAATTTTGGTTTGTGACCAAGTTCTGCGCGTTCGGAAAGCAGGCGGCTCATTTCATGGATGGCGGGATAATCTTCCCCCGAAAGCGGACTGGCACGCAGCATCTTCATCAGGATTTCTGGGGAGATCATTGGCGAAAGTACCAGCATCAGGGCAACCGCAATACCGGCCGAGATCATCATCGATATCCCGCCCAGCATCCATGCACAGGCGGCAAGCACGCCGATCATGCACGCCATCAGCCCGCCCGCGTGAGAGACTCCGCCCGGTTGAATGGCGAGAAACCGTTGAATGAAGTCGGGAAGTTGCGGCGTATTGTCGGCCATAAAATGTTTGCCTGTCGCGGTTTGGGGGTGGGGCTTGTTCAAAGATAGGGGTGATGAACGGGGATGCGCAAATGGAACCTTCTTTGTGACCCAAAAAGTCTATGCCAAACAATCTGTTAACGGCATTGATTCAGCACAGGTCGCATCGGGCGAAGAATTGTCAGGATTTTGGGCCGAAAGTTAGCCCGAATTGCGCGATCTGATGTCGCGGTAAGGCAATGAAATAAAGGGCTTTGCGGCAAAATTTTAACACATCCTTATATATTCGACTAGAATAGTGGGAGTATGCCATTGGCTAGGTTGCCCGTCATAGCTTCGCTGCGCGGGTGGTTTGTCATGCGTGGTTGGCATGTGGTCAACGGCAACAGATATAAGGGTTTCGCCCATATTTCTTGGGTGGATGTAGCGGAAGGAACGAATGGGCCTGTTGGATAGAATCCGGCCAACCCGCAAATCGGATGCGGGACGCGAGGGGGATCGGACCCCGCTGGAACGGTTGTTCTGGCGGTCGATTGCGCTTGTCGGCGGGTTCTCGATGGTGATCAACCTGCTTAACATGGTGATCCCGATTTATTCCATGCAGGTATTTGACCGCGTTCTTTCCAGTCGGTCGGTGGATACGCTGGCCCTCCTTACCCTTGGCATTGGCCTTGTTCTGGTCTTCATCGCCTCAATGGAGCAACTCCGGTCACGGGTTTTGATCCGGGTCGGGACGGCACTTGATCTGCGTTTGGGTGGGGAGCTGTTTGCTCATGTCGTGCAGCAATCGGCACGCGGCAGCCAGATGCGCCAGCGACCTTTGCGCGATTTGTATGGCTTGCGCGGATTCCTGACCGGCAGTGGCCCGTTTGCCCTGATCGATTTCATGTGGGCCCCGGTCTATATCGGGGTGGTGTTCATCTTTGATACCCGGCTTGGCATGGTGGCATGTGGCGGGGCGTTGCTTTTGATCGTGATTGCGATTGCCAACGAAGCCGCGGCCAAGATTTCCGTCGACCGGTCCGAAGAAAGCCAGAACCGCGGTATTGCGCAGGAAGAAACCTATGTCCGCAATGCCGAGGCGATGGAAGCCATGGGCATGACCCAGTCCGCCCGGCAGCGCTGGCAAGCAGACCAGTCGGATTCGCTTTATTGGGAAGGCCAGGCCAGCCGCCGGGTTGGCACATCGACCACGTTATCGCATTTTGTCCGCCTTGCCATGCAGGTCTGCTTTATCGGGGTTGGCGCCTATCTGGTTCTGTCCGAAAGCATCACGATCGGGATTATGGTGGCATCCATGATTCTCGGCATGCGGGGTCTTGCGCCGTTTGACGGTGCGGTGACTGCATGGCGCAGTTGGAATGCGGCCCGCAGTTCGTTCGAACGTCTTAATAATATCCTGCTTGAAAAACGTCAGACGGTCCCGGCACCCATGCCGCGCGGGCGCGGCATGGCGGTCAGTGTGGACCGGCTTGTCTTTGCGCCGCCCAACAGCCGCAATGTGCTGTTCAAAGGATTCTCGTTCAAGGCCGGGCCGGGGCAGATCATTGCAATCGCCGGGTTTAACGGGGTCGGCAAGACCGCGCTTTTGAAACTGATCATGGGCATCTGGTTGCCCGGTTCCGGGTCGGTGAAGCTTGATGACGTTGAAGCCTCCCGCGCAGATCGCACAGAAATGGGCGCACAGATCGGTTATCTGTCGCAAAACCCCTTCCTGTTCCCGGGGACGATTGCCGAAAACATTGCCCGTCTTGGCAATGCGGAAATGCGCGACATCATTCAGGCTGCTGAATTGGCTGGCGCGCATCAGTTCATCCTGGATTTGCCAGATGGTTATGACACGCGGGTTGATCGTGGTGGTCGTAACCTTTCGGGTGGGCAGAGGCAATTGATCGCACTCGCCGCTGCCCTGTTTTCGCGTCCGCGGTTGCTGTTGCTTGATGAGCCGACAACCGCCCTTGATGACAATGGCGTTACCCATATCAGCGAACTGATCGATGTTTTGCGTCGCAACGGCATTACGACCTTTATCGTCAGTCATGAACGCGAAATTCTGGCACGCGCCGATGCCATTCTAGCGCTGGCGGACGGCCAAATTCAGGTTGTCCCGGTCAAGGGTGGGGCGAAATCAGCAGTATCAAAACCGGTTCCGGAAAGTGGTAAAATAGCACGTGGCCTGCCACCAATCTCCCGCCCGGCCGAGCCAATGGCCGACGCGTTGCCATCTGATGGGCAAATGCGCATCATCCCCAAACAGATTGCCGTGCCAAACCCCGACGCACCGCGCCCGATTGTTGAAAAAAACACAGCCCCCAATACCCATCCGGCTTCAGCCATGAGCGCGCACGAACCTGAAATCGAGATCGAGGAAACACCTGAGATCGCGGATTTCGGTGCCACCGGCGAAGCAGGTTCTGGTCGCGCACAGGCCGCAAAGCAGGCGGCAGGTATCGCCAAAACAGAAATGAAACCACAGCCGACCCCGGGTGGCACGATGATGACCATGCGTCCGGTCAGCAAGGAACAAGCCGCGACAAGGGACGCAGCCCGCAAGGGTCCGCCAGCCCGTGCATCGCGTGAAGCCCGTCCGGCAAGTGCCGCCGACCTTGCGCCCAAACGCGCAGCGACCAAACCAAAGGCCAAACCGGAACGCACAGCGCAACCGGCCCGCAAGCCTGCGCCACAGCGCAAAATGAGTGAAGCCGAGGCCATCGCCAAGGCCCGCGAAGAAGCCGCGATGCGCATGCGCAAAGTGCGTGAGGATGCCGAACGCGCCGCTGCTGCGCGTGCACCGCGCCGCAAACCGGCCGAGGCGGAAGACCGCCCGATGGATCGCGCACAACCAAGCGCACAAAACACCCGTCGCGGACGTCCGCAATTGCGTGTAGTTGAAGGATCGGCTGAACGTCGACAGGGTGGTGCCTGATGTCTGGTGGAGTGCAACTTCCAACCGCGCGCGAGCTTAGCACAGACGTCAAACCGTTGGTGCGGATCGGCTTTTTGATCCTGTTTTTGGGCTTTGGCTCGGTTCTTCTGTGGGCGGGTACGGCCGAGGTCAATTCGGCCGCCACGGCAAGTGGTGTGGTTGCGCCATTTTCGGGCCGACAAAGCGTTCAGCATCTTGAAGGCGGCATCATTCGCGACATTCTTGTGCGTAATGGTACGCGGGTCCAGGCGGGCGATGTCCTGATCAGGCTTGATGATACACGTTCACGGGCAAGTTTTGATCTGCTCAATAACCGTTATCTCAATGCGCTGGCGACCCAGACGCGGCTGATTGCCGAACGGGCACAGGAAGATTACTTGTCATTCCCGCCGCCACTTGAAGATCCTCGGTATTTTTCGATCACCGATGCACAACGCACCCTGTTTGACAGTCGCCGCAGTGCGTTTGCCGGTGAACTTGCGCTCTATGACGAGCGCATCAAGGAATTGCGCCGAGAGATTATTGGCACGCGCGAACAAAAGACTGCTGCCGAACAGCAGGTCGGGATCGTCAAGGAAGAGCTCGCGATGGTCAAGCCGATGGTCGATCTTGGCTATGCGCGGCGGACCCGGTTGCTGCAACTCGAAAGCCGGTTGGTTGAAACCCTTGGCAATATCGGTCGGTTTTCCGCCGACATTGCCCGGATTGAACAGCAAATCCAGCAGGTCAAGGCCAGCCAGTCACAGTTGATGCGCGACCACCTGCAATCGATCAACACAGAACTGCGAGATATCCAAAGCGAGATTTCCGATCTGAACGAACGCCTGCGCTCGGCCGAGGATATCCTGGTGCGTTCCGACATCAAGGCGCCGCGCAATGGGACAGTCACCAACATGCAGTTCACCACTGTCGGCGGGGTCATTCCGCCGGGGGCGCAAGTACTTGAAATCGTGCCGGCGGATGATCGGCTTGTGATCGAGGCCCGCGTTTCCCCGAACGATATTGACGTCGTTTCGGCCGGTCTTCCGGTCAATATCCGGGTGACATCGTTCAGTCAGCGTTGGTTTGCCCCGGTCAAGGGGACGGTAACCGATGTCTCGCCGGATCGACTGACAGACTCCGAAGGCCGATCCTATTTCCAGGCCATGGTCGAGATCGATGCCGAAAGCCTGGCCGAGCATGAAGGGATGATTTTGTCGCCCGGCATGCCCGCCCAGTTGGAGATCGTAACGGGTGCCAGAACGATCCTCGCTTACCTGTTTTCACCGATCACCACCAGCTTTGATCGCGCATTCCGCGAACAATGATTTGGTAAATAACGTATAGGTCATGGTGACTGAATCTATACAACCTGACAGATTCTGACAGGCCGGGCTTTTTCCTTCCAAAACGCCGGAAAATATGAGAAAAAACGCATCAACCGTCCCTGGGCGAGTCATTTTCTATTGATGATTCGCATAAATCTAATTTATACTACGGTATAATTCGATTCTGGGGCCGATTGTTCGCCGCAGTACTGGTAAAAATAATTCCCATGTAGGGAGTATGTGTTTTGGTCTCGCCCGCCAACCAAGACGACGGTGTTGGAATTACCGACACCGATATTGATAAGGTTCTTGATGACCGCGCAGAAGGGGATTCTGCTGCGGTCAAAAATGATTCCGGGGCAGGCTCTTCGGGCGAAGGCAACTCTCAATCCACTGCAACGCAGGTTTTCACCAACATCCAGAACGTGATTGGCACTGCCTATGACGATGTTCTGGTGGGCGATGGTGGTGACAACACCCTGATTGGCGGCGAAGGCGACGACATTCTCGAATCGGGCGAGGGTGAGGATGTTGTTACCGGCGGCGAAGGACGCGATACCTTCGTGCTCCAAAGTGGTTTCGAGCAAACCACAATCACCGACTTCAACATTGATGAAGATGAGTTGGCACTCAGCGACCTTGGCGTCGACAGTGTCAGCGAACTCATGGCGCTGGCCAGCGAAGATGCGTCTGGCAATGCCTTCATCGTGTTTGCCACCGGCGACAAGGTGATTTTCGAGGGCGTGTCGAAGGCAGAGCTTGCCAATGTGACGCTGGTCGATGTCCCGCAAATCAACGAAGTTTCCGTCGCGACAGAGGGCGGCGATGCTGCCTCCACCGATGGCGAAGCCAATGTCATTGAAGGTGGGACAGGCGACGACATCATCATCGGTTCGGATGGTGACGATGTGATTTTGCCGGGTGGTGGTGCAGACAGCATTGATGGCGGTGCTGGCGAAGATACCCTTTCGTTTGACGGGGCTTCTGACGGCGTGCGCGCCGATCTTTCGCAAGGTTCCTCGACCGATGCCACGGGTGCCAATCGGACGTCCTTTGAAAATATTGAAAATCTCCGTGGCACATCAGGTGATGATGTTCTGACGGGTGATTCCGGCAATAACAGCCTGTCGGGTGGCGATGGTGATGACACCTTTGCCGTCAGCGACGGCGCGGACGCTATTGACGGGGGAGCAGGCGAAAATACCCTTGATTACAGCCAGTCAGATCAGGGTGTTGAAGTTAATCTCGATTCCGGCGCTGGTCGCACAAATGACGCGCAAGATACTTCGTCGCAAAGCGATACCGGTACCGCAACCGATGATGCGACAGGCGATAGTGGCACGGGCGGTACGGAAGCCGGTGGCGCGGAACCTGGTTCCGGCAGCACCGGGGAAACGGGTTCGGCAGCTTCTGGTGAAACCTCTGGCGAAGCTTCTGGTGATGGCGCGACCGGTGCATCCGGCAGTGAAGAAACCACCCACAATGATGGCGGGACCGGCAGTGATTCCAGCAGTTCCGGTGAAACCACGACTGGCGATGCCGGAACGGAAACCGGTTCAACGGGCAGTTCTGAAGCACAGGAAGATACCACCTCGGGCGAGGTCACATCTGGCGGTTCAGAAAGCACCGACGAAACGGGCAGCACCGGCGATGCCGGGTCCGAAACGCAAGCTGATGGCGGTTCAGGTGATACACTCGGCTCCGAAGCGACCGGTAATGAAACCGGTGCGTCTTCGGGCGAAACTTCCGGATCGACGGATGGCGGCAGCACAACGGGTGAAACCGCATCAGGTGAAACGGAACCTTCCACGGGTGGTTCCGACGCTGGTGATGCAACCGGCGCAGAAGAAGCTTCAGGCTCTGACGGCGGTGAAGTCGTCGATGGTTCTGCTACCGGTTCTGGCGCAGGTTCAGAAGCCGGTGCGGGCAGCGAGACTTCTGGTGAGGGTGCTTCTGGCGGCGAAACCAGCGGAGAGGCAGGTTCTGACAGTGCTTCCGCCGGCAGCGGTGAAGATACGCTGGGTTCCGGCGATACTGAAGGTGGCGCAACAGATACTGATAGTACAGGTTCCGGTGAAGCTGCTGCGGGCGAAGGTGCTGAGCAGCCGGTAGACGAAGCAACCGGTGAAACATCCGGCGGGGAGACCGCTGGCGCGGGCGCTTCCTCTGGCGAAGCAGAGACCAGTGAAGAAACCACAGGTGACGAAGCCGGTGCCGACAGCCCGGCTGGCGAAACCAGCCCGAACACAGAAGACAATACAAGCACCGGTGCCCAGGCGGGTGCCGAAGCTGGTGCAGAAACTGGCGGTGAGACAACTGAGTCACAAGCCGGTTCTGAAACCACCGGCGAAGGTAGCGACGAAACACCGGCAGAAGGCTCCGGCGAGACAGGGTCAGGTGATAGTGCCGCTAATGGCGATCAGCCGTCTGATGCGGGTTCAACTTCCGATGAGACCGCAGGCCAAGAAACCACCGGTGAAGAAACCGCATCGGACGATACCACCGAAGGCGGCGAAGCTGGCACAGCACCCGAAGGTGACGCCGGACAAGAAACCTCTGGCGATGCAGCCTCGGGCGCGGACGCAACAGGTGGTGAAACAACCGGCGGTGCTGACGCTGAAGCAGATGGTGACGTAACCGATGCCGATGACGGCGATTCCAACGCCTTTGACAATAATCCATCGGGTGCGGCCGATGTTGTTCAGGGCGACGACGAGACAGATACTCTCGGGGGGGCTAGCGGAAACGACACCCTTCAGGGCAATGACGGCGATGACACGCTTGAAGGCGGTGCAGGCAATGACCTTTTGCAGGGCGGCGGTGGCAATGATGTCCTGCGCGGTGAAAGCGGCAACGACATCCTGCAGGGCGGTGATGGCAGCGACAGCCTGTTTGGCGCCGATGACGACGACGTGCTGCAGGGTGGGGCTGGCAACGACCTTCTGGTGGGTGGTTCCGGCAATGATGTCATGGCGGGTGGATCGGGTGACGACTTCCTGCGTGGGGGCCAGGGCGATGATCACATCCAGGGTGGCAGTGGTGTCGATACTGTAAGCTATAGCGATGCGGACAGTGCAGTCACGGTTGATCTTGCTAATGAAGCCGCAACGGGCGGTGCGGGCAATGACGTTGTCCAGATGGTGGAAAACGTCGTCGGCTCCGACTTTGACGATCACATTGCGGGTGATGATGCCGACAACGTTCTTGAAGGCGGTGCGGGCATCGATACGCTGACCGGTGGTGCGGGCAATGATACGCTGACCGGTGGTTCGGGTGCCGACGACTTTGAGCTGACCGAGAATTTCGGCAATGACACGATCACTGATTTTGCCGGTTCGGAAGACATTATAGATCTTTCCAAACTCGGCATTCAGGACTTTGCAACCCTGCAAACCATGATGTCCGATGATGGCAACGGCAACACCGTTATCGATTTCGGGGACCAGGGCACGCTCACCCTCGAAGGTGTCAGCAGCGACAGCCTGGACGCGGATGATTTCCGCGGTTTTGGTCGCATTTTTGAAACCGAAGACAATGATGTCGGTTCCGGTACGGACGGCAATGACGCGCTTTATGGCTATGGCGGTGACGATACGCTCAGCGGTGGGAGTGGCGATGACGTCATTTCCGGCGGTTATGGCGATGATACGGTCTCGGGCGGGGCAGGTAACGATACCCTGCGCGGTCAGGAAGGTATTGATACCGTCGACTATTCCGGCGCCAATGGCGGTGTTCAGGTTGACCTTGGCGCAGGAACTGCGACGGGTGCCGATGGCAACGATGTTCTTGATCGCATCGAGAATGCGACCGGTTCAGCATATGAAGACGAACTTTACGGCGATAACGGTGTCAACGTTTTGCGCGGTGGTGCGGGTAATGACACGCTTGTTGGTCGTGGTGGCAACGACACCCTTGATGGTGGCGAGGGCGACGACCTGTTTGTTGGCGAAGAAGGCAACGATACCCTCATCGGTGGTGAAGGCAGCGACACCCTTGATCTGAGTGCGCGCGAAAGCGGTCAGGAAGTTAATCTCGAGGATGGATCCGCGCGTGACGTCCAAACCGGCGAAACTGATACACTGATTAGTGTTGAGAACGTAATTACTGGTGCTGGCGATGACACTGTCATTGCGTCCAGTGACGCCAATGTTATTTCGACCGGCGCGGGGGATGACGTCATTCGCGGCGTTGGCGGTAACGACACCGTCGACGGTGGTGATGGCAATGATACGGTTTCCTTTGGCAATGAGTCCGGGCTGAGTGTCGATCTTGCGAACGGTACCGCCACGATGGGTTCCGGCACGACGCAACTGTCCAACATTGAAAATATTACCGGTTCTGCAAGCAACGACGTCATTTCCGGTGACGATGGTGTGAATACGCTTTCGGGCATGGCTGGTGATGACACCATTTCCGGTGGCGGCGGTGATGACGCCCTTTCTGGCGGCGCTGGGAACGATACTGTTGATTATACCGATGTTGATGGCGGAGTGACGGTTAACCTCTCGACCGGCACGGCAACCGGTGACGGCAATGACACCCTTTCGGGCTTTGAAAACGTTGTGTCAGGTTCTGGTAACGACATCGTTTATGGCAACGCTGCCGACAACATCGTTGATACTGGTGCAGGTGATGACACTGTTTTTGGCAGTGCCGGTGATGACACCCTGATTGGTGGCGATGGCAACGATACGCTAAGCTACAACGCTGGTGTGACAGGTCCTGGGTCGGCCGTGACGGTTGACCTCGACGCAGGAACGGTTTCCGGAAACGACTTTACCGACGTTATCTCCGGTTTCGAAAAGATCGAGGGTTCATCTGGCAGCGACACCATGCTGGGCAGCGGCGGTGACGATATCTTCTTCGGTGGTGCGGGCAGCGATACCATTGATGGTCGCGGCGGTGACGATACGCTGACCGGTGGTTCAGGTGCCGATACCTTCGTTGTCCGGGCGGACAGCGGTAATGATCTCGTCACCGATTTCGATCCTGTGAACGACGTCATTGATATTCAGGGTATCGACAATCTTGAGCTGTTCTCCGATGTTGCCGACTTTATCGGCGAAGACGCGGCGGGCAATGCGACGATTTCGGTTGGCGATGCCGTCATCACCCTTGAAGGTGTCAATCCCGATAGCCTGACCTATGCCAACTTCAAGGGCATCCGGTCGCTGGAAGGTACCGAGGACAGAGACGTTCTGATTGGTACTGACAGAAGTGATGTGATTAGCGCCAAAGACGGCAACGATGTGGTTTCCGGCGGTGCCGGAAACGATACGATTGATGGTGGTGCTGGCAATGATTTCATAACCGGTGGAACCGGCACTGACACTATTACCGGCGGTACGGGTGACGATGCGATCAATGGCGGTGCCGGCAATGATGATCTTGATGGTGGCGATGGTAACGATACCCTAAGCTATCAGGGTGCTGACGGTGGTGTTGTTGTCGACCTTGCGACCGGACAGGCAAGTGCGCCCGACGGTACCGATACAATTACCAACTTTGAAAATGTCACGGGCTCATCGTTCAACGATACCCTGGCCGGCGATGACACTGCGAACGTGCTTGATGGGGGCGCAGGTAACGACATTCTTGATGGTCGTGGTGGCGATGATGTGCTCAATGGCGGTGCCGGTAACGACACAATCGCGGGTGGTGCCGGCAATGACCGGATTTCTGGTGGCCTTGGTTCCGATACCGTTACCTATGCCGATGCATCCGGTGGCGTAAATGTCGATCTTGCTGTGGGCACGGCATCGGGTGCGGATGGCAACGACACGCTAAGCTCTGTCGAAAATATTGTCGGCTCGGATTTCGATGATGTACTGACTGGCGATCAGTTTAGTAACGTCATCGAAGGTGGCGGTGGCGATGACACCATCACTGCAGGTGGCGGCAACGATGTTGTTTCCGGCGGTGAAGGTGCTGATACCTTTGTCTTTGGTACCGAGACTGGCCGGTCCGTGATCACAGATTTCAATCCGGCAGAAGACAAGATTGATCTTGCTGGCTTCAATGTTCCGAACTTTGAAGCACTAAAGAAAATGCTCGGTACGGACAATGCGGGCAATGCAGTCATCACCATAAATGACAGCACTATCGTCCTGAATGGTGTTTCACCCGAAAACCTGACTGCGGACAACTTTATTGACATTGAAGCCCTGGGTGCGACCGAGGGTAATGATGTTTTGCAGGGATCCTTGGCGGCCGAGGTGATTGATGGCCTTGCGGGCAATGATACGATTGCTGGCGGTGCAGGTGACGACACAATTTTCGGTAACAGCGGTGATGACACCATTTCCGGCGACTTGGGGCGAGATGTCATCGACGGTGGTGACGGCGAAGATACGGTTGACTATTCGGAAGGCAATGGCGTTTCGGTAAATCTCGAAGCTGGCATCGGCGGTGTCGGGAACGAAGACACACTGATTGATATCGAAAATGTTCTTGGTTCAAACCAGAACGACACGATCATCGGAAATGATGGTGCCAACACATTGTCCGGCGGTGCTGGTAATGACACCATTTCCGGCGGTGCCGGTGATGACGCATTGCTTGGTGGGACAGGCAATGACAGGCTTTCAGGCGGTGAAGGCAATGACATCGTATTAGGCGGTTCGGGCAACGATATACTCGCCGGCGGCCTTGGCAATGACACCCTTGTCGGCGGTAATGGTACAGATACAGCTGACTACGGCGATGCCGACGGCTCTGTAACCGTTGATCTTTCCGAGGGGGCTGCAAGTGGTGCCGCTGGCGACGATACCCTTGAAAGTATTGAGAGTGTTCTCGGTTCAGATCACGACGACACCCTGATTGGTGACGATGCCAACAACATCCTTTCCGGTGGTTCTGGTGACGACATCCTTGATGGTGGTGCCGGCGACGACCTTCTGATCGGTGGCGCAGGCAGTGACACCATCGAAGGTGGCGACGGCGACGACACTGTAACCTATGCGGATGGCGGTGCGGTCAACGTTGACCTGTCGGCAGGAACGGCGAGCAATGCCGGCGGTACTGACAGCATTAATGGCGTTGAAAATGTCATCGGTTCTGGTCAGGCCGACATCATTACCGGCGACGACGGTAACAACGTTATCAATGCCGGTGCCGGCGCTGATACCATCACCGGTGGTGCGGGTTATGACACCCTGACCGGTGGGACAGGGGCAGACGTTTACGTTGTTGGTCCGGACGCCGGAACAGATACCATTACCGACTTTGCCGTTGGCGAGGACCAGATTGATATTCGTGCTCTTGGTGTTGATACCTACGGCGCGCTTCACGAGATGATGTCTGAGAACGAAAACGGTGACCTTGTCATCGATTTCGGCGAGGGCACGTCGATGGTGCTCGAAGGCGTCAGCAAGGATGACATCACCGCGGACAACTTCATCGGTGTACGTGACCTTGTCGGAACGTCTGATGATGACACCATGTCGGGTACCGATGGTCAGGACACGATGTCGGGTCTTGATGGCAACGACATCATTGATGGTCTTGAAGACAATGACAGCATCTTTGGCGGTGCTGGCGATGACACCCTGATTGGGGGTGACGGTGATGATATCCTGGATGGTGGCACAGGCGTCGATACAGTTGATTATTCCGACGAAACTGCAGGTATCAATGTCAATCTCAACACCGGGACGGCCACGGCACAAAGTGGCAATGATCAGATTCGTAATGTCGAAAAAATCGTTGCCGGTGCGGGCAATGATGTCCTGATTGGTTCCGATGCCGACAACATCCTCGCAGGCGGCGAAGGTGACGACATCCTTGAAGGACTGGGCGGGGATGACACCCTGTCGGGCGGTGCGGGCAAAGATACTGCAAGTTACACCAATGCCGAGGGCGGGGTTACTGTTGACCTTGCTGCACAAACGGCAAGTGGTGCGGCGGGTGAAGATACGCTTGAAAGCATCGAAAACGTCACCGGTTCGGTCCACGACGATACTCTGATTGGCGATGCTGGTGCCAACACGATTGATGCTGGTGCAGGCAATGACTCCCTGATCGCAAGTGGCGGCGATGATGTGCTGCGCGGTGGTGCCGGGGTTGATACCGTTGATTATGGCAACGCGACAGGCGGGATCACCGCTGATCTTGGTGCGGGAACTGTTACCGGGCTTGGCAATGACAATCTTGTCGGTATCGAGAACCTGAGCGGTTCTGTTTATGACGACACCATCACGGGTAACCAGGCCAACAACGTCCTGTCGGGTGAGGGGGGCAATGACATTCTGTCAGGTGGCGAAGGTAACGACACGCTACTTGGTGGTGCGGGTGACGACACCCTGATCGGTGGCCTTGGAAAAGACCTGATCGATGGTGGTGACGGGATTGATACGGTTGATTACTCCGGCGCAGAGCAGGGAGTAACGCTGGACCTTGCGACGGGTAAAACAGACGAAGAGACCGGTGATACGGTTCTTAATGTTGAAAATGTAATCGGTTCGAACCGGAACGACATTATTACCGGTTCGGATACTGATAACACCATTTTGACTGGCGGTGGGAACGACACCATCAACGGGAGCACCGGTGACGACGTGATTGACGGTGGCGCTGGTCAGGACGCTGTTGATTACAGTAACAGTGAAACCGGTGTTGATGTTGATCTTGAAGCCGGTTCGGCTGCCAAAGCCGATGGCACAGATGTGCTAAGCAACATCGAAGACGTCATTGGCTCCGACGCAAAGGACAGCATCGGTGGTTCGGACGCGGCGAACACCCTTTCGGGTGGTGCGGGCGACGACACGATTGATGGTCGCTCGGGTAATGACCGGATTTCCGGTGGCGTAGGCGATGATACCCTTTCCGGTGGCGAGGGAACAGATACCCTTGATTATTCCGACGCGACCGGTGGCCAGAACATCGATCTGTCTTCGGGAACCGCGACCGGTGCAGATGGCAATGACACGATTTCCGGTTTCGAAAACGTCACCGGTACAGAATATGACGACACCATCACTGGCAACGATGCCAACAACGTGATCACTGGTGGTGCCGGGAATGACATGCTGACCGGCGGTGCTGGCAACGACGTCCTTGATGGCGGAGCGGGCAATGACAGCTTCGTCGGCGAACTTGGCGATGACACCTATATTGGTGGTGCGGGTGCCGATACGCTTGATTACTCGGACGCTGCATCCGGCCTGAACATCAATCTGGGCACCAACACGGCGACCGGTGAAGATACCGGTACCGACACCTTCAGTGGAATCGAACAGATCATTGCATCTGACCATGATGACGTGATCACCGGTAGTGGCCGCAATGACACCATTCTTGCCGGTGACGGCGATGACATCGTGACCGGCGGTGCAGGCAATGACGTGATCGAAGGTGGCGCGGGCAATGACACCATTTCCGGCGGCGCCGGCATCGATACACTAGATGGCGGCGAGGGCGAGGATACCCTCTCCTTCGAAGGCGAGTCCGGCGTTTCGGTTGACCTGCAGACGGGCGTAACCAGCACCGGCGAAATCATTTCGAACTTCGAAAATGTTTCCGGTTCCGGAAATGCCGATACTCTGCGCGGCGATAGCGGTCGCAACACGCTTTCGGGCGAAGCGGGCAATGACGTGCTTGATGGTCGCGCGGGTGATGACGTTCTTCTGGGCGGTGCTGGCAATGACACACTGCGCGGCGGTGCAGGTAGCGACACCATCGATGGTGGCGCGGGTGAAGATACCCTTGATCTGTCCGACCTTGCCAGTGATCAGACCGTTGATTTCACCAACGGCACAGCCACCGATGGCTCTGATACCGATACCTTTACCAATATTGAAAATGTCACGACCGGTGACGGTGATGACCTGATCATTGGCGATGACACGGGCAACGTGATCAATGCCGGAAATGGTGACAACACCGTTGATGCGGGCAACGGCAATGACGTGATTGCCACCGGCGATGGTGCCGACATCGTCGATGGCGGTGCGGGTAATGACACGATTAATACCGGTGCTGGGGCCGATACCATTACTGGCGGCGAAGGCAATGACGTCATTTCATCAGGCAGCGGTGATGACCTGGTGGAAGGTGGTGCGGGCAACGACATCCTTTCTGGCGGTACGGGCGCCGATACGCTTGATGGTGGTGCCGGAAATGACACATTGCTGTCTGGTGCAGGCGATGACTACTTGATCGGTGGCGAAGGCGTCGATACTGCAAGCTATGTCGATTCTGAATCTGCCGTCAGGGTTGATACCAGCGCCAACACCGTTGCCGGAACAGCAACCGGTACCGATACCCTTGAAGGCATCGAAGCCATCCGCGGTTCCGAGTTCAGCGACACCTTTACCGGTGGTGCGCAGAGCGATACCTTTATCGGTGGCGCCGGTGATGACACCTTTGATGCCGGTGCTGGCAACGATATTCTGACGCTTGGAAGCGGATCGGATCAGGTGATCTTCAATCCGGGCGATGGCCAGGATACGGTTACCGATTTCAATCCGCTCGCCGATACCATTGACCTGACCAGCTTCAATATTGCCGGTTATGGTGCGCTTGAGAAAATGTTTGGCACGGACGCCAATGGTGATCTGACCATCACGTTTGACAGCGGCGATACCATCACGCTGCAGGGTGTTGCACCGTCGCAGTTGAGCGTAGACAACTTCATTGGTGTGGATGTCCGTCTTGGCACCGAAGATGCCGACGAAATGATCGGTGGCAGTGGTGATGACATTATCAATGCCCGTGAAGGTGATGACACGGTTGATGGCGGGGCTGGCAATGACCGCCTGATCGGTGGCGAAGGCAATGACACCATTGATGGCGGCACCGGCGACGATACGCTGGTTGGCAATTCTGGATCGGATGTCCTGCGGGGTGGCGACGGTAACGACACTGCAGATTATGCGACGGAAGGAGCCGGGATTGAGGTCGACCTTGCTGCTGGAACTGTCACCGGCGGGGATGGTGATGATGTTCTTGACGGTATTGAAAACGTCACCGGTACCCTGTTTGACGATACGCTGTCGGGCAATGATGAAAACAACACCCTAACCGGTCTTGATGGCGATGATACCTTTGTCGGAGTTGCTGGTGATGACGTGCTGGACGGTGGTGAGGGTTCCGATACCGCCGATTACAGCAGTGCTGATCAGGGCGTAACCGTTAATCTTGCGGCCGGTTCAGCAACCGGTCAGGGCAATGATACGCTGGTCGACATCGAAAACGTCGTCGGGTCCGACTTCAACGACAAGATTTCCGGTGACGAGAGCAACAACACCATTTCCGGCGGTGCCGGTGGCGACGCGATTAATGGTGGTGCTGGCAGTGACGTTATTGATGGTGGCGAAGGCATCGACGAAATCAGCGGCGGTTCCGGCGACGACATCATCGATGGTGGCACTGGTGGTGACATCCTTCTGGGTGAAGCTGGCGATGACACCCTCTCTGGCGGCGAAGGCGACGATATTGTCGAAGGCGGCGCTGGCAGCGACTGGGTCTATGGTGATGCCGGGGATGACATCCTGGATGGTGGCAACGGCGAAAATGATATCGACACCGTCGACTATTCCAATGTCGATGCGGGTGTCACGGTCGATCTGGTCAAGGAATATGCGACCGGTGGCGGCGGGGACGACATTGTTCGTAACTTCGAACGCGTCATCGGCACCGATTACACCGATACCCTGATCGGCAGCGACGGCATCAACACCCTTGATGGTGGATCGGGTAACGATACCCTTGTTGGCGGTTCGGGTGATGATGTCCTGATCACCGGCGAAGGCGAAGACCTGATCGTGCTTGAGCCTGGTAGCGGTCATGACACCGTTACCGACTTTGACGTCGAAAAAGACATCATTGATCTGTCTGCTTATGGCATCGAGGATTATGCCACCCTGCGTGACCAGATGGCCGATGATGAAAACGGCGATGCCGTCATCACCCTTGGCGATGGCGACAGCATCACGCTTGAAGGTGTCTCGGTAGATGATCTTGGTCCGGAAAACTTCTATGGCTATGACGTCATCTTTGGCACCGAGTTCGAAGACGACATCACCGGTAGCCAGATCAGCGACGAAATCCATGCGCTTGAAAGCGACGACATCATCGATGGTCAGGCTGGCGATGACGATATTTACGGCGATGAAGGCAATGACACGCTGATCGGTGGCGCAGGTGACGATACCCTGCGTGGTGGCGAAGGTTCCGATACTGCCGATTATTCCGACACGACCGCAGGTGTCACTGTTGACCTGGGGGCTGGCACTGCGAGTGGTGAGGCGGGCAACGATACCCTTGAAAGCATCGAAAACGTCACCGGCGGTAACGGTGATGATGTTCTGATCGGTGACGAAAATGCCAACATCCTTGATGGCGGTGCAGGCAATGACACGGTCTTTGGCAAGGGCGGCGGTGACACGCTGATCGGCGGCGAAGGTGAAGACGCTCTGTCTTACGAAGACGCAGACAGTGGTGTGAATGTTGACCTTGATGCCGGTACTGCAACCGGTGGTGCAGGCAATGACAGCATTGACGGCTTCGAAACCCTGATCGGTTCCGACCATGATGACACGCTGGCGGGCAACGAATTTGACAACGTCATAGATGGTGGCGCAGGCAATGACACGCTTTCGGGCGGTGCGGGTAACGATACCCTGATCGGTGGCGAAGGCGACGATATCGTCGATTATTCCGACCAGGCAGATGGCGTGGTTGTCGATCTTGAAAACGGAACGGGCACGACGACCGATGGCACCGATACCCTTGACGGCATCGAAGGTGCGACCGGTGGTGCCGGTGATGACACCCTGACCGGGTCGACCGGTGACAACATCCTTGCCGGTGGTGCAGGCAATGACACGCTTTCGGGCGGCGCAGGCAACGATACCCTTGGCGGTGGCGAAGGTGCCGACCTTGTGGATGGTGGTGCCGGTGATGACGTCCTGTCGTTTGAAGGTGACAGCGTTGCCGCAGATGGTGAAACCACCGATCATGTCGGCAGCCCGACCACCGATGGGACCGGCGAAACTGCCGATATCTCGGGCAAGAACCTGTCTGATGACAGCTTTGTTGGCGGCGAAGGTCATGACACGCTGGTTGCCGGTTCCGGTGACGATGCGATCATTCTGGATCGTGATCATGAAAACGGTGCGGCCAACCCGTCCATCGTTGATATCGAATACATCGATGCCGGTGACGGCAATGACGTTGTCGACCTGACCAGCAACACCCATTCCTATGGCGATGTCACGGTCGATGGCGGTGCGGGCGATGACACCATCTGGTCAAATGATGGTGATGACGTCCTGCTGGGCGGCGAAGGTGCGGATAACATCAATGGTGGCGCCAGTAACGACACCCTTGATGGTGGCGCGGGCGATGACGTCCTTGATGGCGGCCAGGGGTCGGACACCATCGACGGTGGCGAAGGTAATGACACCATCGCAGCCGGTGCAGGCGACGATATCCTGATCGGTGGCGATGGCAATGATACGCTTGATCTGTCGAGCGCCGATGGTGCGACCATTGATCTTGGCGCAGGCACCGCAAGCAGCGGTGAAACCGGCAGCGACAGCATTTCCGGCTTTGAAAATGTCATCGCGACCGATGGTGATGACACCATTACCGGATCGTCTGGCAACAACACGATTGATGCCGGTGCGGGTAATGACACCGTTTCCCTTGATGGTGGCGACGACGATATCGATGGCGGCGACGGTATTGATACCCTTGATCTGTCTGACACCACGGGTGGTGTGAACGTCGACCTTGCGGCCGGTACGGCAAGTGGTGCCAACACCGGATCGGACACCATTGCGAACTTCGAAAATGTAACCGGCTCGGATAACGCTGACGTCATTACCGGTTCCGACGATGCCAACATCATTGACGGTGGTGCAGGCAACGACACCCTTGATGGTGGTGCGGGCGATGATGTTCTGTCTGGCGGTGCCGGTGATGACACCATTGCGGCAGGTGCTGGCAACGACACGCTTTCGGGTGGTGACGGTGCCGATACGTTTGTCTTCGAAGACGGCACGGATACCGACCTTGTTACCGATTTCGACCTGACTTCTGACGCAATTTCACTTCCGGATCTGGGCATCTCGGCTTGGACCGATCTGCAACCCTTGCTGTCTGATGGCCCAGACGGCGCGGTTATTACCCTGCCAGCTGGCGGCACGGTGACCCTGTCGGGTGTGGCTGTGGGCGATCTGACCCCGGATCACTTCACCGGTATCGACAATGTCGGCACGCCGGGCGAAGACACCCTTGGTGGTGGCGACGGCGATGACTCGGTCGACGGTGGTGCAGGTCATGACAGCGTCGATGGTGGCGATGGCAACGATACCGTTGATGGCGGTGACGGTGATGACTCCGTTGGCGGTGGCAGTGGGAACGATTCTGTCGGCGGCGGTAGCGGCAATGACACGGTCGATGGTGGCGATGGGGACGACTCTGTCGATGGTGGTGATGGCAATGACTCCGTTGGTGGTGGCAGCGGCAATGATTCGGTCGGCGGCGGCGGCGGTAATGACACGGTTGATGGCGGTGACGGTGACGACACCGTTGACGGCGGCGATGGTGATGACTCCGTTGGCGGCGGATCAGGCAATGACACGGTTATTGGCGGTGGCGGCAATGATACGCTTGGCGGTGGCGAAGGATCTGACACCCTTGATGGCGGCGACGGTAACGACGTTCTTCAGTTCGAAGCGGACCGTATTGGTCAGGCCGGTGATGAAACCGACCATGCCGGCAGCCCGGGTGTTGATGGCACCGGTGATGTTGCCGACCTTGAGGGCCTTGGTCTAAGCGATGATCAGTTTGATGGTGGCGAAGGCATCGATACCCTTGTCGGGACATCGGGCGGCGACGCGATCATTCTCGACAACGATCATGCTGATGAATCGAACGCACCGTCGATTTCCGGCGTCGAAGTCATCGACACCGGTGCCGGTGACGATGTTGTCGATCTGACCAGCCAGACGGAATCCTATGGCGATGTATCGGTTGATGCCGGAACGGGTGACGACACCGTCTGGACCAACGAAGGCAATGACAGCATCAGCGGTGGTGATGGCAATGACCACATCAATGCCGGTGCAGGAAATGACATCGTTGATGCCGGTGTCGGCAATGACACCGTTGTTGGCAGTGCTGGCAACGATACCCTTTCGGGGGGTGACGGCTTTGACACGCTTGATATGTCCGATGTCGATGCTGACATCGCGGTCAATCTGCAGGATGGCACTGCTCACAGCAGCGAAACCGGCGATGACGTCATTTCCGGCTTTGAAAATGTAACCACCGGTACAGGTGACGATGTCATTACCGGCAGCAGCGCCGACGACACCATTTCGTCTGGTGCCGGTGCCGATACCATTGATGGTGGCGATGGCATCGATCTGATTGATGGCGGTGCGGGCAACGACGTCATTTCCGATGGCGCGGGCAGCGACCTTGTTCTGGGCGGTGCCGGTGATGATACGGTCATTGCCGGTGCGGGCAATGACAGCCTTGATGGTGGCGACGGCTCTGACACCCTGAATATGTCGAACGCAACCGGTGGTGCGGTTGTCGATCTTGGTGCGGGCACGGCAAGCTCGGCTGAAACCGGCAATGATCAGTTCTCTAACATCGAAAATGTCACGACCGGTGCTGGCGATGACCAGATTACCGGCTCGAACGGCGATAATGTCATCAATGCAGGTGCCGGTGACGACACCATTGATGGTGGCGCAGGCGACGACACGGTTGCCGGTGGCGCTGGTGCGGATACCTTCATCTTTGCCGATGGCACAGATGATGATGTCGTAAGCGACTTCACTCCTGGCGAAGACAAAATCTCGATCGATGACCTTGGCCTTGAAAACTGGGGCGACCTGGTTCCGTTGCTCAGTCAAAACAGCAATGGGGACGCGGTCCTGAACCTGCCGTCTGGCGGCACGGTAACCCTTGTGGGTGTTGGTCTAAGCGAACTTAGCGCCGATGACTTTACCAACATCACCGATGGCGCAACCCCGAATGACGACATCCTTTCGGGTACCGATGACGATGACACCATCGATGCCCTGGCCGGTGACGATACGGTTTCCGGTGGTGCGGGTGATGACACCTTGCTTGGCAATGATGGTGCCGACACCCTGGACGGTGGCACGGGCAATGACAGCCTTGATGGTGGTGCTGGCAACGATACGCTGTCGGGTGGCGAAGGTGACGACGCCTTAACTGGTAGTGCCGATAACGACGAACTCAGCGGCGGTGCCGGTGACGATACTCTTGATGGCGGGGCTGGCGACGACGTTCTGAACTTTGATGTCGACGGAACCGCGATCAGTGGTGATACCACCGAAAACACCGGCAGCCCGGGTGTCGATGGCACTGGGGATGTTGCTGATATCAGCGGTAAGAACATCTCTGATGATACCTTTATCGGTGGCGAGGGTAATGACTCCCTTGATATGACCGATGGCGCCGATGCACTGGTGCTTGATGGTTCCAAACTTGGTGATGGTCAGACCACCACGCCGACGACCGAAACCCGCACCTTTGGCCTGACTGATTCGGCAAGTTCGGCTGATGTTCAGGCGGCCTGGTCGGATGCAAACCTTTATGCCTTTGACTTTGGTACGTCCTATGTTGACGGCGATGGCAAGCTGAACCTTGCGGCGGCGGATGACGCGGTCAACTTTGATGGCAATGGCATCGGTAATGACGGCGGCGGCATCGCTGGTGGTCAGATCAACCACGATGCCCAGTCCGGCGAAAGCGAAGCCATCGTTGTCGATCTTGGTGCAGATGCCTCGACGGCCACGGTTCAGGTTTCCAACCTGATGGCCGGTGAAGGCGGCGGCGAGATCGGGTCATGGAAGGCCTTTGATGCTGACGGCAACCTTGTTGCATCCGGTACGCTTGATGACAGCACGGTCAACTACACCAGCAACGGTGTCGGCACGGCAACAATCAACGCCACCGATGGCAGCGGCAATGCAGTCGAATTCCGCTATATCGCGTTTGAAAGCGAACCCTATGCAAATGGCTCCACGGGTTCTGACAGCAGCGACTTCTTTGTCCGTTCGATCAGTTTCGAGACAACCGTTGATGAGACCACGACCGATGGCGCACGCCTTGACGGGGTTGAGGTCATCAATGCCGGTTCTGGCGATGACGTGGTCGATCTGACCAGCGACACCATTTCGTACGGCGATGTCACCATCAATGGTGGTGCGGGTAACGATACCCTTTGGGGCAATGCGGGTGACGACACCATCAATGGCGAACTTGGCCATGACAATCTGGATGGCGGTGCGGGTAACGATTACCTTGATGGCAGCTATGGCGACGACATCATCGATGGTGGTGTTGGCGATGACACGCTGCAGGGTGGTATCGGCGACGATACCCTGCGCGGTGGTGCGGGCAATGACATCATTGTTGGTGGTGCAGATGAAGACGTCGTCATGTACGACGATGCGACGTCGGCTGTTGATGTTGATCTGGCGAACTACACCGCAACCGGTGGTGCCGGCAACGACGCGATCTATCATGTCGAAAATGTCATCGGTTCGGATCACGACGACACAATCGCCGGTGATGCGAAATCCAACATTCTTGATGGTGGTGCCGGTGATGATACGCTGTCGGGCGGTGCTGGCAACGACACCCTTGTTGGTGGCGACGGCAATGATACCGCCGATTACAGCAACGCAAGCAACCCGGTAAATGTTGATCTTGCGACCGGCACGGCCAAGGTCGGCACAACCGAAACCGACAAGCTTTCCAGCATCGAAGACCTGATTGGCTCGAACGGCAATGACAGGCTTTCCGGTTCGGACGATAACAACACCCTGACCGGCGGCCTTGGCAACGATATCCTTTCGGGGCGCGCGGGCGATGACCTGCTTGAAGGTGGTGCCGGCAACGACATCCTTGATGGTGGCGAAGGCAATGACACCATCAATGGTGGTGACGGCAGCGACGTGATCACTGCCGGTGCCGGTGCGGATATCGTTGATGGTGGTGCGGGCAACGATACCGTCATGGCGGGTGCAGGTGATGACACCCTTGCCGGTGGTGAAGGCGACGACGCCCTTGATCTCAGTGATGCCACCAGCGGCGCCACGGTTGACCTTGCGGCCGGTACGGCAAGCAGTGCTGAAACCGGCAACGACACCATTTCCGGCTTTGAAAATGTGATCGGCAGTGCTGCGGCAGATACCATTGCCGGTGACGCCGCCAACAACACGATTGCCGCTGGCGATGGTGCAGACGTCGTTGATGATGGCGCGGGCAACGATGTGGTCGATGCCGGTGCCGGTAACGATACCCTGATGGCGTCTTCTGGCGACGACACCCTTGATGGTGGCGACGGCGAAGATACGCTTGATATGTCGGCTGCCAACGGTGCGACGGTGGATCTGTCGGCTGGAACCGCGACCTCGGCTGAAACCGGGACGGATACGATCAGCAACATCGAAAATGTTATCGGATCGGATGGCGACGATGTTCTGACCGGGTCAAGTGGTGAAAACACCCTGCTGGGTGGTGCCGGCGATGACACCATCGAAGGTGGTGCAGGTGGCGACTATCTTGATGGCGGCGAAGGCCGTGACACCATCAGTTACGAAGGTTCAGACGCCGGTGTTGAAATCTTCCTCGGTGACACCGATGCCCATACCCACAATCCGGGTGAGGGCGGGCGTGCCTTTGGCGGCGATGCGGTTGGCGATATTCTTGCCAACTTCGAAAAAGTAATCGCATCCGCCCATGACGACTATGTCTATGGCAACAGCCAGGACAATGAGGTTGATCTGGGTGCGGGCAATGACACGTTTGACAATGTCGAAGCCGACATCAGCGAAGACACCGTCGATGGCGGTGCCGGCAACGACGTCATCTGGACCGGCGATGGTGCCGATACACTGATTGGCGGCGAAGGCAATGACACGCTGCATGGCGAACGTGGCGACGACTACCTTGACGGTGGTGCGGGCAACGACACGCTTTATGGCGATCAGGGCAACGATACCATCGATGGCGGTGCAGGCGATGACGTCATCCATACCGGATCGGGGGCCGACGTTGTTCAGGTCACCAGCCTGATCGGTGACAAGGTCGTCATGGACTTCAATACCAGCGTCGATCATATCTCGCTCGATGCGCTTGATATCAGCACCTGGTCGGAACTGGCCCCGCTTCTGTCCGAAGTGAATGGCAACACGGTCATTGATCTTGGCGATCAGGGCTCTGTCACCTTGCGCGGTGTCCGCCTGAATGACGTTTCATCCGACATGTTTGTCGGTATCGAAAATGATGGTGGCCCGACCCAGTTTGACGATGTCCTGCTGGGCACCAGCGAGGATGACTATATCGATGCCCTTGCCGGTGACGACACCGTCGATGGTGGCGCTGGCAATGACACGCTCAATGGCATGGAAGGCAACGACACGCTTTCGGGTGGTGACGGGAACGACACCATCACCGGCGGCAGCGGCAATGATGTGATTTCCGGTGGTTCGGGTAATGACAGTCTCGAAGGCAATGAAGGCGATGACGTCATCGAAGGCAATGCCGGTGACGATACCCTGATCGGTCATGCCGGGAACGACGTCATGGATGGCGGCGGCGGTGATGATTACATCGACGGCATGGAAGGTGACGACACCATCACCGGTGGCGATGAAACCGACACCATTTATGGCTCTGCGGGCAATGACTCGCTTGATGGCGAAGGCGGCGACGACGTTCTGTATGGCGGTGATGACAATGACAGCATCGCCGGTGGCGCGGGCAATGACCTGCTGTCGGGGGATGCTGGCAATGACACCCTTGATGGTGGCATCGGCAACGATACCCTGCTTGGCGGTGATGGTGACGATACGCTTCTCGGTGGCGACGGTGATGACGTTCTGTCGGGTGGAAATGGCAACGATCTTCTTGATGGTGGGGTCGGCAACGACACCCTGACCGGAACCGATGGTACCGATACGCTTCTTGGTGGTTCGGGCAACGATACGCTTGATGGCGGTGCGGGGGATGACACCTACACCGGCGGTGCGGGTGCGGATGAAATCATCGTATCGAACAATTCCGGCAACAAGGTTGTTACCGACTTCAACACCAACGAAGACAAGATCAATCTGGCGTCGCTCGACATTGATGACTGGGGTGACCTGCAAGACCAGATGACCCAGGT
Organism: Thalassospira sp. ER-Se-21-Dark; assembly: GCF_017922435.1. Classification (NCBI taxonomy): domain Bacteria; kingdom Pseudomonadati; phylum Pseudomonadota; class Alphaproteobacteria; order Rhodospirillales; family Thalassospiraceae; genus Thalassospira; species Thalassospira sp. ER-Se-21-Dark. The sequence continues at coordinate 853,578 of NZ_VDEZ01000001.1, read as the reverse complement.
CGGCAACGACACCGTCATCAACCTCAATGGTCAGGGCACGCTGACGCTTGTTGGCATCTCGATGAGCCAGCTCAAGGCGGACATGTTTGTCGGTGTCGAACAGGCCTCTGGCCCGACGCCGCAGGATGATCTGCTTTATGGCACGAGTAACAATGACACGATTGCCGCCCTTGCCGGCGATGATACCGTCTATGGCCTGAATGGTCAGGACACGATTTCCGGCATGGAAGGCAATGACAGCCTGTATGGTGGTGACGGCGATGACACGCTTTCGGGTGATGACGGTAATGACCTGATCGAAGGTGGCAGTGGCCAGGACAGCATCACGGGCGGTACCGGCGACGATACCCTTGATGGTGGATCGGGTGACGACCGTGTCTGGGGTGGAGAAGGTGCAGATACCATTACCGGTGGTCAGGGTCAGGACAAGCTGTATGGCGAAGCTGGCAATGACACCATCAATGGTGGTACGGGCGATGACAGCATCCTGGGTGGTGCCGGCAACGACGTGATTGATGGCGGCGAAAACAACGACCGTCTCTATGGCGGTGATGGTGACGACACCATCGAAGGCGGCAATGGCGACGACAAGCTTTATGGTGATGCCGGCAATGACACCCTGATGGGTGGTGCCGGTCATGACAGCCTTGTCGGGGGTGCTGGTCGCGATACCGCAAGCTATGCCAACTCGACCACGGCAGTTGCCGCAAACCTTGAAAGCGGCACCGCAAGCAGCAGCGTTGGCAATGACAAGCTAAGCTCGATCGAAGACCTGATTGGTTCGAACTTCAACGATTACCTGTTTGGTGATGATGGCGCGAACCTGCTGTCGGGTCTTGATGGCAATGATATCCTTGGCGGTGACGACGGGGATGACACCATCTGGGGCGGCGATGGCAATGACAGCATCAATGGCGGCCGCGGTTCGGATGTGATCGATGCCGGTGCTGGCGACGATTACATCGAATACCAGAAGGATGCGAGCTGGACCGGCAGTTATGCCGCGAAAAACGTTGGCGATCCGGGCATGGATGGCACCAACGAACAGATCAATCTTTCGGGCTATAACCGTTCCGAAGACATCATTGATGGCGGTTCGGGCACCGATACCCTGGCAATGACCAGCGGCAACGACGCCCTGTTCCTTGAAGATCGCCTGACCGATCCGGGCACCAGCCCGCGGATCTCCAACATCGAAGTCATTGATGCCGGTAACGGGGACGACATCATCGATCTGACCAGTGACACCCTGTCTTATGGTGATGTAACCATCCTCGGCGGCACCGGCGATGACATCGTCTGGAGCAACGCCGGCGATGACGTGATTGATGGTGGGGCTGGTAACGACACCCTGTGGGGTGGTTCGGGCGCTGATACGATCACGGGCGGAGCCGGTCAGGATGTCCTGAATGGCGGCGCGGGCGATGATGTCCTGCAATACAACGCCGATGGCGTTTGGGATAACAACTGGTATGCCGTCAATAACGGTTCGCCGGAAGAAGATGGTCATCAGAATGACAGTGGCTGGGGTCATCACCATTTCCATGGCAATGGCTGGGGCCATAACGAGGGTGGCGACACTGGCACGGGCGAGACCGTCAATCTGGGTGGCTATAACCAGTCGAACGATGTCTTCACCGGTGGTGAGGGTATCGACACCCTGAAAATGACCAGCGGCAATGACGCCCTGTTCCTCGATGATGACGTCAGCGACGGTGATGCCAATGTCCGCATCAGCGGGATCGAAGTGATCGAGGCCGGTGACGGCAACGACATCATTGATCTGACCAGCGACACCGAAAGCTATGGCGATGTCACCCTTGATGGCGGTGCCGGTAACGATACGCTTTGGGGCAATGCCGGGGATGACCTGTTGCTGGGTGGTTCGGGCGATGACCATCTTTATGGCAGTGCCGGTGATGACACCCTGACCGGTGGGACTGGCTGGGATACCTTCCAGATCGGCAAAGCCGATGGGCATGACATCATTACCGACTTCACGCCGGGCGAAGACATCATCGATCTGTCGGAGTGGAACTACAACAACTTCAACCAGGTCCTCAATGACATGCATCTCGATACCGATGGCAATGTCGTCATTGAACTGGGCAATGATGCCTCTGTCACGCTGATGGGCGTCAATGATCCGGACGATCTGGATGCCGATGACTTCGGCTTTGGCAACTGATCAAGGATCAAAAGTCTGATCGAATAAAAACGGGCGGTCGTGATGACCGCCCGTTTTCTTTTTGGGTAACTGGTGAGATTGACCTGCTATTCCGCAGCAATAAGGTCACTCGTCCGTTGATTTTCCGGCAATGACATATCGTGCCGCAGCTTGGCCCGTAGTTCGTCAATCGAACGGATGCGTTTGATCTCGTCAAAACAGGCTTCACCCTGGATGTGGCTTTTGCGGATCAGGGCCATCCATTGTTTGATGCGTCCGGCCTGATGATTTTCCGACGCACCATCTGACGCCATTAGATCGCAATAGGCCAGCAACATGGACAAAACATCCGCCCAGCTTTCCTTGGGAAGGTGTGATCCGCCTTCAAATGCCTTGATCCGGTTGGCAAGGTCCGGGGCGGCAATGGCACCCCGGCCGATCATAAAGCTGTCGCAGCCCGATATATCGCGGCATTTCTGATAATCCGCGACTTCCCAGATTTCGCCATTCCCGGTCATGCCGATTGAAACGGCCTCGCGAATGCGCGCGAGGTATTCCCAATGCGCTGGCGGTTTGTAGCCTTCCATCTTGGTGCGCGCATGCACGGTCAGGTGCTGCGCGCCACCGGCCTCAACCGCACGCGCGATATCAAGGAACATTTCCTTGTCGGAATATCCAAGCCGGACCTTCGCACTGACCGGGATATGATCCGGCACCGCACGGCGCACAGCGGCGACGATTTCATAAAGGTTTTCCGGGCATTTCAAAAGCGACGCACCGGCTTCGCGCTTGTTCACGGTCTTGGACGGGCAGCCAAAATTGATATCAATGCCCGGCGCGCCAAGCTCAACCGCGACAACCGCGTTTTCGCCCATCAGTTCCGGGTCATGGCCCATCAGTTGAACCAGAACCGGCACCCCCGAAAGCGTCTTGCCGCCGTTCAAAAGTTCCGGGCAATAACGATGAAACACGTGTGCCGGAAACAGGTTTTGCGACACCCGGATAAACTCGGTCACGCACAGGTCGAACCCGCCGGCAGCACTCAGCAATTGCCGAACGCGCCAGTCAACAAGTCCTTCCATCGGTGCCAGCACCAGGTGCGTCATCGGGTTTATCCAGTTTCAGAAAATCAGTTGGCGCGTTTTACCACAAACCGCCCAAACCTGTCGGTGAAAAATCACAGATCAGCCTTGCCGTCCTGCGCGCTCTCGCGGCGAAATACGGCAGAAATAGCGCATTGCTGACACGGTTTCAGCGAAATTGAGGGCTAGCTTTGAACCATCAAAAACAACAATGAAAGGGCATAAACATGCTCTATATCTTTGAAAGCGCGCTTGATGAAGTCGAAGCGGTCTCGCGCGAAGCCCGTGAAAAACTTTCCGGCCTTGAACAGGTTTTGCAATCAACCTCCGAAAGCATCCGGGTCCTTCAGGAACGTCTTGAACAGACAGCCGGTTGATACTTTCGGATCATTCTTGATCCATGTCTTTGAATTTACACATCGGTTGGTCCATGCTGGGTGTTATGTTAACCAGCGTGAATGTTGCCGGTGCCCACGGTGCCAAAGTAACGTCGCCGATACCAAAACAAAGAGGATTGCAGGATGCTGTATATCGTAGAAAAAGCCCTGGATGAGCTCGAATCCGTCCCGACCGAAAAGCGCGAAGGCCTCAAGCATCTTGATCAGGAAATCAACGATGCGGTCGAGAAGCTTAAAATCCTGAAAGAAAAGCTGAAAGCTGCCGAAAACAAGTAAGCCAGCTTTAGCTCTATGTTTTAAGAGGCCGCGCGTTTTGTGCGGCCTTTTGTTTTGCCTATTTCGTGGCGATTTTGATCAGGCCCAATAATTCCTCGACCGCAGCCGTCGGGTTGGTGGTGCCAGATAGGACATCGGCCTCAAGTGCCTGAATTCTGCTTGCCACGTCATCACGTGCGGTAAAGGTTTCAAGCAACCGGTCACGCAACATCGTCCACATCCAGTCATGTTGCTGGCGGGCACGCTTGGCGGCAAATTCGCCTTCCTTTTCCATCACGGTGCGATGCTGGTTGATCAGGTCCCATATGTTATCAAGCCCGTCATTGATCAGGGCTGAAACCATCACGGATTGTGGGCGCCAATGTTTGCTGCTTGGCTGCATAATCCGCAAAGCTGAGGAATACTCACGTTTGGCTTCGCGCGCCTTTGCCGGGTCGGCATCGGCCTTGTTAACCGCGATCAGATCGGCAATTTCCAGAACGCCTTTCTTGATGCCCTGAAGCTCATCCCCCGCACCGGGCAACATGAGAACAAGGAAGAAATCCGTCATCTGCGCGACCATGGTTTCGCTTTGTCCGGCCCCGACAGTTTCGACCAGAACCACATCAAAACCGGCCGCCTCACACAGCAGGATGGTCTCGCGCGTCATGCGATTGACCCCACCCAGATAGCCGCTGCTGGGCGATGGGCGGATATAGGCATTGGGATCGATCGAGAGTTCGTTCATTCGGGTCTTATCCCCCAGAATGGAACCGCCGGATCGTGCACTGGTTGGATCAACCGCCAGCACGGCGACTTTTTTGCCTGCCTTGGTCAGGTTTTTGCCAAACGCCTCGATAAAGGTTGATTTGCCCACACCGGGCACACCGGTAATCCCGATGCGCTGCGATCCGCCCGTTTCGGGCATCAATTCGGCCAGAACCGCCTGCGCCTGTTCGAAATGTTTGGGATTGCGGCTTTCGACCAGGGTGATCGCGCGTGACAGAATCGTGCGGTCGCCTGCCAGAACACCCTTAACGATTTCATCGGTTGAAAGCACACGTCTGCGCACGGCCTTGCGCGGGCTGACCGTGCCGCCCGAGCCTCCGGGTATGGTGCGCAGTGTTTCTTTCACCAGGCGTTCCTTGAACTTTTGGCGCGTCTCACGCCAGCAAAGCGTTACGTCGTGGCGGGGAAGGGCCCTCAGGCCGCTTCCTCACCAGACTGATTAAGCTTTTCTAGCAGGTCGCCAGCCGCTTCGGCAATGACCGTTCCGGGCGGGAAGATCGCCTCGGCCCCGGCTTCGAACAGTTTGTCGAAGTCCTGCGGCGGGATCACGCCCCCGGCAACAATCATGATGTCTTCACGGCCAAGCTTATCAAGCTCTGCGCGCAACTGTGGCACAAGGGTCAGGTGGCCGGCGGCAAGCGAACTGGCACCGACGATATGAACATCGTTTTCCACTGCCTGTTTGGCGGCCTCTTCCGGGGTCTGGAACAGCGGGCCGATATCGACATCAAAGCCAAGATCGGCAAAGGCAGTCGCGATCACCTTCTGACCCCGGTCATGACCATCCTGACCCATCTTGGCGATCAGGATACGCGGACGGCGGCCTTCATTGGCCTCAAACTTCGTGATCAGGCGATCAACCTTGGCCAGTGCCTCGTTATCGGCCCCGACTTCGGTTTTATAAACGCCGGAGATCGACCGGATTACCGCCTGATGACGGCCATAGACCTTTTCAAGCGCATCGGAAATCTCGCCAACCGTGCATTTGGCACGGGCCGCTTCGACGGCGAGTTCAAGCAGGTTGCCATTGCCAGCATCGGCGGCATTGGTCAGCGCGGTCAGGGCACTTTCAACTGCTGCGTTGTCACGCTCAGCCCGCAGGCGTTCGAGTTTGGCGATCTGCTGACGGCGGACTTCGGCGTTATCGACCTGAAGCACATCCACCGGGCGATCATCGGTGACGCGGTATTTGTTTACACCGACCAAGGTTTGACGGCCGCTATCGATGCGGGCCTGCGTGCGGGCTGCGGCTTCTTCGATGCGCATTTTCGGAATGCCGGCTTCAATCGCCTTGGCCATGCCGCCCTGTTCTTCGACCTCGGCGATATGCGCCCATGCCTTTTCCGCCAGATCACGGGTCAGGCGTTCGACATAGTATGAACCACCCCACGGATCGATGACATTGGTGGTGCCGCTTTCCTGCTGCAGGAACAGCTGGGTGTTACGCGCAATCCGGGCCGAGAAATCGGTCGGCAGGGCCAATGCCTCATCCAGTGCATTGGTATGCAGCGACTGGGTGTGGCCCTGTGTGGATGCCATCGCCTCAACACAGGTGCGGATGACGTTGTTAAATACGTCTTGGGCGGTCAGCGACCACCCCGATGTCTGGCTGTGGGTGCGCAGCGACAGCGATTTGGGGTTTTGCGGATCGAACTGTTTGATCAGCTTGGCCCAGATCATGCGGGCTGCACGCATCTTGGCGATTTCCATGAAGAAGTTCATGCCAATCGCCCAGAAGAACGACAGACGCGGCGCGAATTTATCAATCGGAAGGCCCGCCGCCTGACCGGCACGGGCATATTCGATGCCATCCGCCAGGGTATAGGCGAGCTCCAGATCGGCCGTCGCACCGGCTTCCTGCATGTGGTAGCCGGAAATCGATATCGAGTTGAATTTCGGCATGTTTTGCGAGGTAAAGGCAAAGATGTCCGATATGATCCGCATCGAGGGCTTCGGCGGATAGATATAGGTGTTGCGCACCATGAACTCTTTCAGAATGTCGTTCTGAATGGTGCCCGAAAGCTGTTCGTGCTTCACACCCTGTTCTTCGGCGGCCGCAATATAAAGCGCCATGACTGGCAGAACAGCACCATTCATGGTCATGGAAACCGACATCTCATCAAGCGGGATGCCATCAAAAAGGGTGCGCATGTCATAGATGCTGTCAATCGCCACACCGGCCATGCCAACGTCGCCTGCTACACGCGGATGATCACTGTCATAGCCGCGGTGGGTCGCAAGATCGAAGGCAATCGAAAGCCCTTTTTGCCCGGCGGCTAGGTTGCGGCGATAGAACGCGTTGGATTCCTCGGCGGTGGAGAAACCGGCATATTGGCGGATCGTCCAGGGACGCTGCACATACATGGTCGGGTAGGGGCCACGCAAAAACGGCGGCATGCCCGGCATGGTACTCAGGTGATCAATCCCGTCCAGATCCTTGGGGCCGTAGGATGATTTGACATCAATGCCTTCGGGCGTGGTCCAGGGCGTGCTTTCAAACGGGTCCTTGGCACCGGCGGACGCGCCATCAAACAGCGGAAGGTCGGAGAAATCAGGAATGCGGGTCATGGTTATTTCTCCCCCTGTTTGCCAAGAAGATGATCAAGTGCGGCACCACAAATGGCAAGGACATCGGCCCCGACAAAGACAAACTCGTCAATGCCGGCTGCTTCGTAAGCCGACTTCGCATCACCCGGCTGGCCCGCAAGATAAACCATGCTGGCCCCTTTGGATTTCAGCGCCTTGGCAACATCCGCTGCCATGTCGGCATATTGCGGGTCCGATCCACAAATAATGGCGATTTTCGCCCCACTGTCGCCAAAGGCGGTTGCGACATCATCAGCAGTGGCAAAGCCGTTATTGGTGATTGCCTCGATCCCGCCAGCTTCAAAGAAGTTACGCGCGAAGGTCGCACGTGCCGTGTGCTGGGCGACCTTGCCAAGATTGGCCAGGAAGACCTGCGGGAAGGAGCCGGTCTTTGCCTTATGCGCATCAGACCGCTTGCGAAGCACCTCGTAACGTTCAGCAAGGCGATGGGCGGGCAGGGCGCCGATACATGTTGCTGCACTGGTGCCATAAAGATCGGTAAACATATGCCCGATGGTAGCGCCTGCGCGGGCGGCCTCAATCATGGCGCTCAGGCTTTTGCCGACCGTGCCATCAAACTTGGTTTGGCGGGCTTTGGCATCTGAAATGATCGCCTCAAGGTCCGGCTTTTCGCAGGTTACTTTGGCTTCTGTGATGTTGGGGAATTCCGACACACCGGTCAGCGGATCACGACGGGTCGACAGGCGTTTTTCACGCGCGTTCCAGACGGTCTCGATCTCGGTCTTAAGGCTACCATTGGCAAGGGCACTAAGAATACCACCCGAAGATTCAAGCGACTGGAACTTGGACCAGGCGGCCTTCGCCAGTTCCTTGGTCAGGTTTTCAATAAACCACGAACCACCCGCCGGATCGATCACCCGGTGCACGTTGCTTTCTTCCTGCAAAATCAGTTGAGTGTTGCGTGCAATGCGGCGCGCAAAGCCATCGGGCAGGCCAATCAGATGATCATAAGGCAGGCAGGTCACACTGTCGGCACCGCCAAGACCGGCGGCAAAGCTGGTGACCGTGGTGCGCAGCATATTGACCCATGGATCAACCTTGGTCAGGGCCAATTCGGCCGAAACCGCATTGATCGTAATTGTTGCATCCTCGGCACCGGATGCCGAAAGAACGCGGCTCCACATCATGCGAAGGGCACGCAGCTTGGCGATCCCGGCAAAGAAGTCTGTGCCGACGGCAACATTAAACACCATCGCACCCGCGGCCTGATCAACCGCCATCCCCGCATCGGTCAGGGCGCGCAAATAAGTCACCCCGCTTGCCAGCAAACAGGCCAGTTCCTGACCATCGGTGGCCCCGGCATTATAATATGGCGCGCCATTGACCGAAATCGCCGTCGCCAGCGGGAACAGATCAATCAGCTCGACCGCAACGCTTGCCGCATGATCAACCGCGTCCTGTGCCCCACAGGGCAGGGTGCCGGTCGATGCCAGCGTGCCAATCGGATCCATGTTAAAGGCCGGTGCGGCTTCGTCGGCACCGTCGGTATTTGCAATATGTGCGGCCAACAGGGCCGCGGCCGGAACACCTGCCGCCCCGGCATCAAGTCCGACTGTGGCAAGGTTGGTGTAAACATCCTCAAGGGCGGCATCAAGATCGGCCAGACAATGAATGGCAATCCCGTCAACACCAACCTCGGCGGAACTGATTTCGCGCCCGGCCCGGGCAGCGGCATCAAGTTTTAGCGTGATCGAGGTAGCCCCATTTTCAAGATCCTCAAGGATCGCGGTATTGGTCGCCTTGGGATCGGGATGGGTATGAAGCTGGCGAATGTCCCACCCGGTGACGGTTTCGCGCGGCTCGACCGTGGCATTAAGAACTTCGTGGATCAGCCGGGTCGCGTCATCCTGATCGTCATTTGTATAGATCGGCTGAACGGAAAAGCCATCAAGCGTATTGGTGACAAGCTTCTTTTCGAACGGTGCCCCTTTAAGGGCCTCTTCGGCCAGCTTGCGCCAACTTGCATAATCAGCAGATGGAAATTCGGATGCGAGCTTTAGCGGGTCGGACATGGTTTCTCCCGGCTTGGTGTGTCCCGTCCTTGATGCGACTCCATATGGGGTCTTCATATGGCGTCGGGCACGGAACGTTGCCAAATTCTATTCTACTACGGATTCCCAGTACCCGGTACACCCCGCCCGGCCCATTTCATGCCAAGAAAACACCATCGGTATTCTGACTCGCGAGAAAGCCTGACAAAAAGGCCATTTCGCTTACAGTTGCGGGGGCAGTTCCGGGCTTGGCCAAAGTGCGCTAAGGCAAGGCCGCACCGGATTCCCGATCCTATTTTCCGGTCACATTCGCGACATGGCGGTTTATAGCACCTGTCCCTAATTCCGTAAATAGGCATGGAAATACCTATTTAGACGGATATCGACCCCGACAAATCAGGTTTCCGTAACGTTATGTCGGCGGAAACATTGGGGTTTTGCACGTCTGTTCGTGGTTTGCGCGTCACATGGTTCCGATCATTGCGGCCTTATACTTTCGCGGCACGGGTGCGAGATCGGGGTGAAGGCGGAACATTGCGTGGCAAAAATTTGGCGGGTTTAACCAATTTGACATTTTCGTCTGTCAGTTTGGACTTGTCCCAAAACTCGGAGTATCGCCATCCATGAACGCGCTCAGCGCCATGCCGTCGCAATTTTGTCCTGATGGACTGGTTGCGTTCGCCGACGACAGTCCCAGCGCCAAGGCAGCCCTTGAAACAGTGTTGCGTCGGGCAGGATATGACGTGGCCGGTTTTGATTGTGCCGATGATCTGATTGATCAGCTGGACGGGCTTTATCCCCGTGCCATCATCCTTGATATTGAAATGCCGGGTATGAGCGGCTTTGAAGCGTTCTGCGAAATTCGCCGCCGCTATCCCAACAGCCAAAACGTGCCGGTTTTCTTCTTCTCGGCCCATTATGATGCCGACACCCGCGCACAAGCCGATGCGCTTGGGGCGGCCGATTTCATCAGCAAGGACGCCAGCCCGAAAGTGGTGCTTGAACAACTCAATCGGGTGCTGGGTCATTCCATCAGTGCCTGCTAGCGGTGCTGGGAGACCAGCCCTGCCCTTGAACGGATCGCCACGCCCTGCCTTATGCAGGGCGTTGTTGTCTATGGGTCCTGTGGGGCTCCTCGCCAAGGGAAATGATGCTGTCTGCGGCCCCATGCACATGATAAAGCCGGTCTGTCGGCAAGGTGGTCGCCGGATCAATCGTAGGCTTCTTGGCAAGCCGATCATAGATCGGGGCCAGCGGCACATTCATCGCGTCAAACAACTGATCGTAACTTTCCAGAACGAAATAGGTTTTCTGGAAATCATCAATCGCATAATCCGTGCCCATGACGCGTTCAAGCTCGAACGCCACCCGGTTCGGTGTGGGATCGGTGACCGAATAGATGGTTTCGGTTTGCGATGACAACATGCCCGCCCCATAGGCGCGCAAACCATGCGGGGTCATGATCAGGCCAAACTCGACCATATACCAATACATCCGGGCCAGTTGTTTCAGGCCGCCCATCGCAATGGCCTCTGGGCCCTTGGCGCCATAGGCCGCCAGATAGTCGGCAAAGGTCGGGTCATAGAGCATCGGCACATGGCCAAAAAAGTCATGGAAGATGTCAGGTTCGACCAGATAATCCATTTCCTCGGGCTTGCGCAGCCAGACCGTGACCGGGAACCGCCGATTGGCAAGATGGTCAAAAAACACATCATCAGGCACCAGCCCCGGAACCGCGACAAGATGCCAGCCTGTCGCCGCATGAAGCTTCTCGCTGACCCGGCCGAAATGCGGAATCTGATCCGCCGCATCAAGTTTCATCAGATTGCGAATGTAATCCTCAGCAGCATAACCGGGCAAAATGCGCGACTGGCGGTCATAGAGTTTGCGCCATAGTTCGTGCTCGGCCTCGGTATATGTGCTCCAGTCCTGATCGATGGTGTAGTCGTCATTGATGTGGCTGTAGTCACCACGCAGATCGTTTCCCTGATTCATGGCCGTCCTCTTTCGGGTTCTATTGCCGATTTACAAGGATCATTTTACATCAACTCTAATGTCATTTTCTGGCCAATAAGGCGTTCAAATCGGTTATGATGTGCATATTGTGACCTTGTTGGTTTGATTTGGGGTTTAAAATGACCGATGTGACGCTAAGCGCGACCGATATCCGGATATTGCAGGCCCTGCAAAAGGACGCCGCCATCAGCAATGTCCAACTGGCCGAAATGGTCGGCATGTCCCCATCGCCCTGTTTGCGTCGGGTCAAACAGCTTGAGGCATCCGGGGTGATCAAACGTCAGGTCGCCCTTCTGGATCGCAAGAAACTTGGCTTTGGGGTGCTGGCGACCATTCAGGTCCGCTTGCAAAGCCATACCGAACAGGGGGCGGAGGATTTTGCCCGCGCGATGAATGATCTTCCGGAAATTCTGTCCTGCTGGGCGATGACGGGACGGCAGGATTTTCTGCTGGTGTCCGTGGCGCGCGATATCGAAAGCTTTGGCGATTTTGTCACCCATCAGTTGCTTTCAATGCCCAATGTGCGCGATGTGCAATCCAGTTTGGTTTTGAAGGAATACAAGAACCTGACGGCCATACCATTGCCAAAAGGTGTTTAAAGGCAGCCCTCAGATGGCGGGCACATTCGCAGTTGCAAGATTTGCCATACTTGATTTTCCACCAGTGTTTCAGGCATAGACTGATCAACCCACCAAAGCCGGAGCTTTAAAATGCCTCAGTCAATCGCTGCCAACCCGATCCTTGTCGAAGCCACACGCGGCGATATGGTCGAAAGTTTCCATCGCGGCCGTTACGTCGTGATGACGTCTGACGGGACCGTGGTTGATCAGGGCGGTGATATTGATGCGCTGATGTATCCGCGATCTGCGATCAAGCCGCTTCTGGCCATTCCGTTTGTTGAAAGCGGTGCGGTCGAGGCCTTCGGGCTTGAGGACAAACACATCGCTCTTGCCTGCTCATCACACAATGGCGAGGAAGAACACGCCCAAACCGTCAAGGCATGGTTGGAGAAGATTGGCCTTTCGGTCGATACGCTGGAATGCGCCCCGCATTATTCACTCAGCCTGAATGCCGCGATTAAACAGGCGTCTGATCATGTGGGCCTGACCAAAGCGCACAACAATTGCTCTGGCAAGCATTCAGGGTTCCTGTCGACCGCACAGCAGCTTGGCGAAGACCCGGCTGGCTATATCGAAGAATCCCATCCGGTTCAGCAACGCCTGATCAAGGTGTTGGAAGAGATGGGTGATTGCGATCTGTCTTCGACCCCGCGCGGCATTGATGGCTGTGGCATTCCGGTGATTGGCATGCGGTTGCGTGATCTGGGCCTTGCCATGGCGCGCATGGCCGATCCAGTTGGCCTTGATGCCAAACGCATTGATGCGATCAAGCGCATCCGCAAGGGCTGTGCAAATGCCCCCTTCATGGTTGCCGGAACCGGGCGGTTTTGCACCGGGATCATGGAAGAATGCGGTGAAGATGCACTGGTCAAGGTCGGCGCAGAGGGTGTCTATTGCGCGGCCTTCCCCAAACAGGGGCTTGGTGTGGCGCTTAAAATCGATGATGGCACCCAGCGCGGGGCAGAGGTTGCGATGGGCACGATCCTGCGCAAACATGGCGTGATTGATGACGCCAAGGCCGAGGTCCTTAAAAAATACCTGACCCCGGTTCTGACCAACTGGGCGGGCAAATATGCCGGGGACTTGCGCCCGGCCTTCTGATCAAAACGGGGAACAGATGCAAAGCATTGCGGCCTATATCTTTGCAGCCATTGCCGAAATTGCCGGGTGTTTTGCCTTCTGGGCTTGGCTTCGATCCGGGAAATCGATCTTTTGGGTCGTGCCGGGTGTCGCATCCCTGATTGTCTTTGCCTGGCTTCTGACCCGGGTTGAGGCCGACTTTGCCGGGCGGGCTTATGCGGCCTATGGCGGTGTTTACATTACGGCATCGATCTTCTGGATGTGGGTGGTTGAACGCACCACACCCGACCGCTGGGATGTAACCGGATTGCTGGTTTGCCTTTTGGGTGCCGGGATCATCCTGTTTGCCCCGCGTTAGGTCTTGGTTTTCTCGGATTTTTCATCGGGCTTTTTGCCAGTGCGGTCTTCGGCGGGCAGAAGTACGCGGAATGTCGTTCCCTTTCCCATTTCGGTTTCAAACCAGATGCGTCCGCCATGGCGCACCGTGACGATGTCATGGGTGATCGAAAGTCCCTGTCCCGTGCCCTTGCCAACTTCCTTGGTGGTAAAGAACGGGTTGAACACCTTTGACCGGTTTTCCTTGGCAATACCGGTTCCGTTGTCGGAAATCGAAATCAGGATGCTGTCATCAAGCGACGTGGTCTTGACAGTGATGTGACCTTCTTCGGGTTTGCGCCCGGCCGCCTGAATGGCCTGTGCTGCGTTGACAATCAGGTTGAGGAAGACCTGATTGACCTCGTTAATGTGGCACGGAATATGCGGGATTTCCGGATCAAGTTCCTCGGTGATGTCGGCATTGTGTTTCCACTCATTGCGTGAAATCACAATCACGTTCGACAGGACCCGGTTGATGTCGGTGGTGGTTTTTTCCGTCCCGCCGGGATGGGAGAATTCCTTCATCGACAGGACAATGCGCGCCACCTGATTGATGCCATCAAGGGACTGTTGGGTGGCATGCGGGATTTCCTCAAGCAGAAATTCAAGATCGGAATCGCGCATTTGTCGGGCGAAATCCTCAAACGTATTGGGCGGCAAATTTGCACGGTTTTTCCACAAGGTCTGCAAGGCCAGACCAAGCATGCGCGAAAGCGCCCCGTAACTGTCATTCAGGAACTTCAGGTTGTCGCGGATATACTGGCTGGGCGTATTGATTTCATGCGCAATGCCGCCCGCCAGATGGCCAATCGCCTCAAGCTTAAGGGCCTCGCGCAAGTCTTCTTCAAGCTTCTTTTGCGCGACTTCCGCGTTCTTGCGTCGGGTGATGTCGCGGAAAATGTAAAGATAGCTCATCTCGGAGGCGAAATTGGCCGGACTTACGATGATTTCCATCGGAAAGCTGTCGCCATCAAGGCGCTGCGCCATGGTTTCGGTATAGTCATATTTCAGCACACCACTGCTGATATTGATGCAGCGGTTCAAAAGCTTGTGGCGCACGGTTGCCTTGCGATCAATGAACATGACATCGACCGAAGTGCCCAGAAGCTCATCGCCGGTTGCGCGCAGGATTTCGGCGGCTGATTTGTTGAAGTCCTGGATCATGCCAGTGGCATCAATGATCAGGATCCCCTCGACAACGCTATCAAGAATGGTCTTGAGCCGCTGGGTGGTTTCCTTCTTGCGCCGTTTCTGCTCGGTCAGTAGTGCGAGGAAACGCGCACGCACATCTTCGGGCGCATCAATTTCCATCGCAGCATCAAGCAAATCCGAGCCGGACGCGATATCGGCGGTGCCGCTCAGGATTTTCGGTGCATCAGTGCTGTCCTGGTCTTCGGTCATGAGCCCTCGCGTATCGTGATTTCTGGGTCCTGTCCGCCGCGTCTCACACGGATCGGTTCATGGAACTGATGAAGTTCCTGAAATACGCGCAACCGCTGAAGCTGTATCTCCGATACGTAGTTGCCGTGTGCCAAAAGCACTTGCCCCTCGCGGGTTTCGATATCTGTGAGCAGGAAATCACCCATGCGCAGCGCCTTCAGATAGATGTCATGCTCGGTCCCTTTGGGGTAGGCGACCTTGTCATAGGACGGATCTTCTTTGGCCAACAGGGCCTCGATCTTGTCGAGCAGCTCCGGGTCGTAGCGCTTTGGCTGGTGGCGCAACTCGTCAAAGTGCTGTTTGACGACAAGATCACTTTCGACAATTTTGCCAAGGTCGTTGAAAATCCGAAGGACCCGCGCACCCAACGGAATTTCCGTGCCAAGCGGGCCTTCGGCCGGGAAGCCCGATCCGTCAAAATTGCGGTTTTGCAGATAGACAATACCGGCAACTTGTTCCAGACGCGGGATATTGGAAATCAGTTTGCGCGCCACTTCGGGTGTGCGTCGGACCACGTCCCGTTCAAGCGGCTGAAGTGGCTTGTCCTCGCCAAGGCGGGAAAGGATTTCCGGCGGCAGGGAGACATAACCAATTGGCGCCAGCAACGCGGCCAACCCCAATTCCCACGGATGCGGATAGCCGATCTGTTTGGCAATGGTATCGCACCAAAGCTTGGCGCGCATCGCCTTGCCAAAAATCGCCGGATTGAGTTGTGCCAACACCTCGGTCAGGACCTTTACACTGCCCGCCAGGGTCTGTTCGATCAGCGCCTTTTCCGCGGTGATCAACTGATATTGGCGCAAGCCCGCCTTAACACCGGCAATCAGGTCCTCGTCCTCGCATGGCTTGTTGAAAAAGCGGAAAATATGCCCTCGGTTGATTGCTTCGACGGCGGTATGCTGGTCGGCATTGCCGGTTAGCATCATGTTGACTGTATCGGGGCTGAGTCTGGCAACCTCGGCCAGTAGCTTCACACCGTCCATGTCGGGCATGCGCATGTCGGCAACACAAACCGAATATTTGTTGCCCGCCTTGATTTTCTCAAGCGCCTGAAGCGGGCCGACCGCCGTGTCGAAATCGAACTTGCCGCGCAGCTTGCGCTTAAGTCCCATCAACAGGTTTTCATCGTCATCAACGAAGAGTACAGGGGGATTCTGTGTCATCATCTCTCTCCCTTACGTATCCATTTCGCGGTATTTTTCTTCAACCACGCGGGCAATTTCGCGCCAGACCGGCAACCGGTCGGCTTTTCCCAGACGTTCAAGATATTCAAGGTCAATGCGGCTTTCGGGGGCCTGGCCGGTGCGGCTTTCAATGGCGACTTCGCGGGCCAGATGCTGGGCAATATAGATTGCGCTAAGCGCATTCATTTCGGTATGCCGCGTGTCTTGCGGGCGATGGTGATAGGCAACCGTCTGCACCATGGCGCTTGGAAAGCCCCACAGGCCCAAAAGGTACGCACCGATTTCCGGGTGGGCCGCGCCAAACTGGTCACGTTCGGCAACGTTAATCGGAATGTCTTCGGTTTCGACCCGCTTGATGACCTCGGCCATTTCATTGGCGCGATAGGCATAAAGGATCAAACTGCCGGTATGGCTCAGCATGCCCACAGCGGCCATGACACTGATCACTTCCTTTGGAAGCTTTTCCTGTTCGGCGATCAAGGTGGCGACAACGCCAAGCTGCTGGCTGCGCTTGCACAGTTGCATCATCCGCGTGACCGCCGGTTTGGGGCCTTCAAAACTGCGAAACAGACCGATAAACAGGGCAAGCGCCTTAAGCGTATCGACGCCAATCATGCGGATGGCTTGCGAGACAGATGTGATTTTCTGACTGACCGCAAAATAGGCCGAGTTGGTCAGCTTCAGGATCTCGGCGGTTAACGCAATGTCCGATGCAACGATGGCCGTAAGCTGCTCGTTGCTGGTCAGCGGGTTTTCCAGTGCCTTGACAAGGTTTGTATAGGTTATCGGCGGGGAGGCAAGTGCATCAATCCCGCCAACAAGTGCACGCAGGTCCGGATTGGTCAGAAGGTCTCGCAGATCAAGCGCATTCTCGATGGTTTCGACCAGCATCTGATCATCACACGGTTTTGCCAGATACTGATGAGCCGGGCCAACCGTGCGCAGGATTGCCTCTTCCTCGGCAAAACCCGACAGAATGATACGCGCGCTATGCGGGTGTTTTTCCTGCATGATGGTCAAAAGTTCTGCGCCATCGGTTCCGGGCATGCGCATGTCGGAAACGACGACATCCGGTTCCATTTCGGCAGCCTTCGCCAAGGCGCTTTCCGCGTCATGCGCGAAATGCAGCTCCCAGCCGGACCGGACCGAGCGTAACCGGCGACGCAAACCATCCAGAATATTTTTGTCATCATCGACAAAAAGGATGACGCTCATTTTCACCTCATGCGTGTGCTCCATGGTATATACATGGGGCCTGCAAAGGATCTTTGATAGTCCGCATATGTGGAGGGTCGTGTCCTTTTTGCCCCTTTTTCCTGATGACGGGGCACATCAGGACACGTGATCTAGTTGTTGGTCAGTTCGCGGTATCTGTTGGAAACAACAGCCGCAATATTGGTCCATTCTTCAATGTGACTCTGCTTGCCGATCTGGGCGAGATATTCCTGATCGATCGTGCTTTCGACCGTCCGTCCGGCATCACGATCGGCAATTTCACGTGTCAGATGTTGCGCAACATAGATCGCGGTCAGGGCCGTCATTTCCCGGTGTGGCAAATCCATTGGCCGATGATGATAGGCAACCGCCTGAATGACAGGTGCCGGGAAACCCCACAATCCCAACAAATAGGCACCGATTTCGGCATGTCCGGCCCCGAATTGTTCGGCCTCCGCCTGATCAATTGAAATGCCTTCTTTTTCAACACGGTCAATGACCGCCTGCATCTCATCAGGGCGCTTGGTATAAAGGATCAACGTTCCGATGTGACTAAGCATCCCGATGGATGGCACAGCATGGCAAATTTCACGCGGAAGCCGTTCATATTCGGCAATCAGGGCCGCCGTAACGCCAATCTGCTGGGAGCGGTGGCACAGGCGTTTAAGATTGGCTGCCTGACTGGCCGGGCCGTCAAAGCCGCGATATAGCCCGACAAAAAGGGCAAGTGCCTTGAGCGTTTCCATCCCCAGCATCCTGACCGCGTGCGCGATCGACGAAACATTCTGCGTCACTGCGAAATAGGATGAGTTGGTCAGTTTCAAAACTTCGGTGGCCAGCGCGATATCGGACTCAACAATTTTACTGACGGTATCAAGCGCGTAATTCGGGTTCGAAAAGGCCGTTTCCAGACGCATGTAGGTGTCGGGTGGCGAGGCGAGGCTTTTGGAACCGGCGACAAGGGTTCTAAGTTCGGGGCTTCTCAACAACTGACGCAGACCCAGCGCGTTTTCGATACTGTCGACGAGGGTTTCATGATCGCAAGGTTTGCTCAGAAACTGGTGTGCCGGGCCGATGGTGCGCAGATAGGATGCGTTGTCGGCATGACCGGTCAGAATGATACGTACGGCATCGGGATGGGTTTTCTGCAAGGTTTCAAGCAAGGTCACACCGTCCATGCCAGGCATCTGGATGTCTGAAACGATGACGTCGAGATCCTTGTTTTCGGCAAGTTCGATGGCCTGAGACCCGCTATTGGCGAAATAAAGGTTCCACTCGGGACGGGTGCTGCGCAGACGTCGGCGCAATCCGTTCAGGATGTTGGCATCATCATCAACAAACAGAATGTGGTGCATTTTACCCGCTTCTTCTTAAAATACATTTTGCAAATGGGGGTCGGCGGGACCCCATACAAGATCGCAAAATCACGGGCCGGTTCCCTGCGCGATCCTACCCATATATGGCGCTGCCGTTGCAAACACATTGCTCCGCATTATTGATCGCACGATTGACAGATCCGCAACAGGCTGCAAGAAAACCATGCAACGCGATAAGTATTGTGTAATCATATATTTATGCCAGTGAACCAGGGTTTAATTATCATGTTTTGTCACAATGTTCACTGTCATTGACGGGTATACTTTATAAGAATTCTTGGAACTGCAGCGCCCATGTGCTGTTTCCGATTGATCGGGGGTACCGCCCACCAGATGACAACACGCACCGAACTGGTTGATGCAATCAAAAAGCATCAGCTCTTTGTCATGAAGCAGCCCGGCGGTCGGCGATTGCAGCTCCGCAATGGCAATCTGTCGCGCATCAAGATGAGCAAGATCAGTCTTGAAGATGCGGTGCTTCCCGGTGCCAATTTCATCCAGGCTCAGATCCAGGATGTCAAATTTGATTTCTGTGATCTGTTCGGAACAAACTTTGTCGAGGCCAACCTCGAAGGTTCAAGCTTCATGCGCGCCGACTTGCGCGGCGCCAACATGGCGCGTGCCAAACTGCGCAATGCCAACCTGACGGGGGCCGATCTTCGATCCGGTGTGATGGTGATTGTCGATGCCGGACGCGAAAAAAAGGTCAAGCGACAAACAGATCTGACCAACGCAGACCTTCAGGGATCGGTGCTGTCGGGTGCCAATCTGGCCGAAAGCAACATGTCGGGTGCCCGGCTTGCCGATGCGGATCTGAGCGACGCCAACATGTTTGCCGTTAACCTTGCCGGCGCGGATCTTTCGGGCTGCAACCTGTCGGGCGCAAAGCTCAAGAACGCGAACCTCAAGGGGGCAAAGCTCAAGGACACGCTTTTGCTTGGTACGGACTTGTCGGGTGCCAATCTGCGCAATGTTGACCTGACGAATGTTGATCTGTCGCAGGCCAATACGTCAAACTCGATTGGCAGCAAGGCGGCAACGCCGCTCCCCGATGATATACGCATCCTGCTTAATGCCCATACCGAGTGGCTGACAAGTGGCGGCATATCGGGCGCACGCCTTGATGTGACCGGTCGTGATCTGACCGAACTTGATTTCACCGGGTTTGATCTTTCGGCGGCATGTTTTGATGATTGCATCCTGCGCGGTGTTTTGTTGGTCGATACCATTCTGGTCATGGCATCGATGCGCAATGCCGATTTGTCCCGCGCCCGGCTCAGCGGGTCGATCATGAACGGTGTGCGGATGTCCTATGCCAACTGTACCAAGGCCGTGCTTCAGGGCGTCAAGTTTGGGGGCGTCGAACAGCGCGATGCCAAGGGACAGAAAACGGGCGAGGTCTGGCGCGCAGACCTTCATGCGACGGACTTTTCACACGCTGACCTTCGAAACTCGGTTTTCGATGAACCCCACATGAAGGGGGCCAAGCTTTGCAAGGCCAATATTTCCGGTGTTGCCTTTGGTGAAACGGACTTAAGCGATGTCGATCTTGACGGTACCAACACCGGCTCGATTCTGACAGGAATCATCCCCGGTAAGGTTTAGGATCCAACCCTGCCACGGTGCGGGTTCACTAAGCGTTCGGATAGTTTTTCCCTATTTTTTACAGACTTAAACCGTCCCAATCCCGCGCAATGTCTTAAACAAATTGCGTTGCAGGGAAACTGCGTCATTCTATAATCCAGAATAATAACAATCTAATTTAGAATCTCTGGGGTTTTCTGCTGAATGTCATCGCGTTCGGAATTGATTGATTCAATCAAGAAGCATCAACTTTATCTCAATCAAAAGCCGGGCGGGGTGCGCATGCAAAAGCGCAACTGCAATCTTTCCCGCATCAAAATGAGCAAGATCAGCCTGAAAGAGGCGGTATTACCCGGTGCAAACTTTATCCAGGCATCGGCACGCGACGTTTGTTTCGATTTCTGTGACCTGTTTGGCGCAAACTTTGTTGAGGCTGATCTCGAAAATTCGACCTTTGAACGCGCCGATCTGCGCGGGGCCAATATGGCACGGTCCAGTTTGCGCAATGCCAACCTGAACGGCATTGATTTGCGCGCAGGCATCATGGTGGTCCTTGAAGGGGCTCGTGAACGCACGGTCAAACGCGAAACCGACATGTCAAATACCGACCTCGAAGGTGCCATGATGTGGGGGGCCAATATGGCCGGTGCCAACATGTCGGGATCGCGCCTTGCGCACACGGATATGAGTGATGCCAACATGTTTGCCGTCAACCTCGAAGGCGCTGATCTGACCGGGTGCAAGATGAATGGCGCAAAACTTCGCAATGCCAACCTCAAGGGGGCGAAGCTTGCCGGGACGGAACTTGTCGGGGCGGATCTGAGCGGTGCGAACCTGCGCAATGTCGACTTGCAGGATGTCGATTTGTCGCAGGCCAACACATCCTACTCAATCGGTGGCGGTACGCCGACGGCCCCGCTGGTTGATGATATTCGCGAACTTGTAAACGGGCACAGTACCTGGCTGGCCACCGGCGGCAAAACCGGCATGCCAATGATTGCTGCCGGTCGCGATTTGTCGGGCATGGACTTTTCGGGCATGGACCTGTCGGGTGCTGTCTTTGACAAATGCATTCTGCGCGGCACGCTTTTTGTCGATACCATTCTTGCCATGTGTTCGATGCGCGAAGCTGACATGCATAAAATCCGCATGAATGGTGCTGTGCTCGATGGCGTGCGCATGGCCGGTTCTGATTGTAGCGAGGGTGTATTTCAGGGAGTTCACTTTGGCGGTGTCGATCAGCGCGACAAGAAGGGTGAAAAGACTGGCGTCGTCTGGAACGCGGATCTTTCGGATGTCAATTTCGAACAGGCCGATTTGCGCAACTCGGTATTTGATGAAGCCAAGATGAAGGGGGCCAATCTGACCAAGGCAAACGTTGCCGGCGTCGCCTTTGGCGCCACGGATCTGAGCGAAACCGAACTTGAAGGTGCCAATGTCGGCCTGATCCTCAATGGCTATATTCCCGGCAAGAGATAACCTTTGCTGGTCATGACCCAAAATGCAAAACGCCGCCTTCACTGAGGGCGGCGTTTTTTAGTGCACAGGACTGTGATCGCTTAGCTGCGGTAATCCGCATTAATCGAGATATAGCCATGCGTCAGGTCACAGGTCCAAACCGTGGCCGCACCATCGCCAAAGCCAAGATCGGCATCAATGTCGATATACTGGCCCTTGATGTGGGCCTCGACCGGGCCTTCGTCGTAATCGGCAACACGTTCACCATTCTTGGCCAAGGTAATGCCACCGATTGCAACGCTCAGCTTGTTCGGGTCTGCTGTCACACCGCATTTACCAACCGCCATGACGATCCGGCCCCAGTTGGCGTCTTCACCGGCAATCGCGGTTTTGACAAGCGGGGAGTTGGCAATGGCCTTTGCGGCAGTCTTGGCTTCTTTTTCGTTTACGGCACCGGTGACTTTGACGGTGATGAATTTCGAAGCACCTTCGCCATCGCGAACGATCTGATGGGCAAGATCACGCAGCACGTCTTCAAATGCCGCTTTGAACGCGGCAAGTTCCGGGTCGTTGACGTCACCAATCGCGTCATTGCCCGCCTTGCCGGTGGCAGCGACAAGGAGCGTGTCCGAGGTTGACGTATCGCTATCAACTGTGATCGCGTTGAAGCTGCGGTTGTTGCAATCGGCCAGAATGGCCTGCAAAACGCTGTGCGGCAGGGCGGCATCGGTAAACACAAAGCTTAACATGGTTGCCATGTTCGGCTCGATCATGCCTGATCCCTTGGCGATACCGGCAATGGTCACGGTTTTGCCATTGATGGTCGCGGTGGCTGACGCGCCCTTGGGGAAGGTATCGGTTGTCATGATGGCCTTGGCGGCATCAAGCCAGCCTGCCTCATTGGCCAGAAGATCACCCAGTGCATCGGTGATGCGGTTTGCCGTGGTCGGCTCGCCAATCACGCCGGTCGATGCGGTAAAGATTTCGGTTTTTGCACAACCCAGCGCCTTGGACGCGGCTTCGACCTTGTCAGCAACGAACTTTTCGCCCGCCTTGCCGGTAAACGCGACCGAGTTGCCCGCATTGACAAAAAACGCACGTGCCGTACCCCCCTTAAGCGCCTCACGTCCCCAGCGGACCGCCGCCGATGCGGTGGTCGATGTGGTGAAGACACCGGCAACCTGCGTGCCTGGCTCAAGTTCGGCCAACAGCACATCCGGGCGCCCCTTATAGCGAATGCCAAGGGTTGCGGTATGCAGTTTAACGCCAGCAATCGCCGGAAGGTCTGGGAATGCCGCAGGGGCAAGCGGTGAAATGGCAGTCGCAACCATCAGTGCAGTTTCCTTTATTGGATAAGTCGGTCCATCCTGCCGCAATGGCGACGAAAAGCAAGCGGCAGAATGAATTTACGCGATCAAATGATGTGTAAAAAACGGGGCGAAGCCAATGGCTGCACCCCGTTTTCGAATTCTCTGAAGCCAGTCGCGATCAATCAATGCTGACCGCGAAGTCTGCGGGATTATTCCGCCGGCTTTTCCTTGGCGGCTTCTTCTGCTGCCTTCGCGGCTTCGATTTCGACATAGTTGACGATTTCGGCATCAGAACGCAGGTCTTCGACAAGTGCGTTAAACGCATCGCGGCTGATTTCGGCCACCAGCTGCTGACGGACTTCGTCAAGCGACGGCTGGGTGCCTTCTTTTTTCTCTTCAACCTTGATCACGTGCCAGCCGAACTGGGTCTGAACCGGCTCGCTCGAATAGGTGCCCGGTTCCATGGCAAAGGCTGCCTCAGCAAACGGTGCGACCATGTCGGCACGGTTAAAGAAGCCAAGGTCACCACCGTTCGGGCCGGACGGGCCGGTGGACTTTTCTTTGGCGAGTTCGGCGAAGTCGGCACCATCGTCAAGCTCTGCGATGATGGCCTTTGCGTCTTCTTCGCTTTCAAGCAGGATATGGCGGGCGTGAACCTGCGGCTCCGGCTCGTTGGTTTTGATGAATTCTTCGTATTTTGCTTCGATCGCATCATCGGTGATCGCGTCACTGAGCGCACGATCCAGATAGGTTTCCGCGATCAGGCGGCGCTCAAGGGCTGCGATCTGTGCTTTGACTTCTTCGTCATCAGCCAGACCGGCTTCGCTGCCTGCATCCATCAGCAGGCGCTGATTGATTTCACGGGTCAGAAGATCTGCCTTAAGCATGTCAAACGGAAGCTGGCGATACTGTTGCGGCAGGCCCTGCTGGGTTGCGCGGACTTCTGATTCAAGAATGTCCTCACCATTGACCGTCGCCAGCACCGGGTCTTCTGCCGGTGCAGCGTCCTGTGCCATGGCAGGGGATGCGAAAATGACGGTTGCCAGGGACGCAGCAAGAAGGGATTTGCGCAGCATAGTTTCTCCAGACTTTGATTTCAGATGGGCTTATGCCCAATGCCTCTGCCCACGGGTAAAACACATAAGTTGTGCCTGCACAAGGCTTCGCCGTGGATGTCGCACCTTTTGACAAAGCTTTCTGTCTAAAATGTGAAGAAGCTAAATTTGCGTGTCAGCATGTTGTGAAGTGTATCTGTGCGTTCACGCGCGCATCACCCGCAAGGCGGGCAATGCTCGGACGTCAGTTATGTGAAATTTTGACACGGATGGGACTGTTCAGGCCTGAACGTCAAACAGCACTTCACCGACCATGCCTTGTGACCCGTCTGTGCGGGTGAAACCCGATTTGGCCACCAAATCCCCGCCGATAAGCCGTTCGTTCAACGGTGTGATCATGGTCAGCGATATCGATTTGATGCCTTCGCTTGCCAAGCTGCTCTGGCTTCCATCGGCACGTAGTAGAACGAGCGAACTGAACACAGCATCACTTTCGTCAATCACGCCATCCTGGTTGTCATCATATTTGGCCAGCTCGGCAAAGCCGTCTTTGGCACCGTTCTGGTCACCAAACAGTTCGGTGCCGTTGTTGATTTTGCCATCCCCGTTGCGATCAAGTGCCAACAACGCATCCCCGCCACTTACCCAGGCGGTTTGATCCTCGTCGCCATCGCCATCAATATCGAATGTGACGCCGCTGGCAACGTCGGTGACATCAATGCCATTGCCGTCAAGGTCCAGGATAAGGGGGTCCACCTGCTGATATATCTGACGAATTTCAATGCTTGTATACTTGATGCTGATTTGCTCAATCTTGGCATTGATCTCGGCCATGGAAATGCCCCCACTCATTCGGCCGGAGGAAGCGCTTCGAAGCTGGGTAAGGTCAATATTGACAGCTTGGGATATCATCTGCAGGGAACCTGCATCGGCCTTGATGTCGCCCGAAGCAATCCCCTTTACGAGTGATTCGACGGATATGCCATTGGGAACGCCGTCGACACCGCTGATCGCAACATCACCAAGCGGACCATCGGCCATCTCAGAGGCCATCTGACGTGCCTTTTCGGGCGGGACGCCAATCATCGAAAGAATGATAAAGGCATCATTATCCATTCGGCCCTGCGCATCTTGAATGGCAGGTTTGACAGCATTCAGAATATCGAGCGCACTGGTTTGCACTTCAAAAACCGGCAAATGGGCAAACGGTTCCGGCGCATCTTCAACTTTCTCGTTGGCCTTAGCGCTCAGGTCCACCTGATCTGCAATCGCGCGTTGGACCTTGCTCAACTGTCCCGCATTTGTTTTTTGCGCCGCAACGCTTTCACCAGCAGCCTTTGCTGCTGCCTGCGCGCCGGCATAGGCATCCATACCGACTGTGCCGGTTTGCGGTGGGGGGACCATGTTCGGGTCAAGCATCATTCAGCACCTCCTTCCTGAAGGGCTGCGGGATGTCGGTCACGACATCCCGTTGCAGTTAAATCAGAACATCCTGTTCCTGTGTCGGGTCAGTGACGGGCACGGTTTCACCATTCGGGAACGTAAAGGTGGCCTTGCCATCATCCTGACCAAAGACGCCCATCGGCATCATCATATCAACGGTCAGCTGAAGCGGACCGGTACCCTCGCCAGCACCGTCAACCGGCTGATTGATGCTGCGTACGATCAGGGTTGCCTGTTCCATGAACTGTTCAGTGATCTGGGCATTCAGGGCCGCCATTCGTTCAGCCGCAAGCGCCTGACCATTGGTTTGCGCAGCACCGGCTGAGTCGCCCTCTTCCGACGTATCATCAGAACCGACTGTTGCATTCATCAATTCACGAATGAATTCAGCGACTCCGTTGTCATTGATATCAAACAGAAGACCACCACTCTCGGCACTGGCCGGGTTGCCCAGCATATCCACAAGCGACCCGCCACCCAGTCCATCCATGACCGCGCCAAGTGCGCCAAGGGCTGCACCGGCACTGTTGCCAATTGCGATGGCTTGGGTCTTTACAACTTCAATCTTGGCGGCCTCGTAATTAAACGAGAACTCACCGGTTTCATTGTTGATGCTGATATCAAGCGACTGGACCGCCATCATGGCGGATTCCGATACGCCAACCGCGGCACCATTGGCCCCGGCGTATGAAATGGCGGTCTTGCTGTGGCTGGCGATCGCCTGATCAAAGGAAAACTCGAACTGATCCTGCCCACTGGCAGCATCGCGAATGCCATTGAACATGGCATCCGTTGCAGCAATCGCATCTTCTTCGGACATGCCCGAAAGCGCGAACATTTCCTGCACACTGCCGCGAATCATTTCAAGCGACGCATCAAGTGCGCGTTCAAACAGTTCTTCGGTTGTCAGGGATTTGTTCGACAGGGACTTGCCTGCCGCCGGGGCAAGCTTCTGGCTGTCATTATGTGCGGCAAGCGCATCGTCTGACAACGCAACCGGATCAACCCGATTGCGCGCATCATTTCTCGCCTGTGCGGCACTGTCACCGGCATCGGGATTGCTTTTTGAAATGGGCTGACGCGCATCCTGAAGGGCGGATTGGCCCTGACGAAATGGATTAAGCGCTGAGAAATCGACCATAATCCTCCTCCTGAGGATGTGATTTGGCAGCGCTTTCGGGGCAACCCTGCGTGCCAAAACGAGCTACATGCTCTGTTAGGGTTTAAAACTATTAGGCGAATGGTACGCCGATTTTTCGCATTTCTCAAGCAAGAAGGGATCAACAGCCAAAAACGAAAACGTGAAACCGTCCGGATGTGTTCCGGGACTGCGGTGAAAACTGGTAATTCTCAGCCCAACATTAGCGATATTGGCTCGTTCCGTTGACAGATGGCAGGCAGGGTTCTATCTGTGATCGGGCTCCGCTTTCTGTCGGGCCTCATTGTGTCTTAATTTATTTGTTCAGGAACGTATTAATGCTCGGCGCTATTGCCCGGAAAATTTTCGGTTCAGCTAACGATCGTGAAGTCAAAGCCCTGCGGGCCACGGTCGAGCAAATCAATGCCCTGGAACCCGAAGTCGAAAAGCTTACTGACGACGAACTGCGCGCCCGGACCGATTGGCTGCGCGAACGTCTCAAGAATGGCGAGACTCTGAC
Source organism: Thalassospira sp. ER-Se-21-Dark (assembly GCF_017922435.1). Taxonomy (NCBI): domain Bacteria; kingdom Pseudomonadati; phylum Pseudomonadota; class Alphaproteobacteria; order Rhodospirillales; family Thalassospiraceae; genus Thalassospira; species Thalassospira sp. ER-Se-21-Dark. Next base: position 826,475 of record NZ_VDEZ01000001.1, on the reverse strand, counting down.
CGACATCCTTCCTGATACCTTTGCCACCATCCGCGAGGCATCCAAGCGTGTTCGTGGTGAACGTCATTATGATGTGCAGCTTCTGGGCGGCATGGTTCTGACATCTGGCAAAATCGCCGAGATGAAAACCGGTGAAGGTAAAACCCTGGTTTCGACCTTGCCGGTTTATCTGAACGCGCTTGAGGGCAAGGGCGTTCACGTGGTGACGGTCAACGATTATCTGGCAAGTCGTGACGCCGAATGGATGGGCGAGGTTTATGGCTTCCTTGGTCTGACCGTTGGCGTGATCATGCATGGCATGACCGATGATCAGCGCCGTGCGGCTTATGCCTGTGACATCACCTATGCGACGAATAACGAGCTCGGCTTTGATTATCTGCGCGATAACATGAAGTTCCGTCTCGAAGACATGGTGCAGCGCCCGTTCAACTTTGCGATCGTCGATGAAGTCGACTCGATCCTGATTGACGAAGCCCGTACCCCACTGATCATTTCGGGTCCTGCCGAAGACAGCTCCGAACTTTACCGCTCGATTGATGCGCTGATCCCGAAACTGATCGAAGAAGATTTCGAAAAGGACGAAAAGGCGCGTGCGGTTACCCTGACCGAAGAAGGCACCGAACACGCCGAACAGCTTCTGATGGAAATGGGCATCCTGACCGAAGGCACGCTTTATGACGTTGCCAACGTTCATCTGGTCCATCACGTCAACCAGGCGCTGCGTGCCCACAAGCTGTTCCAGAAAGACACCGACTATATCGTCAAGGACGACAAGGTCGTCATCATTGACGAATTTACCGGTCGTATGATGGAAGGCCGCCGTTATTCCGATGGCCTGCATCAGGCACTCGAAGCCAAGGAAAAGGTCAAGATCCAGAACGAAAACCAGACTCTGGCCTCGATCACCTTCCAGAACTATTTCCGTCTCTATCCGACCCTTGCCGGGATGACCGGTACGGCAATGACCGAGGCCGAGGAATTCGAGGAAATCTACAATCTTCAAGTTGTCGAAATCCCGACCCATCGCCCGATTGCCCGTAAAGATGCCGATGACGAGATTTATCGCACCGCCAATGAAAAGTGGATTGCGATCTCTGAACAGCTTGAAGATTGCCACAAGCGCGGCCAACCGGCCCTTGTCGGGACGGTCTCGATCGAGAAATCGGAAATTTTGTCCGATCTTCTGAAAAAGAAGAAAATCCCGCACGAAGTTCTCAACGCCAAGCAGCATGAACGCGAAGCCTTGATCGTGGCCCAGGCCGGTGCGCCGGGTGCGATCACGATTGCAACCAACATGGCCGGTCGTGGTACCGACATCAAACTTGGTGGCAACGTTGAAATGCGCGTTGAACATGAACTGGCCAACGTCACCGACGAAGCCAAACGTGCGGCCGCGATTGAAAAGATCAAAGCCGAAGTCAAAGCCGACCAGGAAAAGGTTCTCGCCGCTGGTGGCCTGTTTGTGATCGGGACCGAACGTCACGAATCACGGCGTGTGGATAACCAGCTGCGCGGTCGTTCCGGCCGTCAGGGTGACCCGGGTGGGTCGAAATTCTATCTGTCGCTTGAAGATGACCTGATGCGCATCTTCGGGTCCGAACGCATGGACGGCATGCTGCAGAAACTTGGTCTGCAGGAAGGTGAAGCAATTTACCATCCGTGGATCAACAAGGCGCTTGAGAAAGCCCAGCAGAAGGTCGAGGCACGCAACTTCGACATTCGTAAAAACGTTCTGAAATTTGACGATGTCATGAACGACCAGCGTAAGGTCGTCTACGAACAGCGCCGTGATCTGATGCAGGCCAAGAACGTTGCCGAAGACGTTGCTGACATGCGCGCCGAAGTCATCGAAGACATGGTCGACAAATACTGCCCGGCCAAGGTCTATCCTGAACAGTGGGAAGCCGCCAGCCTGCACGAAGAAGTTACCCGTCTTCTGGGTCTTGATCTGCCGATTTCTGATTGGGTCAAGGAAGAAGGCATCGATCAGGAAGTCATGCGCGAACGCATTGAAAAGGCAGCGGATGCGAAAATGGCGGCCAAGGTTGCCAACTATGGTGCTGACATCATGCGCCAGGTTGAAAAAAGCCTCGTGCTGCAACTCCTTGATCAGTCTTGGAAAGAGCACCTTCTGGCCCTTGATCACCTGCGTCAGGGCATTGGCCTGCGCGCCTATGGTCAGCGCGACCCGCTCAACGAGTTCAAGCGCGAAGCGTTCAACATGTTTGAAGCCATGCTGGTATCCTTGCGCGAACGCGTGACCCAGATGCTGTCGCATGTCGAATTGCAATCGACCCCGCGCCCCGAAGACCTCGAAGCACCGCGCCGTCCGCAACAGGAAATGCGCGAAAACCGCGACGAACTCGAAGCAACCGAGCAGGGTGTCGATACCGCAACCGTTCAGTCGCGTCAGCCGGGTAATTTTGACCCCAACGATCCGTCGACATGGGGGCGTGTTGCCCGCAACCAGGCCTGCCCGTGCGGATCTGGCAAGAAATACAAGCATTGCCACGGTCAGTTGAACTGATCGCATTGGCCATGGATTAAAGGAAAAGCGCGCTCCTTCGGGATGCGCGCTTTTTCTTTGTCAGTTGCTTGCCGTCAGGGCCTTGGTTGGCAGATGGCTTTGCAGGAACTGTTTGACCGGATCCAACACCGCATCATCGCTTGTCAGATAGAACCCCAGCGCAATCAGGGTTCCGGCATGGCCTGTCTCGGGGACTTCGACAAGTTCTGCATCCGGGGCCAGCTCGGCAAGCTTCCTCGAATTGCGCGGTAAAACCGTGTGATCACGGGTGCCCGTAATCAACAAAAGCGGTGGCATATGCGCCAGATCCATCTCGACCGGCTGGCTCTGATTGGCCGGTGTCTCGCCAAATGCATTTTTGGTGGCCGCAACATCATAGGGATAAAAATCATACGGGCCCGAAAGCCCGATGATGCCGGCAATGTCATCGGCATCAAGCCCGACAGCATGCAGATATTGTTGGTCCGCAACCAGCTGAACGGCGTTATAGGCCCCGGCGGAATGACCGGCCAACATAATCGGGACATCCTTGATCTCATTGGGATTTTCCCCGGCATAGCTTTTCATAAAGGCGATCGCAGACGCCCCGTCCTCGATAAAGTCCGGAAAACGAACATCGGGCACCAATCGGTAATCATGGATCGCGACCGCATAGCCAAATTCGGCAAAACGTTTGGCGATAAAGGCATACTTGCCGCGATCACCAGAATCCCAGGACCCGCCATAAAACCAGATCACAAGCGGGGCTGGCTGCAGGGAGGGATCGGGCAGATAAAGATCCATACGCTGCCGCTCATCCGACCCATAGGAAAGTGCCGCGATATCAGGTTCTAAATCACCCGCCTGCCAATGATTATAAGCACCAAGCTTGTCACATCCGGCCAGAAGCACCATTGCGACAATGGAATTGGTCGTCATGCTCAGAAACTTTTTGGGAAACATACGCGGTGCCGATCTATGCAAAAATTATCGTTTATATAGTCAATACGTTAGCGCACTGAATTCCGTTTAAAACATTCAAATGGATGTTTGCGCTGACGACACCCTTTATGTCCTCGGATTTTGACAATCCAGACCTGTAAAGCAGCACGTCGCATGTGTATTGTTGGGATGTATTTATTAGTCCTTAATCGCCTGCTCCCTAGACTTTCCGGGCAAAGTTCAAATTCGGAGATCCAGTCAAAGTGTCCTCATTCGATCAACTGTCCAAACGCGCAAAGAAGCTCGAAAATCGGGGCCAGATTGACGAAGCGATCAAGCTGTACGAACAGTTTCTTCAGGACTACCCGAAAAACACACGCGCGAAAGCCGCTCTTGAGAAGTTGCGTGATTCCGCATCCAGAAATGGTATTTCCGCGCAACAGGCTTTCATGAAAGCCTCGCAGTTGATTGAGCAGGGCGCGTTTCCAAGGGTGATTGAACTGGCAAAGCAACTTGTCGAAAGTGCTCCGGAAAATGCTCAGGTATGGAACCTTTTGGGGTTTGCCTACGCTAAGGATCAAAAACCGGTAGAAGCAGAAAAATGCCTGCGCAAGGCTATTGAGCTCGACAAAAACTTTGCTACCGCTTGGGTTAATATTGCAAACCTGTTTTCATCCCAAAAGAAATTTGCCCTAGCGCTGCAAGCCTTTCAAAACGCCAGCTATCTTCAGGCCCAAAACGCCAACATTTTGAATAGTTGTGCGACCGTTCTGATGGAAATGCAGCGTTTTGACGAAGCCGAAAGATTCTGCGTGCAGGCGATTACCAACGACCCAAATTTAGCCGATGCATACCATAATCTTGCCGTCATTCTATATCGAAACAAAAAACGTGCTGCTGCTAAACAAGCATTTGAAAAAGTTGCTAAACTTCATCCAAGTAGTATGTCGGCACTGTCTGACTTTTTGTATGCACGTGCGCAAATTTGTGACTGGTCTCTTCTTGCGCCCGAATTTCAGAACGTAAACGCGATCGGCAATCCGGGGAACTGTGTTTCGCCGTTTTCCTTATTGCATTTTGAAGACGACCCATACGCGCAGAAGAAGCGTTCAGAGAACAGAGCTGGGGAGCTGGCCGTACGCGATAGTTTCCCGCAATTCCGGCGACCGGGGTCCCGTCCGCAGAAACTGAAAATCGGTTATTTTTCGGCGGACTTTCACAATCATGCGACGCTTTCCCTGATGATGGGGCTTTTCGGGGACCACGATAAAAGCCGCTTTGAAATCCACACCTACAGTTATGGCGGCGTCACAGATGGCTGGCGTCGCGCTCAGCTGCAAAAACTGGTCGATAAAAACTGGGATGTCCGTGGTTTTTCGGACCGGGAAATCGTTCAGCATGCGCGTGACCAAGGGATCGATATTGCGATAGATTTAAAGGGCTACACCCAATCAGGGCGGCCGCAGCTATTTGCCTATCGGATGGCGCCGATCCAGATCAACTATGTTGGTTATCCGGGGACTTTGGGGGCCGACTACATCGACTATCTGATCGCAGATCACATCATCATCCCCGACGAATACAAGAATGCCTATAGCGAAAAAATCATCTACATGCCGCATTGCTATCAGCCCAATGACGGCGGTCGGGAGTTCCCGGAAAACACCCAAGCTCGCACGGAATTGGGCTTGCCGGAAAGTGGCTTCGTGTTCTGTTCGTTTAATGCCAACTACAAGATTTCGCCGCGCGAATTCGATATCTGGATGCGCTTGCTTAAGAAGGTAGATGGTTCTGTCCTGTGGCTCTTCGAAGGCAGCGAGGACGCGATGCTCAACCTTCGCAAGGAAGCCGGAAATCGTGGCGTGGATCCTGCCCGCCTTGTCTTTGCGGGCTTCTTGCCCGAGGAACAACACCTCGCACGTCACAAACATGCCGACCTGTTTCTGGATACCTTCAATGTGAATGCGCATACCACGGCAAGTGACGCGCTTTGGACTGGGTTGCCGCTTGTAACCCTTCCCGGAAAGCAATTTGCCGCCCGGGTCGCCGCAAGTGTTCTAAAGGCGGCAAACCTGCCTGAACTGATTGCCAAATCCGAAAAAGAGTACGAGGCGCTTGCCCTTGATCTGGCTTTGCACCCGGAAAAGACCGCTGCCATAAAGGCAAAGGTCAAAGATAACGTCAAAGCCTGTCCGCTGTTTGATACCAAGTCATATACCCTTGATCTGGAGCGGGGCTATGACGCAGCCTATGAGCGCTATCTCCGCCAACAGGCGCCGGGGGACATTGACCTTGTCAGCCAATAACGTGATGGCGAATTTTGCACCGGGAATGAGGAAGCAGTTTTGAGCATTGCGGTGGAACAGGTGGTGTCACGTGCAAAAAAGGCGATGGCGAATAATCAGCCGGATCTGGCCATTTCCATGTGCACAGAACATCTGCAAACCGAACCCGACGCGGTTGTGCTCTGGGATGTTTTGGCAAACGCCCATTTCCTCAAAAAGGATAACGGGCAGGCAGCAATATGTTTCGAGAAGGTTGTCGACCTTGCGCCGCAAAACCCCAAGTCTCATCAAAATCTTGGTGTGTTTTATCAAAGCATCGGCAAGTTCAACGACGCACTTCAATGCTATCAGCGCGCGGCAAGTTGCGACGCCAACTATGCCCCGGCCTATAACGGAGCTGGCATTGTCCTGATGACAGTTGGGCAGCTTGATACTGCCCAGCAGTATTTTGCCAAGGCGCTTCAGCTCGACCCGCAATTCGCCGACGCCTATAGCAACTTGGCACATGTGTTTTTTAGCAAGGGACAATTACCCGCAGCAGCCCAAAGCTACGCCAAGGCCAACGCTCTGCACCCGGATCTGAAAAGTTCCGTGGCAAACCGGTTCTATAGTTTGGCGATGATGTGCGATTGGTCCTGGCTTGATGCCTTTTCGCGTGTCGCCAAGACACTGGGAATAGAGGGCGAAGAAGTAACACCATTTTCGCTGCTACCCCTTGAAGACGCGCCGGAAAGGCAATTGGCCCGATGTCGAAAATTTGTCTCGGCTAAATTCGGGCAAGGGGCGACGTGGCAAGGGGGCGTGCTATCAGCGCGTCCGGCCAAGTTACGGATCGGCTATTTTTCAGCCGACTTCCATGACCATGCGACACTATCGCTGATGATGGGGCTGCTCCGAAATCATGATCACGACAAATTCGAAATTCACGGCATCTCATATGGGGTGGTCAAGGAAAGCCGGAGCCTTGATCAGGCGATGAACTATTTTGATAGTTTCTCTGATGTCTCGGGTTCCTCGGACGAGGCGATTGTGCAGCTCGCGCGTAAAAAGAACATCGATATCGCCATCGATCTTAAGGGCCACACGCGGATGGGGCGGATTGGTATCTTTGCCCGGCGCATCGCCCCTGTTCAGATCAATTATCTTGGCAATCCGGGCTCCATCGGGGCTGACTTCATCGAATATATGATTGTTGATAAGGTCACGGTGCCTGAAACGTACAAAAAGTATTTGTCTGAAAAGCCGATCTATCTGCCAAATTGCTATCAGCCCAATGATGACCAACGCCGCATCCCGGAGACGAACACAACGCGCAAGGATTTCGACCTTCCTGAGACCGGCTTCGTATTCTGTAGTTTCAACAACACCTACAAGATAACCCCGCGGGAATTTGATATCTGGATGCGGCTTCTGAGTAAGGTTGAGAGCTCGGTTCTTTGGTTGTTCAAGGGCAACGATTACGCCGCCGAAAACCTGCGTAAGGAAGCGCAAAAACGCGGTATTGATCCCGATCGTTTGGTCTTTGCCGACAAGATGCCGGAACCGGAACATCTCGCACGCCATAAGCATGCCGACCTGTTACTCGATACCTTTAATGTCAACGCGCACACGACGGCGAGTGATGCGCTCTGGGCCGGCTTGCCACTCGTGACCTTGCCCGGAGAGCAGTTTGCCGCTCGTGTGGCGGCCAGCATTTTGACGGCAGCCAATCTGCCTGAGCTGATTGCCAAGGATGAAGCGGACTATGAGGCCATTGCACTGGATCTGGCGCTTCATCCCGAAAAGATCATGGCCTTGAAGCAGAGGTTACAGGAACAGATCAGGACCTGTCCGCTGTTTGACACGGTTACCTATACACGGGACATCGAAGCTGCATTTGAAGCCGCATATGACCGTTATCTGAAGGGCCTTGCGCCCGATGACATTGATCTGACCCGCACAAAGTGACCGTCGATGCTTTCTGCACTTGGCGAAGGTTTGATGGCGCGATAAAACAGTGCCATGACAATACAACAACCAGATAAAGGCTGCATGTCGGTTGACCTGCGCCAGGGCAAAATCCCGGAAAAAACCGTGTTCGTCAGTGCGGTCGCGCTGGTCGATATCGATCACCGTGTGCTGATCGCCCAGCGTCCCGAAGGTAAATCTATGGCCGGTCTGTGGGAATTCCCCGGCGGCAAGGTCGAGGCGGGTGAAACCCCCGAAATGGCGCTGGTGCGCGAGCTCAAGGAAGAGCTTGGCATTGATATCACCGAAAGCTGCCTGGCACCCTTTACCTTTGCATCTTTCACCTATGATGATTTCCATCTGATGATGCCGCTTTATCTGTGTCGCGTCTGGCAGGGTGAAATCACCCCGATGGAAGGTCAGCAGGTGAAATGGGTGCGTCCGGTCCGTCTGGGCGACTATCCGATGCCGCCGGCTGATGTGCCGCTTGTGGCGATGCTGCGCGATTTTCTGTGAGCCATCCGCCCGTTTGTGGCGTATGAGATCGCGCATTGAAGTTTGAATGATGTTGTGGGGATATGATGTCTGATCCGGTCCGTGCCTGTCTGATTATTATCGGCAATGAAATCCTGTCTGGCCGCACCCATGACAAGAACCTGCCCTATCTGGCAGAGGAACTGAATGCGCTTGGTGTCCGCCTGGCCGAGACCCGCGTCATTCCTGATATTGAAACCACCATCATCGAAACCGTGAATGAATGCCGGGCGAAATTCGATTACGTCTTTACCACCGGCGGCATTGGCCCGACCCATGATGACATCACATCGGAATGTGTTGCCAAGGCATTTGGGGTGGCGATTGAACTGAATGCAGACGCCCACGACTTGCTTAAAAGCCATTATGAAAACCCCGAAGACCTCAACGAAGCGCGCCTCCGCATGGCACGCATTCCGGTCGGGGCGGAGCTGATCCAGAACCCGATTTCCAAGGCGCCGGGCTTCCGCATGGAAAACGTCTATGTCATGGCCGGTGTGCCGATGATCATGCAGGCCATGTTCCAGGGCATCAAACATCAGCTGATCGGCGGCAAGCCGATGGTGTCGCGTTCTGTCGGCGGCTATATCCCCGAAGGCACAATTGCCAAGGTGCTGGGCGAAATTCAGGCTGATTTCCCAGAAACCGATATCGGGTCCTACCCGTTCCTGCGTGAAGGCAAGCTTGGGACGACACTGGTGGTGCGCGGTGAAAACCCCGATGATGTCAATCAGGCCTCTGATCGCATTCGCCTTGCCATCATCGAAGGCGGCAAGGATGTGATCGAAGATACCGGTGCTGTCTGATCGCCTTGGCCCGTGGTCTTGAATTGCGTTTGATCAAGGTAATGTCTTCGGGCTGTGTCTAGAATTGTTCTGACCTTTTACGGGAAGACAACATGACCGATCAGAACCATGATCCGCACAATGACGCGCGCAACAGTCAGGCCGCCCGCGAAGCCCGGTCGATTGTGAAATTCATGATCGAACACACAGCTTACGGCGGGTTTGGCGCGCTGGTGTTCGGGGCGTTGGTTCTGTATTTCGATATTGGCGGGATTTACAGTCTTGCGACGTCATCGCGGGATGCGCCGATCTTTATCTTCCTGCTGTTTTTCGGCCTGTTTGTGACCTTTGGCAGCATCAGTCTGGGCATCGGGATTATGACGCTTGGCGGCTTTTCCGATGATGACCGCTATCGCGATGAACGCACCCGCAACCGCAATTCAGATGACAGAAAATAAAAAGGCGCCGTTTGGTGGCGCCTTTCTGGAACGATGAAAACCTGCCTTATGGCCGGTCCGCACCGGATTTCTTGGCGATCACGCGCGCAACCAGCATCCCGATGATCCAGCCCGCCAGCGGCACGACGAAAATGTAATCAAACAACGGGTGGCTCGAATCCCCGCCCGACGCGGCCAAAATGATCCCGACCCAACCGGCGGTCAGAAGATAGCCCATGATCTTGAAATAGACCCCGTTTGAAAGCCCCTTTTTCTGTGGCGGCTGTTCGGGGTTGTTTGGTTGGCTTGGTTCGCCAGACATTCGGTATTCCTTGCGTTCTGAAATATGTTTTGGCAATCAGCGTTCAAGTGTCAGCGCGTCGGGATCAATGCGATCCTGCCAGCCTTCGCGCACCAGTTCGGGCACGACGTGATCTTCTTCCGGGTATCCGATGCAAAGATAGGCAATCAGGCGCCAGTGATCTGGCACATCAAGTGTCTTGCCAACCACATCGGGCTCAAGGATCGAAACCCAGCCAACCCCGATGCCCTTCACACGTGCCGCCAGCCAAAGCAACTGCACGGCGGCGACCGCAGAATAATCAAGCATCTCGGGCATGGTCTTGCGCCCAAGGCCCATACCGGCTTCGGTTTCTTCATCGGCAAACACGGCCAACTGTACCGGCGCCTGATCCATGCCCTGAAGCTTCAGCGACGCATAAAGCTTGGCGCGTTCACCGTGATAGTCATTAAGCGCTTCATTGTTGGCGCGCTCGAAACTGTCGCGAATTGATTTGCGCCGTTTCGGATCATTGACCTTCACAAAGCGCCATGGCTGGCAATTGCCGACCGACGGCGCCAGGCAGGCTTCCTTGATCAGATCGTCGATATCGCCTTTAGGGATCGGGTGGGTGCGAAAACGCCGGACATCGCGCCGCCAAAGCAAAAGATTGATGAACTGCTTTTGAAAGGCCTGGTCAAAAACCGGCGGCGTCAGGTCCGTTTCCGGGGCGCTGTCTGTGGCAATCTGATCTGGTTTGGTCATGGCGCGGGCCTGATGAAATGCGAGGTAAATCTCAATTGTTTTGCACCCTACCTGTCAGCGTCGCTATCGCCAATAGCAAGATGATCCCATCGATCCATCACAGCCGATTTTTGCGCACCATGCGCTTAAGCAAGCCTAGAACGGCACATCTATGGTCAGAAAACCGGTATAGTTGCCGTGCGACACTTCATAACTCAGTTTCCGCCGCAGCTCGAAACTGACACTGGCCGGGAAACTGCCCCATTGCTGCGTAATGCCGCCCCCGGTATCAAGATAAAGATTGGTGCTTTCAACGCTGACAAACGGCTCAAGCGTCATCGATGACTGTGCCACATCATGGATCAGGGAAAACTCCGATCGAATGCCGGTAATGTCCTCAGTCCCGGTGGCGATGTCGCGAAACCCCTGAATGCTGAGATCAAAACTCAGCGGATCATAGGCATAATCGGCCCCGGCATAATAGCGCGTCGATCCGCTGCGCCCGTAATTCTGATTGAGAAGCGAAATGGTTTCGTCCTGCCCGGCAAATGGAATGATTTCATGATTGCCAAAGCCAAGGCGATAGCGCGCCTCGACCGAGGCATCAAAAAGCTGTGTGGTCGCAATGCTTCCGGGCACAAGTCCGCCACTGGTGGCGCGCGCCGCATCAACATATTCACGCGCGGTGGTGATGTCGCCATCAAGCTGGATGCGCAGCGGCACCGCGCCAAACTCATAGTCGGTGCCAAAGCCGATGCTGTTTGAAATGCTGGTACTATCAAGCCGTTCGGCATAGCGCAGGTTATCGGGCACCGGGCCAATCGGCGATTGGCGGATGGTGCTTTGGCCAAGGCTGATGCCGCCGCGCAGGTTAAACCAGTCTGTCACCCGCGAGACGAAATAGGGCGACAGGGCAAGATTGTTCTCGCGATAACCCAATTGCCGGGTGCCGGATTCGCCAACCGTGCTGCCCCAGCCAACCCCGATGCCAAGCACAAGCCCGTCATCAATCAGATAATCCACACCGCTATCAATCGAGATGGTGTCGCCACTGAGGCCCGGATCATAGCCCGACCCGGTGATACGGTTTTCAAGTTCTGAATGGTTGCCCGCAAGCCAGATACTGATCGGTGCATGCACGTTGCGCGCTTGGGTCGGGAACGTCCCCGCCGCACTATCAAGGTCAAGCTTGCGCGCAAGCGATGAAAGCGCATTGCGACCGGCCAGAATTTCACTGGGCGTTGGTGTGCCCATGCCAAATTGCAGATGTTCGGTGGCCTGTTGCGGCGGAGAAAGGAAGCCATCAAACAACAAGGGCGCGACCCGGCTGTCATAAAGATCTTCGTCCATCTTGTCATACAGGCGGTTCATGTGGCGCTGCTGATTTGCGGTCCGGGTGGTTGTCTTGTTGCGCAATACCGGTGCATCAGGCCGTGCGGCATCATCGCGGGCAAAGGCCTGCGGTATTATGGGCGGCTGGCTTATCTCCCGTCGAAGGATATAGGTAACGGCCGCCAGACAGACCGTGGCAATCACGGCAGCTTGAAAACGCCTGTGCATCTGACTTTAAACGTGACTGTTTGGGTCAGTGGTCCAGCATGACAGACGAAAATGCACGGAATATGGAGAAACACGGGCAGTTCTGCCCCATTGCTGTTTAGCCACCCAAAGGTGCCGATTAGCGCCAATAGAATGTTGCGTCAAAAACCAAGCCGCGCTAGAACGCTTTGCACCGGCTTTGGCCGGTCCCAACGCGCGTCGCGGGCGTGGCGAAATTGGTAAACGCAGCGGACTTAAAATCCGTCAGCCCTAAGGCTTTGCCGGTTCAAGTCCGGCCGCCCGCACCAGCGCATCGGCAAACGGACCCTGTTTACGGTCCCGGCATCAAATTGCCGAATTCCTGTCATCAAATCCTCTGCTTTGTATTTCATCCTGCGAACATCCCGGCACAGGTTTGCTGTGGATGTTGTTTCATCCCAAATGCAGGAGAATGAAGATGGTTCACTTGATTGCCATTGGTGTCATTGCCGCCGCCGCACTGTTTGTAACCTGATGATCAATCGGTGACTTCTTGTATGAGATGCTGCAGTGCGATAGGATCTGTGATGTGCGTATTCACGCCATCAACAGGCCAGCATTGCCATGAACAAAGTCGCTGCCAAATCCACAGAACTTTCGGGTGTTCCGATCCAGCAGGACGGCGCATGGCACGCACTACCCGCCGGTCAGGCTCTTGAGGATTTCCAAACAAGCCCGCAAGGCCTTGATGCGGGGCAAGCATCCGAACGGCTGGCGCAATATGGTCCCAACCGGCTTGATCCGCCGCGTCGGCGTGGGCCGCTGATCCGGTTTCTTGCCCAATTCAACAATGTGCTGATTTATGTCCTGCTGCTGGCGGCCCTCGTCACGGCGGCCTTGGCGCATTGGGTCGACACGTCGGTCATTCTGGCGGTGGTGGTGATCAATGCCATCATCGGTTTCGTGCAGGAAGGCCGGGCCGAAAGCGCGCTTGAAGCAATCCGTAATATGCTTTCGCTTGCCGCCATCGTCGAGCGGACCGGGCGCAAAATCGAAATCCCCGCCGAAGACGTCGTGCCCGGCGATATCATCCATCTGCAATCGGGTGACAAGGTCCCGGCGGATCTCCGTCTGATTCGGGTCAAGGGCCTGCAAATTCAGGAAGCCATCCTGACGGGCGAATCTGTTCCCGTCGATAAGGCCGTTTCCCCCGTGGCCGCGGACGCGGCGCTTGGCGATCGTTTTTCCATGGCCTATTCCGGCACCATGGTTACCCACGGGCAGGGCTGCGGCGTGGTTGTGGCCACCGGGGCCAAAACCGAGATCGGACGTATCAGTGCGCTGTTGTCCGAAGTCACGACACTCACCACACCGCTTTTGCGGCAAATGTCGACTTTCGGGCGGAAGCTCAGTGCCGCCATCATGACGGTGGCCTTTGTGACCTTTGCCATTGGTGTCTGGGTGCATGGGCGCGGGGCGGCTGAGATGTTTGTCGGTGCGGTCGCGCTCGCCGTCGCCGCCATCCCCGAAGGCCTGCCTGCGATCATGACCATCGCCCTTGCGACCGGCGTGCAACGCATGGCCGCACGCCGCGCCATCATTCGCCGCCTGCCGGTGGTGGAGGCATTGGGGTCGGTCAGTGTGATTTGCTCGGACAAGACCGGCACGCTGACGCGCAACGAAATGACGGTGCAGTCGCTCGCCACCGGCAAGCATCTTTATGCCGTCACCGGCACAGGATACCGCCCCGAAGGTGGTTTTGAACTTGATGGCAAGCCGGTCAAACCGGATGACCATCCCGGCCTGACCGAAATGGCGCGCGGGGCGTTGTTGTGCAGTGATGCCGGTCTGCATGAAACGGACGGCCAATGGTCGGTCGATGGTGATCCGACCGAAGGCGCGCTGGTGGCGCTTGCCATGAAGGCGGAACTCGAACCGAGTGCCGAAAACCGCACCTTGCCGCGCCATGATGTTATCCCGTTTGAATCCGAACATCGCTTCATGGCGACCCTGCATCACCATGCCGAAGGTCATGGCTTCATCTATGTCAAAGGCGCGCCTGAACGTATTCTTGGCATGTGCAGCACCCAGGGTGGACCGGAATTTCAGGAGGTCCTTGATCGTCCCTATTGGGAAGCCCGCATGCAGGAAATGGCCGAAAATGGCCAACGTGTCTTGGCGCTGGCATTTCGCCCTACCCATAACGGTCACCACCAACTGGTCTTTGATGACGTTAAACAGGATCTGGTGTTGATCGGCCTCTATGGGTTGGTTGATCCGCCCCGCGATGAAGCCGTCGCCGCGGTTGCCAAGTGCCGTGCAGCCGGGATTGCGGTTAAAATGATCACCGGCGATCATGCGATCACGGCGGGTGCCATTGCCCGTCAACTCGGCCTTGGCGATGGCGAACCTGTGGTCAGCGGCCATGAACTGGACGGGCTTGATGACGACGCATTGCGTGCCGTCGCCCAAAAGTCCCACGTTTTCGCCCGCACCAGTCCCGAACATAAACTGCGTCTGGTCAAGGCCCTTCAGGCAGAGGGCCATGTCGTTGCCATGACTGGCGACGGGGTGAATGACGCCCCGGCGCTTAAGCGCGCCGATGTCGGCGTTGCCATGGGCCAAAAGGGCAACGAGGCCGCCAAGGAAGCCGCCGAAATGGTGCTGGTCGATGACAATTTTGCCTCGATTGCCGCCGCGGTCGAAGAAGGTCGAACGGTGTACGACAATCTGGTCAAATCGATCCTGTTCATCCTGCCCAGCAGCGGTGGGGAGGCCCTGACCATTGTCATGGCGCTGGCCTTGGGGCAGTTGCTACCGATCACCGCGCCACAAATCCTGTGGGTTAATATGATCACCGCGGTGACACTGGCCTTGGCACTCGCGTTTGAGCCTTCTGAGCACAACGTCATGAAACGTCAACCGCGCAGGCGCGATGCGCCGTTGCTTTCCGGCTTCCTGATCTGGCGGACGATTTTTGTCTCGCTCATTTTGGTGGCTGGTGTGTACGGCGTGTTTGTCTGGTCCCAGAACCGTGGGGCGGATCTTGAAGTGTCGCGGACGGTCGCGGTCAACACGCTTGTGATGTTTGAACTGTTCTATCTGTTCAATGCGCGTTTCCTTACCGCATCCGCATTCAACAGACAAGGGCTTTTGGGCAGTCGGGCGGTGTTGATTGCGGTCGCACTGGTCGTGCTTTTCCAGCTGATCTACACCTATGCCCCGCCGATGCAGTATCTGTTTGAAAGCGTCGCCATCCCGCCGCTGGGTTGGGCGATGGCCGTCGGGGTCGGGTTCAGCGTCTTTGTCCTGGTCGAAATTGAAAAGGCTTGCCTGCGCCGCTGGCAGAAACGCAAGACAGGGTAATGTTTACCGGATGTAAAGCAGATGCCGCCTATCCATAACGCATCGCCGCAATCACGTGTCAGGCTGCCCTATGCCGTTACCAGACCAAGAAGACGAAGGCCCGCGCAAGAAGGAACGGATTGGCAAATATGTCGCCCCCGAAGAGCGCGCAGCCAATATCGTCAAACAGCTTGATGAATTCCTCCGCAAGGGGCCGCGCAAGGGGCTGAAATATTCCCGTTGGCAGCAACTGGCGTGGTATGAGATCGTCGATGAAATCAAGCGCGCCGAAATGGCCCAGAAAAATCAGGACACCCTGACCAAGTCCGCCTTCCTCAGTCTGGCAATTGGCTTTGGTACGGTCGGCTTCTGGGGGCTGGTGCTGGTGGCGGGCAATGGCTTGGGCGCAATTGCCGCAGGCGTCATTGTGATTGCCGGTCTTGTTGTCTGGCGCGCC
This sequence comes from Thalassospira sp. ER-Se-21-Dark, assembly GCF_017922435.1. Taxonomy (NCBI): domain Bacteria; kingdom Pseudomonadati; phylum Pseudomonadota; class Alphaproteobacteria; order Rhodospirillales; family Thalassospiraceae; genus Thalassospira; species Thalassospira sp. ER-Se-21-Dark. Next base: position 810,695 of record NZ_VDEZ01000001.1, on the reverse strand, counting down.
TTGTCCAAGGCAAAATGGTTTAAATAACAGTTCTATCACGCAGGCATTCGCACATATGAACAAGGAAGCAGCTGAAACTCTCGCCATTCGCGCCATCGCTCATATCGCGGGCGACGACGAATTGCTTCAAGGGTTGATCGCGCAAACCGGCATGGGGCTTGATGATCTCAAAGCCGGGATCGCCTCGAACGAGGTGCAGTGTGGTGCGCTTGAATTCCTGCTGTCGCACGAACCGTTTCTGATGCGCTTTGTCGAGGAGTCGGATTATGCCCCCGAAGACCCGGCGCGCGCCCAGATTGTGCTGTCCGGCGGTCCGATCTGGCAGGACTGACCCCAGCCCGGAAAAGCACCAGCCTAGGCGGTGATCAATTCAGGCGGATTGGGAATATCGGTCAGGCTGTCAGTACGCAGCAGCCCGAAAATCACCGAATCACGAATGCCGATATGGGTTTGCCACTCGCCGCGCAGAACACCCTCGCGGGTGAAGCCCAGCTTTTCAAATGTTCTGATCGACGCGTGATTGTCGGGGTCGATATCGGCAAACACCCGGCGCGCGGTGGTATTTTCAAACAGATCCCGGATCGCGGCATAAAGGCCACGTACGGCATAATTCCGACCACGTGCGGCCGGGGTCACCATACAGGCCGCCTCCCAGACATCTTCGTCGCGTCCGACATTATAAAGCGCAATACGCCCAAGGGCCGGTCCATCCGGTGTCTCGCAGATTACCCATGATGTCGCTTCAAACCCGGTTGTCCATTCGCGCAATTTGGTAATCGTCGCATCAAGATCGGCAAAGGCCGGGTCAGGAAGCCAGGTACAGCAATCCGGATCACCAAAAATGCGGTGCAATGCGGCGCCATCTGCCGCCGGGTCAAGGGGACGTAAAAACATGTGGGGCTCTTGGGTATGCGTTGGACGGTGGAGGCGGTGGTCGTTGATCAGCTCAGGAATGGAAGGGGCGCACCGCCATAGACGTAAATCCACACCAGAAGTCCGCCGCCCAGCAAAATGCGATAGATGGCAAACGGCGTGAAGCTGGATCGTTTCAGCCAGCTCATCAAAAGGGCAATGGCGATCAGGGCGGTGATAAATGACAGACCCGCTGCAAGCAGAACATCTTCGGTCAGGTTGATGTCGCCCGCCTGATGCAAATCGATCCCTGCCAGCAACCCGGCACCTAGAATGACCGGGATCGACATCAGCATTGAAAACTGTGCGGCATCTGATCGTTCATACCCCATGAAGCGCGCAGCCGTCATGGTGATGCCCGACCGGCTGGTACCCGGCACAAGTGCCAGAACCTGTGCCAGCCCGATAAACAGGGCACCGCCCCAGCGCATATGTTCAAGACGGTTGATCGTCATGCCAACCTTGTCGGCAAACCAAAGCAAGATGCCAAAGCCAAGTGTGGTCCAGGCAATGATTTCAACAGAGCGCAGCTGTTCCTCGATCCCGGAAACCTTGAAATAGAATCCGACGGCAATCACCGGGATGGTGGCAAGCACGATATGAAGCGCAAGACGGGCACCGGGGTTGATTCGCCCGGTAAACAGCCGGACGAATCCGCCAAGCATGGCAAACACATCACGCCAGAAATAGATCAAAACAGCAGCCAAAGTACCGACATGCACCGCAACGTCTACCAACAAACCCTGATCCGCGCTGCCGGTAAGGGCAGGGGCCAGGACAAGGTGGCCAGATGAACTGATCGGGAGAAATTCGGTGATCCCTTGAACGATCGCCAGAAGAATAATGTGCTGTAGGGTCACGCCCGCCTCTGTGGCTGTTCGCTGCAAAAACTGATCGCTTATAGCAGTTTAGCCCATTTTGGCGAAACGCATAAATAGTACCATTATGGTACTATTGAAACAATGTTGCGGTCATTTTCCAAGGTGTTCTTTGAAAAACCGGAAAATTCGTCCGGATATTTAAGTCAGTAATATTGACCTAAATGATATTTTGTGCTGGATTCTTGCGTGTTCGACACGTATACAGAGCAAAACCCGCAACATAAAACCCTTCCAGAGGGCCGTCATGACAGAAAAGATGCTGACATTTGTTCATCTTGAACAAAAATATCCGCACAAAAGAGAAGCGTCCGAGCGCCGCACGGATTTCAACGAAATTTATGCACCGTTTGATGACAATAGTGCCGCCGATCAGTCATCGCGCTGCTCGCAGTGTGGTGTGCCGTTCTGCCAGGCGCATTGCCCGCTTTATAATAACATCCCCGATTGGCTGCGCCTGACCACCGAAGGTCGCCTTGAAGAGGCTTATGCCATCTCGGCTGCAACCAACAACATGCCGGAAGTCACCGGTCGCATCTGCCCGCAGGACCGCCTGTGTGAAGGCAATTGTGTGATCGAACAGTCGACCCACGGCGCTGTTACCATCGGTTCTGTTGAAAAATACATCACCGACACCGCCTTTGCGAATGGCTGGGTGAAGCCGCCGAAACCGGCCAAGGAAAATGGCATGTCGGTTGGCATCATCGGCGGTGGTCCGGGTGGCATGGCCGCAGCCGAACAGCTGCGTCTCAAAGGATATGAAGTCCATATCTATGACCGTTATGACCGCATGGGCGGGCTGCTGGTCTATGGTATTCCGGGCTTCAAGCTTGAAAAGGATGTCGTCGAACGCCGCGTGAAGCTTCTCGAAGAAGGTGGTGTTGTCATGCACACCGAATTCGAAGTTGGCCGCGATGCGACCCTTGATGACCTGCGCAAGAAACATGACAGCGTTCTGATCGCGACCGGCGTTTACAAGGCCCGCGAACTGAAGCTGCCCGGTGCCGGTCTTGGCAACGTCTATCCGGCACTTGAATACCTGACCACGTCCAACCGCCACGGCCTGGGTGACACGGTTCCGGCTTACGAAGACGGAACGCTGAATGCCAAGGACAAGAATGTTGTCGTGATCGGTGGTGGTGATACCGCCATGGACTGTGTCCGTACCGCGATCCGTCAGGGTGCCAAATCGGTCAAGTGTCTCTATCGCCGTGACCGTGCAAACATGCCGGGCTCCCAGCGCGAAGTCGCCAATGCCGAGGAAGAAGGTGTCGAGTTTGTCTGGCTGACCAACCCCGAAGCCTTTGTCGGCGATGACAAGGTAACCGGTGTACGTGCCGTCAAGATGCGCCTTGGTGCCCCGGATGCCGGTGGCCGTCAGAGCCCGGAAATCATCGAAGGTTCAAGCTACACCATGGATGCCGACATGGTCATCCTGGCCCTTGGTTTCGAACCCGAAGACCTGCCGACCCTGTTTGATGCACCGGAACTGGGTGTGTCGCGCTGGGGGACGGTCAAGATCGACTTCCGCACCATGATGACCAATCTCGATGGCGTGTTTGCTGCGGGTGATATTGCCCGTGGTGCATCGCTTGTGGTCTGGGCAATTCGCGATGGCCGTGATGCGGCTGACCGGATTGATGAGTATTTGCTGGCGCGCAAAGAAGCTGCTGCTTAAGCCCGCTGCCGCATTAGGAGAGAGACGATATGAACAAGATCGTTCAGGATAAAATGGATCAGAACCGTGGCGCTGCTGACATCGCCCGTTTTGAAAAGAACGCAGCACATCTTGAAGCCAGTGGCATGTATGACCCGGCCGAAGAACACGCCAACTGTGGTGTGGGTCTGGTCGGTGCCATTGACGGCAAACCGCGCCGCGAAGTTGTCGAAGCCGGTATCGAGGCGCTGAAAGCCATCTGGCACCGTGGCGCTGTTGATGCCGACGGCAAGACCGGTGATGGCGCGGGTATCCATCTTCAGATCCCGCAGGATTTCTTCAAGGCATACTTGAAAGTCATCAACCAGGAAGCCCCGGACAGTCTGATCGCTGTTGGTCAGGTCTTCCTGCCGCGTATCGACATGGCCGCACAGGAACGTTGCCGTGCGATTGTTGAAACCGAAATCCTCAAACAGGGTTACGGCATTCTGGGCTGGCGTCAGGTCCCGGTTGATGTGTCTGTCATCGGTGAAAAAGCCAACCAGACCCGCCCGGAAATCGAACAGGTTCTGATCGGTGTCCGTGACGACGTCGACGAAGAAAAATTCGAGATCGACCTTTATGCCATCCGTCGCCGCATCGAGAAGGCCGTCCTTTCCGAGGCGATCAAGGATTTCTACATCTGCTCGATGTCGTGCCGTTCAGTGATCTACAAGGGCATGTTCCTGGCCGAAGACGTCGATACCTTCTATCCCGACCTGCGCGATGATCGCTTCATCTCGAACTTCTGCGTCTATCATCAGCGCTACTCGACCAACACCTTCCCGAGCTGGCCGTTGGCACAGCCGTTCCGTGTTCTCGCCCACAACGGCGAAATCAACACGTTGCGCGGCAACGTCAACTGGATGAAAAGCCACGAAGCACGCATGGCACATGATGCCTATGCCGACAGCATCGATGACCTCAAACCGGTGATCCAGCCGGGCTCGTCTGACTCGGCCGCCCTTGATGCCGTGTTCGAACTGATGGTGCGTTCGGGTCGTGACCTGCCGATGGTCAAAACCATGATGGTGCCGGAAGCCTGGTCGAAAAAGGCCTCCACGCCAGACAGCTATAAAAACCTCTATGCCTATTGCAACGCTGTGATGGAACCGTGGGACGGCCCGGCCGCCCTTGCGGCCTATGGCGGCAAATGGCTGATGGGGGGCACCGACCGTAACGGTCTGCGTCCGCTGCGTTATGCGGTGACCGGCAACGGTCTTCTGATCGCGGGCTCCGAGGCCGGTATGGTTCATATCGACGAGGAAGCCTGCGTTGAAAAAGGCCGCCTCGGCCCGGGCCAGATGATTGCCGTCAACCTCGCAGAAGGCAAATTGCTGCATGATGCCGAACTAAAAGATCAGCTGGCAGCACGTCGCGACTGGTCGAAATGGGTTGGCCGCACCAAGGTGCTTGATGATCTGATTTCACCGGAACATGCCGAACCGGCACATTTCGAAAAAGAACGCCTGTTGCGCATGCAAAAGGCGATGGGCCTGACCCACGAAGACCTTGAACTGATCCTGCACCCGATGGGTGAGGACGGCAAGGAAGCCATCGGTTCGATGGGCGATGACACCCCGCTTGCGATCCTGTCGGACCGTTATCGCGGCCTGCATCACTTCTTCCGCCAGAACTTCTCGCAGGTCACCAACCCGCCGATCGACAGTCTTCGTGAAGCGCGCGTCATGAGCCTGAAAACCCGTCTGGGCAACCTTGGCAACATCCTGGACGAGGATGAAAGCCAGTGTGACTTGCTGCAGCTCGAAAGCCCGGTTCTGACCAACGCCGAATATGACGCCATGCGCGGCTATATGGGCGACAGTGCTGTTGAAATTGACACCACCTTTGACATCAGTGGTGGGCAGACGGCCCTGCGTGATGCGATCACCCGCATCCAGCGCGAAGCCGAGGAAGCTGTGCGCGGCGGTGCCCTGCACATCATCCTGACCGACGAAGGCATTTCCGAAACCCGTGCCGCGATCCCGATGATCCTTGCGACCGGTGGCGTACACAGCTACCTCGTCAAGACGTCGCTTCGCACCTATATCTCGCTCAACGTTCGCTCGGCCGAATGCATGGATGTGCATTACTTCGCCGTTCTGATCGGTGTCGGTGCAACGACGGTCAACGCCTATCTCGCACAGGAAGGTCTGCTGGATCGTTATGCGCGTGGCCTGTTCCCGAATGTGAACAGCACCGCCGAAGTCATGCAGCGCTTCAAGGCCGCAATTGATGCCGGCTTGCTCAAGATCATGTCGAAAATGGGCATCTCGATCATCAGCTCCTATCGTGGTGGCTACAACTTCGAAAGCATCGGTCTGTCGCGGTCGCTTGTGGCTGAATTCTTCCCGGGCATGCCGTCGCGCATTTCGGGGATCGGCCTTCAGGGTATTCAGCGCCGCACCATCGCCCAGCACAAAGAAGCCTTTAACGGCAATGTCGTGACGCTTCCGGTGGGTGGTCTTTATAAGTATCGTCGCAGTGGCGAACGTCACGTCTGGACCGGTCCGCTGATCCATACCTTGCAGTCCGCTGTGACGTCTGGCAGCTACAACACCTTCCGCAAATTCTCCGAAGGTCTGCGGTCGCGTGAACCGCTTCATCTGCGCGATCTTCTTGATTTCCGCAGTGACCATAGCCCTGTTCATCAGGACAAGGTCGAAAGCATCACCGAAATCCGCAAACGTTTCGTAACCCCGGGCATGTCCCACGGGGCGCTCTCGACCGAGGCGCACGAAGCCTTGGCGATTGCCATGAACCGCATCGGTGCGAAATCGAACTCCGGTGAAGGTGGTGAATCGCGTGAACGTTTCCGTCCGCGTGCGAACGGTGACAATGCGCGTTCCTCGATCAAGCAGGTCGCATCGGGTCGTTTCGGTGTCACGGCCGAATACCTCAATAACTGCGAAGAAATCCAGATCAAGGTCGCCCAGGGTGCAAAACCGGGCGAAGGTGGTCAGTTGCCGGGCTTCAAGGTCACAGTGGAAATCGCCCAGCTGCGCCATGCAACGCCGGGTGTGACCCTGATTTCACCGCCGCCGCACCATGACATCTACTCGATCGAAGATCTGGCACAGCTGATCTATGACCTCAAACAGATCAACCCGCGCTGCCGCGTCTGCGTCAAGCTGGTGTCACGTTCGGGTGTCGGGACGATTGCCGCCGGTGTTGCCAAGGCAAAAGCCGACGTGATCCTGATTTCGGGTTATGACGGTGGTACGGGTGCTAGCCCGCAGACCTCGATCAAATATGCCGGCGTTCCATGGGAAATGGGCCTGTCGGAAGTCAACCAGGTGCTCACGCTCAACAACCTGCGTGACAAGGTCAAGCTGCGCGTTGACGGTGGTTTCAAAACCGGCCGCGACGTGGTGATCGGTGCCATGCTCGGTGCCGAGGAATTCGGTATCGGGACGGCCTCCCTGATCGCGCTTGGCTGCATCATGGTGCGTCAGTGCCATTCGAACACCTGCCCGGTGGGGGTCTGTACCCAGGATCCGGCACTGCGTGCCAAGTTCGTCGGTACGGCAGACAAGCTGGTCAACCTGTTCACCTTCATGGCCGAGGAAGTCAAAGACGTTCTGGCCGAGCTTGGCTATACCCGCCTCGAAGATGTTATTGGCCGATCAGACCTGCTTCAGCAGGTTCACCGTGGTGCCAAGGACCTTGTTGACCTTGACCTTAACCCGCTTCTGGCACAGGCAGATGCTGGCGATCATGCCCGCTTCTGCACCATCGAAGGCCGTAACGAAGTACCGGATACCCTTGATGCCCAGATGATCAAGGATGCCCGTCCGCTTCTGGAAGACGGCGAAAAGATGCAGCTGCAGTACAACATCCAGAACACCCAGCGTGCGATTGGGACCCGGATGTCGTCACTGATCACGCAGAAATACGGCATGACCGGCCTGAAACCGGGTCATCTCCATGTCCGTCTGCGTGGCTCGGCTGGTCAGTCGCTTGGTGCCTTTGCCGTGCAGGGGCTCAAGATCGAAGTTCAGGGCGATGCCAACGACTATGTCGGCAAGGGCCTTTCGGGCGGAACGATTGTTCTGCGTCCGCGCCCAAGCAGCTCGCTTAAGACCAACGAAAACACCATCATCGGTAACACCATTTTGTATGGTGCGACCGCAGGCAAGCTGTTTGCCGCGGGTCAGGCCGGTGAACGTTTCTGTGTGCGTAACTCCGGTGCGACCGTCGTGGTTGAAGGCTGTGGCTCGAACGGTTGTGAATATATGACCGGCGGCACGGCTGTCATTCTTGGCTCCGTTGGTGAAAACTTCGGTGCCGGCATGACCGGTGGCATGGCGTTCATCTATGACCGCGACAATACCTTTACCGATGTCGTTAATGATGGCTCCATCCTGTATCAGCGCATTGAAACCCAGCATTGGGACGAACATTGCCGTTCTCTGATCGAAGAGCATGTGGCCGAAACCGAAAGTGGTTTCGCGCGCACCATCCTCGATAACTGGGATCGTGAACGCGGCAACTTCTGGCAGATCGTGCCAAAGGAAATCGTCGACAAGCTGGAACACCCCATTCGCTCCGAGAGCGAAAACCAGGCAACTGCGTGATCCCTCACGCTTTTGCGCAAGCTCCCTTGTCCAACACACCTGGACAAACGAACTCGCCCCGTACTTCGGTACGGGGCTTTTTTCTTTGTGGGCGAGCTTGCTGGGAAGCATAAAGTCGCGCCAACACCTGCGCTCCCGCTGGGAACGTCACGACGCAATGATGTGCGGTATTGCTGGTTAAAGCACGATGTTCAGGTAAGTCCCGCGCCGGGCATTATGGTCAATCTGATCGGTGGCGATCAGGTTGCGCAGGCGGGCAAGCTGGGATGCGATGAAGCTGTCTGAGGATGGCTGATCGGAATTGGCACCAACCCGACCCCGCGAAACCATGCCGCCCTGCGGACGCGCGCGCGCATCCTGAAGGCCTGTATGGGAGGAGCCTGTGCCAATTCTGTTGGTGGTCATCTGATCGTCCACGATTGATGTTGGGCTTACCCTAGCACGTGGTCAGACGTTTGTCATGATCGCGTGACGGTCGCATCAAAGCGCAATCCGTGGTCCAGACAGAAAGAAGGGTGGCCATAAAAGACCACCCCGGAGGAAGCTAACGAGAGGGAAAAATCACGTTAGGATATTAACCTTGGTGCCACGATTGCCGCTGGTTTCAAGCGGCTGGTGTTCGGTGACGATCGAGCCGATCACCTTGGCAAGACCGGTTGCCTTATTGATCGCGCCTTCTGCGGCTGCGAAAGGCAAAGACGGGTCTGCACCACCTTTGGGCGTAATTGCATCATTCACGGCCTGTGCCGCTGAACCAAGTCCTGAACCTTGAACTGAGCCGATCATCCTGACCTCTTTCTTTGTCCGGGTGGGCGATGCCCATCAATCTTTACCGGGTTCTTCAAATCTGTCTGAAGTTCACGGTATGGGCTTGTAAGGTTGATATAAGTGATGGTTGTCACACTATCCAGTGCTGTCGCAACCCAGACCCTGCCAATTGCTTGGTTTGCAGCCATTTTAACTAATATAGGCGGGTAAGATTTTTTTAACCATTCGGCGAAAATTCCGCGATTTCGCGATGGTCAGGGTTGGGGACTCGACCAGTTGAGCAGCGATGTCAGCTCGACTGCGCCCGTTCGGATGCGAGTTTGAGCGCATCATGAACCGCTTTTTGCAGCTTGCCGGGGCGGAACGGCTTTTTGACAAACACGTAATTGCCCAAAAGATTATCCAGTTCCTTGCGCGATCGTGCCGGGTAACCGGACATGAACACCACGCCATAGCGCGGGTTTTGGCGCAATGCTTCGATGATCAGTTGCGGGCCACTGCGACCGGGCAACACGACGTCGGTCACAATCACATCAAATGCCGCATCACCCGTGTTGGTTTGCAGGATCACCAACGCTTCTTCGGTGCTTTTTGCAATCTCGGTGCGATAACCAGCATCTTCAAGGATGATTTGGGCGGTCGTGCGCAGGGCCTGTTCATCATCGACAATCAGAACACGCTCGCCATTGCCGGGGAAGACGCCGATCTCGTCAACTTCGTCCTCCGGCTCCGCCCCGGGTTCCGAACGCGGCAGATAGATTGAAAACGTCGTGCCTTCGCCCTCGACACTTTCAAGATTGATAAAGCCGTGCGCCTCTTCGACCCAGCTATGAACAATCGAAAGCCCAAGACCGGTCCCCTTGCCCGGCTCCTTGGTCGAGAAGAAGGGCTCGAAAATATGATCGATCACATCTTCGGGAATGCCGGTGCCGGTATCCTGCACGGTGATGACAACAAACTGGCCCTCTACCTCTGGCGGATAGATATCCTCGTCTTCATCGGCATCGCGCTGTGCCAGCGGCGGAATATCGGCACTGCTGCATGAAATCTGAAGCGTGCCGCCATCGGGCATCGCATCGCGCGCATTGATCGCAAGGTTGAGGATACAGGCCGACAATTGCGTCGGGTCAACCCTTGTATGAAGGTCGGCCTCGTCGGCCCAGATTTGCAAATCAATCCGGTGCTCAAGCAAAGTCACCAGCAGTTTTTCCATCTCCGCAAAGATGCTTTCAACCCGAACATTCTTCGGCTGATCGATCCTGCGGCGCGAGAACATCAAAAGCTGATCGGCAACACCGGTCGCCCGTTCACCAAGCGAGATGACGTGATCGATATATTCCTTGACCCGTTCGGGATCATCTATCTTGGCACGCGCCACTTCGGCGAAACTCAGGATACCGGCAAGGCAATTGTTGAACTCATGGGCAACACCACCGGCCATCTGGCCAACCGCCTCAAGCTTTTGCGATGTGGCAAGCTGGCGCTGCAAGGCTTGTTGTTCCTCGGCGGCGCGCTTTTGGTCGGTAATGTTGCTACCCGTCCCGCGATAGCCGTTGAAACTGCCATCCAGCGCAAATACAGGCACGCCATTGATCCGCCCGAACTGCTTTTCACCATCCCGCGATGTCCAGGAAAATTCGACGTTATAGAACGCGGAATGTTCATCAAGATGGCGTTGCAGATATCGCCACCCCTCCGGGTGTTCCGGATGAAGCCCAAGCTTGTCAAACGACTGCCCCTGCGGGGAGCCGTTGATTTCCTCGATCAGCTGATAAAACTTGTACGACGCAAAGGCGATTTTGAAATCGCTGCCCATCTCCCAGTACCAGTCGGCGGAAGACAGGGTAAAGTCGCGGAAACGTTCTTCACTGTCGCGCAAGGCATTCTGGGCTGCCTGGTGTTGCTGGGTGCGGCGTTCCAGACTTTCGGCCATGGCGTTCAAACCGCGTTCGAGAATGCCGATTTCGTCACGTCCCATCGGTGTCAGCCGTGAACTCAGCTTGCCGACCTGGATCTTGTTAACAAACTGTGCCGCCGTGATCAGGCGCTTGAGCACCGTGTGCTGGGTAAACAGGAAAATCAGTGCTGAGGTCAGCAACACACAAAGGATGGAGCCGATCACAAGCACCGATTGCATCTGGCGCTGGCTTTCTTCAAGGCCCTCGGTCGACACCTTGAGATAGACATACATGAAGGGCTGATTGGCATCGAGCGCAAAGATCGGCGTGATACTGACCATGCTGGACCCGGCATCGCCATTGACCGTGAACAGGGTCTGCTCGCTCATGTCGGCGCGAAGCTGTTCGGTCGGGAAGTCCGGTAACGAGCTGATTGATGCACCGATCATCAACGGGTCGATCGAATGATAAATGGTGCCGTCAAAACCGACAGCGAACGCTTGCTGCAAATGCCGTCCGAGAAGAAGTTCCATCTGCTCGGCGTCGCTCAGAATAGAGACCTTGAGTTGTTCCTGCTGAATAAGCCGTCCGGGTGTGCTGATCTGTTCCGCAATCCTGCGGTCAATTTCGGCCCCGAAATAGTTCACATAATAACCGCCAAACAGACCAAAAAGGATGGTTTCCACGACAATGATCGCAAATGCGATCTTGAAAACCAGACTGCCGATCAGTCGGTCAAACAGCGTCCTCAAGTTAATTCTGCCCCCATTCAGAATGATGCGTGTTTGTCGTGGATTTTACTCGGGCTGAATAAAATACTGACTTGGATTGGTCGGTGCAGGTGTCGCATAACTCCAGGCGGCAGGCATGACCTTGGGAACGTTGTGGAAGTCCCGTGCTACCACGCCTTTTCTGTTTGGCGGTAATGCAATTCCCATAAGGTAAAACTGATTTGCACTGATGTCGAGAATATCGCGCATCAGTTGATTTTGTTTTTCCGCATTTGCTGTCGCTTTGAGCTGGTCATAAAGCGCAAGCTGATCCTGAACATCCTGGGGCGGGGTGATTGCATCGGGGCTTTCCGGGTTCAGGTACCAGTTGGCCCATCCGGTTGCAAACCATGACGATTCAGAAGACATCGGCAGGTAATTGATCGGAATGAGCATCGCATCAAGGCCGCCGTCACCGCCCCACGCACTGGCATTGTGTTCATTGCGTTCGCGCAAAGCGACAAACTCGTCGCGCGCAAGGTTTCGGGCCCTGACATCAATGCCAAGTTCGCGCCAATACCCCATGACCGCATCCAGCATCTGAAAGCGTTCCGCACCCTCGGTATCAATCGTGAATGAAAGCGGCTTGCCATCCGGACGCAACAGGATGCCGTCATCATTGATGGTGGTCAGTCCTGCTTTGGCAATATAGGTCCGCGCCAGTTCGACATTATATGCCATGAACTGTCGCGCCAGTACCGTGTGATATTGCGGGCTTTCCGGTCTCGGGGCCGCCTGATGGGGCAAGGCACCGGGCACAAAGCGATCAATGATTGTCTCGCGATCAATCGCATATGACAGTGCGACGCGAAAATCCTTGTTCTGGAAGATGTCGCGCAGCACCGGGTCCTTGTCATTAAGATTAAGTGACAAGGTCATGATATTCATATCGCTCTCGATCAGCGTGAAGGCCTGAAGATCCTTGTTTTGGGCCAGAACTTCGTTGGCGCGCGTGCCGATATGGCGTTCCTGCATATTGACCTTGCCCGCAATTGCCGCATCCCCGGCCGCACTTTTCGAAGGCACCAGTGTCATGGAAACCGTGTCGATATAGGGAAGTTGACGGCCGGTCGGGTCAATTTTCCAGTAATAGGGATTGCGCTTGGCGATCAGCGGATCGTCCTTGCCATATACCCCGGTAAGCACCCAGGCATTCAGGGTCGGCACATCGGGATTGTTCCAGCGCGTCGGGTCATCAATCGTACCGGGCTGCCCAAATACGTCGATAAAGCGCTCTTTCCAGCCGGAATAACCCATCTTCTGGGCGTCGGCATCGGCATTGGCATTATATTTCGGCAAAAGTGGCTTCAGAAAATGCGCCGGATAGCTTACCGGCTCAACGCCTTCGGGACGGGCAAGGGCGGTCGGGAAAAGGCCGTATGGCTTGCTGAAACGAAACGCGACGGTATAGGGATCGATCTCGTCGACTTGCACGGTATTGCCGCCCGATGTCAGCCATTCCGGCACCGCATCGGCAAAGGCCGGATTGTTCAGGATATCTTCGTACCAGAAAACGATGTCATCAGCCGTAAACGGGGTGCCATCCGACCACCGCATGCCTTGTCGCAGACGGAAAAAGAACTCGGTTGCATCGCTGCTGGGCTGGAATGACAGTGCAACATTGGGGATGGTCGAAGACCATTGCGGGGTCCAGCGCAGAAGTGGCTCATATCCAATTGTCCTGATCAGCAGGGCATGGTCACGGCTATTCCGCTGTGCCATTTTCCAGGTGCCGCCATAGGTTCCGACCCGTTCATTGGGGGTGACGATCATCGGTGCGGTCGGCAAGCGATCCTTGACTGGCGGCAGATTCCCGTCCTCAACCAGTTTGGCAAGTTCGGGTGCTTCACCAAATTCAACGGCATGCGTTTTGGCAACGCCAGTCAGCATTGTGGTCAACGCAACAATCAGGATAAGAGTATGGTGCCTCACAAAAACCTGCCCCCCCTTTTGGATTTGCGTGCTCTGGTCTAAAGTATTGCGACAACTACCCTAAAGTGGTGGTAAGTTGATCCTCCCAAACTAGATAGAGTGATCGAGTTGTGGAAGTACAAAATTTGCAATCGCGCGTTTTTTTGTATCGATTCATTGCGCGGTGAAATTGCTATATGTGAAATACGTTTCGACTTTCGAACGCATTTTCATCGGTGATCAAATGATCAAACCGTCCGCTCGATTGGGAAAAATTCAGCGTCGCACCCATCTTTTTTCTTCTTATTCTAGTTTGACCCTAGCATCCGAAACGCCCGGAAATCAAAGTTTCTTTTAAACTAATATAACGATCTGAAGTGGTTGAGAGCGCCTTGCAGGATGTGATTGGATTTGCACTCTGTCGGGGCAGCCCAATATGATGACTGTGTCACAATGCGAACCGAAAGTTGTGCCAATGACGCAATCAGATAACAGCGATAAAACAGGGAATGGACCGTCATTTTTACCCGGTCCAAAGCCTGCGGCACCGATCCCACGCTACGAATCGGGTTCGGATTCGCGTTTGCGTGAAAGATTGCGCGCAACAACGGCGGGCGTCTCGCATGTGTCTGGATCCGACGATCAGGACCGGTTCAATCTGGCCGGCATCGACGGCATGATTGATCGCAAAAAGGCCAATGTCGCCGCCAGGATCGTCGATACCGACCCCGAACAGGCATTGCGCGTGATCCGCAACTGGCTGCTGGGCAACTAGTTTCCAGCCCAACATCCAGCCGCCCCAACATCCCATGCCATCCCTCGGCTATTTGAAGCCGTTTGTCGATAATGCTTTGGATCTGCACGGGTATTTGTCATGGTTTTACATGATAAATATCTTTTGAAATATCGGGGGCAGGGGTTTGACGGATTTTAGTAAACTGATCACGGCGCAGTTCTGCGTTTTTGATCCCGACTATGTCGCGCAGCAAAATACATATGCCGCAAATCTTGCCCCGCTTCAGGATAAACTGATCGCCGCCCAGAAAACCGGCAACAGCATGGCGGCCTCCGATCAGCAGATGATCGAATGCAAATGGCTTTTGCAATACACCGCCGACTGGAAGACGCTGGATCAAAAGCTCGCTGGCTTTGCCAGTTCGCTGAACAATCCCGAACAGGCATGGGCCGAAAAACAGGTGGCAAGCGACGGTTCCTGGGGGCCGTGTTACGATCAATGGTTCCTCAAAGTCGATGCGATGATTGATGCGGTCAACACGCTGGCCGATGAAGGCAAGGCGCCTGAATACCCGCTTGCCTTTCTGGAACCGATTTCAACACCTGCCAAAATGACCGCCTGGCTCGATGGTCAAAAGACATCGCGGATTTTTGCCGATGGTCTGGATCGCCGTGATGCGCTGGGGGCCGTAACGGCAGCACTGTCACAGATGTGCTTTAAAAGCGAAATCCGCGATTATTTCAAAACCAACGTAAAGGGTTTTGATCTGACCGATGATTACATCAAAGCCTACAAATCATGGCTTGATGACTGGCAGGATGGTCAAAGTGGTTATTGGGGCGGTTGGTTCGACACCACCGATCAGGGCGTTCTTAAAAGCTGCGATCTCAGCCTGACGTTCCACAATATTTCCTATCAGCATGGCAAGGTCGATCTGTGGACGCAGATTTTCAACACCACCCTGGCGATCCGCGACAATGCGTATCCGTTCGGCTGGAAGCACAATGGTGATTTCAACAATCACAATAATTACGACGTCACCAAGATTTTCGATCTTGGCTGGACCAAGGTTGATGGTGCGACCCAAAATGCAGCATCCAAAGATATCGCCTTGGTGCTTGACTGGTGCCTGACCAAATCGATGACGCCCGATGGTGGTTTTATCGATGACCCGACCTTCTATAATTCGGTCGGGGCCGCCTATTACTATGGCGTCTCGTTCCTTGATCAGGCGGGATATTTCGCCACATCCGCCCCGTTCTGGACCGACAAACCGTTCCCGAATGGGCCGGACCTTTGCTGCAAAATCCAGAAAAAGATCAAATCCGAAGGCCTCGATGATGACGAAGCCAAGGCAGCTCTTGAAAAACTTGTCGATGCCTGCGGCAATTGCACGTGATCGGCAAAATCTTTGAATAATTTGATCTATGCATTGGCGAAAGAGGGCTCACTGCACCCATATTAATAGCCAAGAACAACAACGTATAATGAGGTTTCGGATGACGGATCGAACAGACATTGATCTTGCGAAATTGCGCACCCGGCTGGAGGAAAGACGCGCCGAGATTCTGGCACATTCAACCCACTCGGAAGACTACCGCAAGCCGGTCGAACTGGATCAGCAGGCGGTCGGTCGTCTGTCGCGGATGGATGCCCTGCAAAATCAGGAAATGCATCTTGAGCAGGAACGCCGCCGCGTGGTCGAGCTGGAGCAGATTGAAAAAACCCTCAAGCGCATGGATGACGACCAATACGGTCATTGCCACAATTGCGGTGAACCGATTGCCGCCAAGCGCCTCGAATTCGATCCGACCACACCGCTTTGCGTCGATTGCGCTGATCATGTGAGCCATGTCTGATCGTTGCGCGTAAAGGGATTATCGCAAACGCTGCGTGCGGGTGTTTCTGTGCGCAGCGTTTTCTTTAAAGCCAAGAGAAACGGTTTGCCGGCTTTCGGGCAACGCAATGATCAGATTGGCAAAGGCCGCGTCTTGTGCGCGCTTTTGGTCATTCTGGCTGCGCTGGCGTTTCTTCCCAATCTGGCCCGTGCCCAAGGTACCTGTGCGCCAATCAGCGCGCCCGAAGCCTTCCTTGAATTCAATCACATGGACCCGATGCTCGATCGGCACCGCTCGGTGCGCTGGCTCAACAGCCGTGCCGGGGGTAGTCCACGTTTTCTGGTGACGGGCCTCACCGAATATGAAGTTCAGGCATCGTTCGATATGCGTTTTGAACCGCGTCAGGTTGGCTTTGGCCGTTATTGCCTTGATCCGGTGCGGGTCAATCCCAAGGTCGATGTCGTCAAACACCTAGTCTATATCGCGTCCGAGCTTGAACGCGGCACGTGCGAATATGATGTGGTTTATGCCCACGAAGGCGAACATGTGAAGATCAATCAGGGCATGGAGGCCGACATTCGTGCGGCCCTTGATGATCTGGTCAATGATGTTGTCAGACAGGTTGGTGCCATGTTCCCGATGCCCGCGGACAATGCACAACGCGCCATGCGGCGGCTGATTTCGGAATATGGCCGGGATTTCAAAAGACGGCTGAACGATATTCGCAGGCGGAGTGCGGAAAAACACAAACGGATCGATACGCCGCGGGAATATGAAAAGCTGTCATTGGCCTGTGGGCCGAACTCGGCCTTTCAGACCGTCTTGCAAGATGCCGCAAGATAGGGTTTGTCGGGGATCAGTCGGCGTAATTGCCGTCATCTGCGGCGTCCATTCCCGCAACTTCACGCAGTCCCACAAGATCAAGCTTGAAAACATTGCGTGACTTGAATTCCAGCAGGTCATGACGTCTGAAATCGGCGATGATCCGGCTGGCCGTTTCGGTGGTAATGCCAAGCATCGCACCAATATCCTCACGTCCCGGAAGGGTACAGGTCTCGGTCACGTCATCATGCAAAAACAGGCAAAGCCGGGCGACCCGTTCACGCGCCGTGCCGGTCGACATCTGGGTCAGCCAGTTATCGGATTCCATTACCGCCTGATGCCAGCGATTAAGCACCTGCTTGTGCAAACGCGGGCTTTCATTATCAAGCTTTTCAATTACCGCAATCGGAATGCGGCACAGCTTGCTGTCCTGAAGGGCTTCGGCGTGGTGGGTGAAACATTCGCTGACCAGGGACTCAAGTCCGATGGTGCCGCCGGGTTTGACAAGGCGCACCACCCGCTGATTGCCATCCGGAAGGTAATGGACAAGTTTGATCAGGCCACTGCGCAGCGTGAAAATCGATTGCGCCTGATCACCGGCATTGTAAAGCGTATTGCGTTTGGGCAGGGTGATGTCTTCAACCGGCATATGGACAAGTTTGAAATCCTCATCCGTCAGGTTGTTGAACAGGGCAAATTTCCGCACACCACATTCGCGGCATCGCGCCAGTTCGGGTCGGAATGTGTAGCTTGTTGTATGGTTCACGCGTGTCACCCATGACAACGGGCTGATCCGGTTGTCGGTCAGTCCCGGTTACGCAGGTCTCAAGAATATAATGAGTCCAACTTTCGAGCTAATCTACCGTACCAGAATGTGAAATCATTGCATAGTCATGCATGGCCACGTCACATGCGCGGACCGTTTCTGATTTCAGCTCGCAGAATCAAGGGTAACCAGACCCTTTTCAATGGCATAGCGGACAAGACCGGCCGAACTGTCGATATCAAGTTTGCGCTTGATGTTGCGGCGGTGCGTTTCCACCGTGCGCACACTGATATCAAGTTCGCGGGCAACGTGCTTGTTGCTTGCGCCTTTGGCCAACAGGCGCAAAACCGTACGTTCGCGCGACGTCAACGGCACGCCGTCATTGTTGCTGTCTTCGCCATCGGTGATGCGATCGAATGTGGAACTATACGCCTCACCACCATTGGCGATGGTTTCAATCGCGCGCACCATGTCATTGGATGACACATCTTTCAGGATAAAGCCCTTTGCTCCGGCCTGCTGGGCGGTGCGCAGATATTCCGGGTTTTCATGCATCGACAGGATGACGACCTTGGTATCGGGCAGGGTTTCACGGAATTTCTCGGCTGCTTCCAGCCCGTTCATCACCGGCATCGAAATGTCCATCAGGACAATATCAGGATGCAGGTCACCTGCCATGGTCAATGCCTCGGCCCCGTTACCGGCCTCGCCGACAATATTGATATGCTCAAAACATTCCAGTCGCGACCGGATGCCATCCATGACAAGCGCGTGATCGTCGCAAAGCAAAATCCGCAATGGCCGATGGGTGGAATAAACTTCGTTGGCAATGGTGGCATTGGTCATGGATCAAACGAGTTCCTGTCGCGTGACTGTCGGGTTGTGCGCCATCAGATTAACCGCTGATAGCGTCATGGGGTAGGGCATTCTGGCTGTTGGCGGGAATAAATGCAGTGATTTTTGTCCCGTCGTCCGGTTCGGAGCGCACCGAAAGCCCGCCGCCATGGAATTCCATGCGTTCGCGCATGTTGCGCAGACCAATGCCCGCCCGCGGATCGCGGTTACGGATATAGCGGTTGGTTTCAAACCCGACACCGTTATCGGCAATGCGCATGATGATGCTGCTGCCTTCGCGTTTGATCGAAATTTTCACCACCGTCGCATCGGCATGGCGTTCGATATTGGTCAGCGTCTCCTGCAACACGCGATAAAGTGTTGTCTTCTTGTCGATATCAAGCTGGCCGTCGACATTGTCGCATTTCACCTCGATCAGGATGCCGGACCGGTCCTGAAGTTCAGCACACATGCTCTCAATTGCGGGTTTCAGGCCAAGGTCATCCAGCACGGCTGGGCGCAGATCGCGCGAAATCCGCCGCACTTCATGGATGGCGTCCTGCAATCTATTCGCGGCTTTTTCCATCGGCTCAATGGCGTTGTCACGATTCTGGGTGATCCGCGCAATCGCGGTTTCGACTGCATATTTGACCGAAACCAATATCTGACTGATGCCGTCATGCAGTTCACGCGATACCCGAAGGCGTTCCTGTTCCTGCACATCGACAACCCGGTGGGTCAGTTCCTTAAGCTTTGAGTCGGCAAGTTTGCGTTCGGACAATGTGACCACCGTGCCCGATATGCCGACCAGCAACACCGCAAGGATCGTCACCCCGATAATCGACATGGTGGTTTCGCGGATATGGGTGGAAACCTCGGCCTCGATCTCGGTGACCTGTTCGGCGATATCGTCGATATAAATGCCCGTGCCGATCATCCAGTCCCATTTATCCAGCATCAGGGAATAGGTGATCTTTTCGGTCGGCTCCCCGGTCGATGGCTTTTCCCAGACGTGGCGCATGAAATCGCCACCCTTTTCCGCATTGAAAATCAGGCCCTGAATGACTGTGTTGCCATTGATATCGCGCAGGTTCCAATAGGTCCGGCCAAGGCGCCAGGGTTGCGGCGGATCGACAAGGGCGGTGCCATCGCGGTCATAGATAAAGAAGTATCCATCCTCGCCATAAGACAGATCTTCGATGATCGCTTTCACAC
Source organism: Thalassospira sp. ER-Se-21-Dark (assembly GCF_017922435.1). Lineage (NCBI taxonomy): Bacteria > Pseudomonadati > Pseudomonadota > Alphaproteobacteria > Rhodospirillales > Thalassospiraceae > Thalassospira > Thalassospira sp. ER-Se-21-Dark. Next base: position 791,074 of record NZ_VDEZ01000001.1, on the reverse strand, counting down.
GTTCTTTTGACACCGCATCCAGCGGGCTTGCCACAGAATAGATGTGGTCGATCGATTTCATCGCCAGTTCAAGATAGCTTTTCAGCTCGTCCTTTCTGGCCTGAAGGATGTTGCGTTCAAAGGTCCTGATCTCGGCCTCGGCCAGGCGTTCGGCCTGGGCAAACACCAGCCAGGAGATCGCAGACGCCGCCAGAACCAGCGGCAGGATCGAGAGCAGCAAAAACTTTAGTCGAAGATTGAGCTTCGGCATGGGCGTAACCGTTTCGGGAATTTCCGTTTTTCTGATCGCGGACAATAGCATATCCGCGCCAAAAGTCGCTGAAAGATCGCGGTTTTCCCATCGCCCTGATTGAGAAAGCCGGGCTGACCTGTTCCGCATGGTGAAAAGAAACTGGTCGGGATTTCCAATAATTGGTAATACCAATTTACGAGATCATGCTTTGACAGGGAGAGGGCAATGCGCATATACCAGAACCGTCGCCTGCCCACCGGGCGCCAAAAGCTCTGGATGCATTGCACAAGATCTCAGCGTGCTGGCATCCCGTATCGCCACAATGGATATGGCGTTGCAGGCATCCCGCACCGCAACGCATTCCGGGACCATATCGTGGCGTTTCACTTGGTTTTGGCAGGCGCGCACAGGCACGTTCCTGCCAGGAAATTGTGGTAGGAGCCCGGTGTCCATGACGCGTTCAGCACCAAAGCGTATCCGTAAACTTCTGGTCGCCAACCGTGGCGAGATTGCGATTCGTGTTCTGCGAGCCGCCAACGAACTTGGCATTCGCACAGTTGCGATCTTCTCTGACGAGGACCGCTTCGCCCTTCACCGTTTCAAGGCGGATGAAAGCTACACGGTGGGGAAGGGCAACAAGCCCATTCGCGCCTATCTTGATATCGAAGATATCCTGCGTGTCGCACGCGATGCCGATGTCGATGCGATCCATCCCGGTTATGGTTTCCTGTCGGAAAATCCCGAATTCGCCGATGCCTGTGCCGAGGCCGGCATTCAGTTCATCGGCCCGGATTCAGAAGTCATGCGCACCCTTGGCAACAAGGTTTCTGCGCGTAATCTGGCCGAAAGCGCCGGTGTGCCGGTCATGCCCGCTTCAAGCGCGCTTCCCGAAGACATGGCGGAAGTCACCCGCATCGCCGAGAAAATCGGCTATCCCCTGATGCTCAAAGCCAGCTGGGGCGGCGGTGGCCGTGGCATGCGGGTTATCGAAAATGGCAAGGATTTGTCTGGTCAGGTGCTGGCCGCTAGGCGCGAGGCCGAGGCCGCCTTTGGCAATGGCGAGGTTTACTTTGAAAAACTGATCCGTCGCGCCCGCCATGTCGAGGTCCAGCTGCTTGGCGATAATCACGGCACCCTTGTGCATCTTTATGAACGTGACTGTTCGGTGCAGCGCCGCAACCAGAAGGTGGTCGAACGCGCACCCGCACCCTATCTTGATGACGATCAGCGTGCCGAGATTTGTGACGCCGCGATCCGCCTGGGCAAGGCCGCCAATTACGTCAATGCCGGCACGGTCGAGTTCCTCATGGATGTCGATACATCCAAGTTCTACTTCATCGAGGTCAACCCGCGCATTCAGGTCGAACACACCGTCACCGAATGCGTCACCGGCTTTGATCTGGTCAAGGCGCAAATCCTGATCGCCCAGGGTGGCCGCATCGGTTTCCCGTCCGAAACCGGTATCCCCTGGCAGGATAAAATCAAGCTGCGCGATCACGCGCTTCAGTGCCGTATCACCACCGAAAACCCGGAAAACAACTTTGTCCCCGATTACGGGATCATCAAGGTGTATCGCGGGGCCAACGGCTTTGGCATTCGTCTGGATGGCGGCACGGCCTATTCCGGGGCGGTGATCACACCGTTCTATGACAGCATGCTGGAAAAGGTCACCGCATGGGGCAGCACCCCGCGCGAAGCGGTGGATCGTATGGACCGCGCACTTCGCGAATTCCGTATTCGCGGTGTTGCCACCAACCTGGCCTTCCTTGAAAACCTGATCAATCACCCGAAATTCCGGGCCGGTGAATACACCACGCGGTTTATTGACGAAACGCCCGATCTGTTCAAGTTCGTGCGCCGGCGCGACCGCGCCACCCGCCTGCTGCGCTTCATCGGCGAGGTTGCGGTCAATGGCAACCCCGAAGTCGAAGGCCGCGTGGTGCCGACCAATCTGCATGACCCGGTGATGCCGAAATCCATCGACCTTGGCGAAATCCGCCCGGGGACCAAGCAAAAGCTTGATCAGTTGGGGCCAGAGGGTTTCTCGCGCTGGATGAAGGATCAGGAACGCGTCCTGATGACCGACACCACCATGCGTGATGCCCACCAGTCGCTTCTGGCCACCCGCATGCGCACCTATGACATGCTCGAAATCGCACCTTATTACGCGCATGGGCTGCCGGAACTGTTTTCCATCGAATGCTGGGGCGGGGCGACGTTTGACGTTGCCATGCGCTTCCTGAAAGAAGACCCGTGGGATCGTCTGGTCAAGCTGCGCGAACGCGTGCCTAATATCCTGACCCAGATGCTTTTGCGGGCCTCGAACGCGGTGGGCTATACCAACTATCCCGATAACGCGGTCGATTACTTCGTCAAGCAGGCGGCCGAACACGGCATGGATGTCTTCCGCGTGTTTGATAGCCTCAACTGGGTTGAAAACATGAAGGTCGCGATGGAATCGGTGCTTAAAACCGATAAACTTTGCGAAGCGACCATCTGTTACACTGGCGATATCTATGACAAGGACCGCCCGAAATATAACCTTGATTACTATGTGAATATGGCCCGCGAACTTGAGTCTGCGGGGGCGCATATTCTCGGTCTCAAGGATATGGCGGGTGTGCTGCGTCCGGCCGCTGCGACCGAGCTGATCACAGCGCTCAAGGACACCGTCAATATCCCGATCCACTTCCATACCCACGACACCAGTGGTATCTCGGCCGCCACCGTGATTGCCGCCATCGATGCCGGTGTTGATGCGGTCGATGCAGCGATGGATTCGATGTCGGGTCTGACGTCCCAGCCAAACCTGGGTTCGATTGCCAACAACTATATCGGTCAGCCACGTGATCCGGGCCTCAAGACCGAGGCGCTCAAGGAAATCTCGACCTATTGGGAACAGATCCGTCGCTATTACGCAGGCTTTGAAAGCGATATCCGAAGCGGCACCTCGGACGTCTATGTCCACGAAATGCCGGGCGGCCAGTACACCAACCTGCGCCAGCAGGCCCGTGCACTCGGGATCGAGGATCGCTGGCCCGAAGTGTCCAAGGCCTATGCCGCGGTCAACAAGATGTTTGGCGATGTCGTCAAGGTGACGCCAAGCTCCAAGGTTGTCGGCGATATGGCGCTCATGATGGTGACATCCGGTTTGTCTGAGGAAGACGTTCTTGATCCTAAAAAGGACATTACCTTCCCCGACAGCGTCATTTCCTTCTTCCGCGGTGAAATTGGTCAGCCGGTCGGTGGCTTCCCACCCGCCCTGCAACGCAAGGTGCTTAAGGGGGCCGAGGCGCTAACAGACCGTCCGGGCAAATCATTGCCGCCGATCGATTTCGAAGCGACCCGCAAGGAGATCGAAAAGAAAACCCATCGCAGCAATATCACCGATGCAGAGGTTGCATCTTATGTGATGTATCCCAAGGTGTTCCTTGATTACGCCGAACACCGCAGCCACAACGCCGATGTTTCGGTTCTGCCCACCCCGGTCTTCTTCTACGGGATGAACCAGAACGATGAAATCTCGGTCGATCTTGAAAAGGGCAAAACCCTTGTCATCCGCTATCTGACCACGTCCGAAGCCGGTGACGAGGAGGGCAACCGCACTGTGTTCTTTGAACTGAACGGTCAGCCCCGCACCGTCAAGGTCGCCGACAAGACACTGGCAGGCACAGGCAAGACAAAACCAAAGGCCGAAGATGGCAACAAGCTGCATGTCGCAGCCCCGATGCCGGGTCTGGTGGTCGAAGTCCACGTGTCCGAAGGCCAGAAGATCAAGTCGGGTGATGTGATGTGCTCGCTCGAAGCCATGAAAATGGAAACCGCGGTTCACGCCGAAAAGGATGGAACCGTGGCCAAAATCCACGCCCCGGCCGGGACACAGGTCGAAGCCAAGGACCTGCTGGTCGAATTAACGGAGTAACCCACCGATGCTTAGGATGCCTGAGCCTGATCAACACACACTTGCACGTCGCAAGGACATTATCGCCGCCATGCGCGATATCATCCCGTCACCGGGCGGGGTTATTGTCGATGATGATCAGCTCAGGCCCTATGAATGCGATGGGTTGATGGCCTATCGGCAATTGCCGATGATTGTGGTCCTGCCGGAAAATACCGCCCAGGTCGCAGCCATCCTGAAATATTGTCATACCAATAAAATCCGTGTCGTTCCGCGTGGTGCCGGTACCGGTTTGTCCGGTGGCGCACTTCCGATGGCCGATGCGATTACGATTAGTATGATGAAATTCAATCGCGTGCTTGATATCGATTGGGACAACCGGGCCGCCGTCGTGCAGCCCGGTGTCACCAACCTTGGCATCACGCGCGCGGTCGAACATAAGGGGTTCTATTACGCCCCCGATCCCTCCAGCCAGATCGCCTGTTCGATTGGCGGCAACATCGCCGAAAATTCCGGCGGGGTGCATTGCCTGAAATACGGGCTTACCACCAACAATGTGTTGGGGGTTGAAATGGTCACCATCGAAGGTGAAATCCTGCGCGTCGGTGGTAAGGGCCTTGATCAGGCGGGCTATGATTTGCTTGGCATCATCACCGGGTCGGAAGGCCTTCTGGGGATTGTGACCGAGGTGACGGTTCGGATCCTGCGCAAACCCGAAACGGCGCGTGCGCTGTTGCTGGGCTTTAATTCATCCGAAGAAGGCGGCAGTTGCGTTGCGGCAATCATTGCCGCCGGGATCATTCCGGGCGGTCTTGAAATGATGGATGCCCCGGCGATCAAGGCGACCGAGGAATTCGTTCAGGCGGGTTATCCACTGGATGTCGAAGCCCTTCTTCTGGTCGAACTTGATGGCCCGCAGGTCGAAGTCGATTACCTGATCGACCGGGTTGGCAAAATCGCCAAGGATTGCGGGGCGGTCTATTCCCGCATTTCTGAAAACGAGGAAGAACGCCTGCTGTTCTGGTCAGGCCGCAAAAACGCCTTCCCGGCGATTGGCCGTATTTCACCCGATTATATGTGCATGGATGGCACCATCCCGCGCGGCCGCCTGTCCGAGGTGCTGACCGGCATGCAGGACCTGTCAAAAAAACACGGGCTGGGCGTTGCCAACGTCTTCCATGCCGGTGATGGCAATTTGCATCCGCTGATCATGTTTGATGCCAACAAGGCGGGCGACCTTGAAAAGGCCGAGGCGTTCGGCGCCGACATCCTGAAACTGTGTGTCGCGGTTGGCGGGGTGCTGTCGGGTGAACACGGCATCGGTGTCGAAAAGCGCGACCTGATGGGCGAGATGTTCTCGATCGATGACATGAAGCATCAGGAACGCATCAAGATGGCCTTTGACGAGGACCAGTTGCTCAACCCCGGCAAGGTATTCCCGACCTTGCATGGCTGTGGGGAACTCAAAACCCTGCATGCCAAGGCGGTGGCCGACAAGTTCCCGGATATCCCGCGCTTCTAGACGCGCCAAACAACAACACAGAAGCTACAAAAACAAAGGCCGTCTGATCAGCTCCCGCAAATCTGATCAGACCGGCTCAGGAGAGGAAAAGAGAGAGTTATGGTGGACGTACTTTCCCCCACCACGCCGGACCAGCTGCGTGATGCGGTTGGTTGGGCGCTTGGATCACAGACCCCGCTTGAAATCATCGGATCGGGCAGCAAGCGCGCCTTTGGCCATTCGGTTCGAACCAACGCCGTGCTTGATTGCTCCAAATTGTCGGGCATCTTGTTTTATCAGCCCGAAGAACTGGTGATATCGGCCCGTGCGGGCACGCCATTGGCCGACATCAAGGCCGCTCTGGCGGAAAAAAATCAGCAATTCCATTTTGAGCCCGGAAATTTCCCGGCCTTGCTGGATGGCCACGCCGTGTCGGATGCCGGAACCATTGGCGGGCTTGTCGCGTGCAATCTTGCCGGGCCGCGCCGGATCAAGGTCGGTGCGGCACGCGATCATCTTCTGGGGTTCGAGGCCGTTTCTGGCCGGGCAGAGGATTTTAAATCCGGTGGCCGCGTGATGAAAAACGTCACCGGCTTTGATCTGTCAAAACTGATGGCGGGCTCCTTTGGTACGCTGGGCGTCATGCATACCGTAACGCTTAAGGTCATGCCCAATGACGAAACATCCGCCACCGTGATTGTCGCCTGCAGTGACCCGCGTGCGGCGGGAAAGGCGATGACCATTGCCATGGGCAGTGAAAACGAAGTCTCCGCCGCCGCCTGGATCGCGCCCGAAGACGCGCCGCACCTTGATGTGCCACTGGCCGGGGAATATGGCAGTGGCCTTGTGGCGCTTCGTGTCGAAGGACCGCATCCCTCTGTTGCATGGCGGGCCGATGCCCTGTGCCGGGCGCTTGCCGGGTTTGGCGAATGCCACGAAGTCCCGGAAAGTCACAGCCACAGCATCTGGAAGGTTGTTGCCAATGTCGCGCCGTTCGTGGCATCGGAAAACAGTGGCAGTGTTCTGTGGCGGGTATCGGTGCCCCCGGCAAGCGGTGGCGATATCTGTGCCCAACTGATCGAAAAAACCGGCGGTCGGGCGATGATGGATTGGGCCGGTGGCCTGATCTGGTTGCAGATCGCCGCATCTGACGCGGCGAATGTGCCCGATGCAATGGCGGGCACGATCCGCGATATCGTCGCCAATGTCGGCGGGCAGGCCAATCTGGTGCGCGCATCCGATGAAATCCGTCAAGCCACCCCGGTCTTCCATCCCGAAGACCCGGCACTTGCCCGGATCAATGCCCGGATCAAGGAAAACCTCGATCCCAAGGGTATTCTCAATCCGGGGCGGATTGCGCCAGTGTCACAGAACGGGGAGGGCGCGTAATGCAAACCAACTTCACCGCTGCCCAACTTGAAAACCCGGCGATTGCCGAAAGCGAACAGATCCTGCGCAAATGCGTGCATTGCGGTTTCTGTACCGCGACCTGTCCGACATTCGTCACCCTCGGTGATGAACTCGACAGCCCGCGTGGCCGCATTTACCTGATCAAGGACATGCTGGAAAATGACAAACCGGCAACTGAAAAGGTGGTCAAACACCTTGATCGCTGCCTGTCATGTCTTTCCTGTACAACCACATGTCCGTCCGGTGTTGATTACATGCACCTGATCGACAATGCGCGCGCCCATATCGAACAAAATTATGAACGCCCGTTGGGGGATCGCTTGCTGCGCAAGTTGCTGTCGATTGTTGTGCCCAATCCAACCCTGTTTCGGCTGTCATTGATCGGCGCAAAATTCGCCGCCCCCTTTGCGCGTCTGATGCCCGGTCGGCTCAAGGGCATGGTCAAGATGGGCGCACGCCCCATGCATCCGCCAAGCTGGGTTGATAAACCCCAGGTGATCCCGGCAGTTGGCCAACGCAAAGGCCGGGTTGCCATCCTGATCGGCTGTGCCCAGCAGGTGCTTGAAACCGAAATCAACGAATCGACGGTTCGTCTACTCACCCGGCTCGGGATCGAGGTGGTTGTTGCCAAGGGTGCGGGCTGTTGCGGATCGCTTGTTCATCATATGGGCAAGGAAGAACAATCCCACACACAGGCCAAGGCCAACATCGATGCCTGGACGGCCGAGGCTGCGGGCGAAGGCCTTGATGCCATCGTGATTACCGCATCGGGCTGTGGCACCACGATCAAGGATTACGGCCATATGCTGCGCCATGATCCGGCCTATGCCGATAAGGCGGCGACGGTGTCCGGTCTTGCCAAGGACATTACCGAATATCTCGCAAACCTTGATATTGATGCCGCCGTGTTTGCCGGTGCCAATCACGGGAATCCCCGTGTCGCCTATCATTCAGCCTGCTCGATGCAGCACGGCCAAAAGATCACCCGACCACCCCGTGATCTCCTCAAACAGGCCGGGTATGAAGTCGCTGAAATCGCCGAAGGCCATCTGTGCTGTGGCTCTGCCGGGGTCTATAACCTGTTGCAGCCTGAAATTGCTGGCCAGCTTCAGGAACGCAAACGCGGCAATATCCGCGCGACCCAGCCTGATCTGGTGGCGACGGGGAATATCGGCTGCATGGTCCAGATCGAAACCGACGATCTCAAAGTTCTGCACACGGTGCAGCTCCTTGATTGGGCCGCCGGTGGACCGGTGCCGGAAAAACTGCGCGACCGGATGACGGCGACCGAACTGGCAGGCTAGGTTTTCTCAAACCCGCATCAGAAAACAAAAAGGACGGCAGGGAATAACCTCTGCCGTCCTTTTGATTTCGTAAGTCCGTGCGACTGGGCGCCTTACTCTTCCTTGCCAAGCAGGCTTTTTGTAATGCCTTCGGCGGCAGAGCTTTCGCTGCTGTCTTCGGCATAGGCCGCTGTCTTGTCACGAATCCACTTGATTGCTTCGGCTTCGTCAACCTCGACCTTCTGGGCCACCAGTGACAGAACTGCCTCGATCGCCAGAACGTGCGATGCGACGTTATTGACCGCAACATGCAGATCATCAATATGGCGCGACGCAGCCTCTGACATATCTCCAAGTTCGCCAGACAGCTTCTGAATCAGTTCCTGAATTTCGTCGAGTGCAGCGTTGCTCATCAAGTGCTCCTGTTATGGCCGCGTACTTACGCGCAGCATTTTTTGATCCCTTGGGGTCCAAACTCATTCACATAATCGTCCCGGTCCCCCGGATTTGTGCGGATATGCGGGGCAAAACCACAGGAAGATCTATATCTTTCAAGGTTTTGCGACAAAGTAGCCCGTGCAAATCCGGGTGATCCAAAGGACAATTGATATGAGAGAAAGCCTCTGCGTCAAACCCCTTGACCGGAGAATACTCGGCTCTGCTGGCTTTTCCTTGCCATTTCTCTCATATCAATTGCCGGGCCGGACATGTGAATGAGTTTGGACCCCAAGCACAACAGTTGCGTGTAAATGGGGTCATGTAAAGGGTTTGGTGGCAATTATCGTCAATTCACACCATTCCCCGACACCCAAGGTCGCCTTTGGACGAAATGTGACAGTTTTTGTTACAGCCTTTCGCAATCAATCGCGATTTTGCCATGTTGAAGTGAAAAACCACCGTTTTCGGATGGTTGTCGCAAAATGCTAACTTATTGATTTTATTAATGATAAGTGGCTGTTTTTACTGCTCTGATACGTTGTCACATAACGTTAACAAAAGCGACACAATACCGTAAGCACCCAGCGGTAGAGTCCGCCTCGCAGATCGTTGCACCGTTCCGAAGTGGAACTACCATTGGGGAATTTATGATGAAGAAGACTCTTGCTGTTGCGGCGCTTATGAGCGTTGCCTTTGCTGGCGCTGCCGAAGCACGCGACCAGATTCGTATCGTTGGTTCGTCCACCGTCTTCCCGTTCGCAACCGCAGTTGCAGAAGAATTCGGTAAAACCACCTCCTTCAAAACGCCGGTTATCGAATCTACCGGTTCTGGCGGTGGTCTGAAGCTGTTCTGCGCCGGTGTTGGCGAACAGCATCCGGACATCACCAACGCTTCGCGTCGCATCAAGAAGTCCGAAGTTGAAACTTGCGCGAAGAACGGCATTTCGGAAGTTACCGAAGTTAAAGTTGGTTACGACGGTATCGTTCTGTCGAACTCCAACGCTGCGCCGCAGCTCGACCTGACCAAAGAGCAGATCTTCCTTGCTCTGGCAAAAACCGTTCCGTCCAAAGACGGCCAGTCGCTGATCGACAACCCGTACAGCACCTGGGCTGAAATCGATCCGAGCCTTCCGGACGTTAAAATCGAAGTTCTCGGCCCGCCGCCGACCTCCGGTACCCGTGATGCCTTCACCGAGCTGGTACTCGAAGAAGCTTGCGATGAGTTCCCGGCAATCGCCGCTCTTAAAGACACCAACAAAGACCAGCACAAAGCTGTCTGCGCTGGCGTACGTGAAGACGGTGCCTATGTCGAAGCTGGCGAGAACGACAACCTGATCGTTCAGAAACTCGAAGCCAACCATGATGCACTTGGCATCTTCGGCTTCTCCTTCCTTGACCAGAACGGCGACAAGCTCCAGGGCTCGCTGATCGGTGGCGTTGCTCCGACCTTCGAAGCAATCTCTGACGGCTCCTATCCGGTTTCCCGTTCGCTCTTCTTCTACGTGAAGAACGCGCACGTTGGCACCATTCCGGGCATCAAGGAATATCTTGCTGAATTCACCGCTGACAAAGCTTGGGGCTCAGAAGGTTACCTTGCTGACCGTGGCCTGATCCCGATGGATGCCGCTGAGCGTGAAGCTGTTCGTAACGCTGCGATGAACCTTTCGCCGCTGAGCATGTAACGCGATCTTTCAACCGGTGGCGGCCTTTGCCGCCACCGGTTTCTTTATATCTCGACTTGATTTGTTTATTGTTTCTGTCCTATTGGCCTCACGAACTGATCTTTGCAGGCTCATCTGGCGAACGGATCTCAAATAATGTCCCTGTCTTTCCTGTTGCTCGCGGTTGCCGCACTTTGCGCGCTGTCCTTTTATTTCGGACGCCAGCGGGCTGTTGCCCTTTCTGGTGGCCGGCACAGCAATCTTCATTCCTTGCCGGTTCACTATGGGGCTTACACAGCAGCATGGTGCGGGCTTCCCGCGCTGTTTTTGCTTTTGATCTGGTACATGTTCCAGGGCTCGGTGATTGAAGCCCTGATCGTGTCGGACCTGCCGCAGGAAGTAATTGGTGACTCCGGTCGTCTGTCGCTGGCGCTCAACAGCATTTCCCAGATCGCCGCCGGTGGCGGTGAACATCTCACCGTGTCGCCGGAAATTGTTGATGCCGGGCGCAGACTTGCCAATTTGCAAACCATCGCCAATGCGGCGCTGGTGGTTGTCATGCTGTCGGTTGCGCTTGCCGGTCTTGTCCTGTCCTATCGACGGATTGAAGCGGATATGCGCGCGCGCAACAATGTTGAACGCATCTCGCGCGCGATCATGATTGTCTGTTCGGCGATTGCGATCCTTTCAACGGTCGGCATCGTGTTTTCACTGATGTTCGAAACCCTGCATTTCTTTAGCAAGATCAACCCGCTCGAATTCCTGTTTGGTCTGGAATGGAGCCCGCAAACCGCGATCCGTGCCGATCAGGTGGCGTCCGAGGGGGCGTTTGGCATGATTCCGCTGTTTGTCGGTACCTTGCTGATTACGCTGATTGCCATGTGTGTCGCGGTGCCGGTCGGCCTGTTTTCGGCCATCTATATGGGCGAATATGCCGCGCCTAAATTTCGCGCTGTTGCCAAACCCGCACTTGAAATTCTGGCGGGCGTGCCAACGGTTGTCTATGGCTTCTTTGCCGCGCTCACCGTGGCACCGTTCTTGCGCGACAATGGCGCGATCCTCGGCCTCGATGTCAGTTCGGAAAGTGCGCTGGCCGCCGGTCTTGTCATGGGCATCATGATCATTCCGTTTGTGTCCTCGCTGTCTGATGACGTGATGTCGCAGGTGCCGAAATCGCTGCGTGACGGGTCCTATGCATTGGGGGCGACCAAATCGGAAACCATCCGGCAGGTGATTTTCCCGGCCGCCTTGCCCGGTATTGTCGGGGCGGTTCTGTTGGCCGTTTCGCGGGCGATTGGTGAAACCATGATTGTTGTGATGGCCGCTGGTCTTGCCGCGAACATGACGGTGAACCCGCTTCAGGCTGTGACGACTGTTACCGTGCAGATCGTGACGCTTCTGGTCGGCGACCAAGAGTTCGACAGTGCAAAAACCCTCTCGGCCTTCGCGTTGGGGCTGGTTCTTTTCCTTGTCACCTTGGGGCTGAACGTATTTGCCCTTAAGGTTGTTCAGAAGTATCGCGAGAAATATGACTGATATGGCATCTCTTATGGAAGACAGAGCTGCGGCCAAAGTGATCTCTGACAATCTGCGCAAGCCGGTTGACTGGGACAGCCCGAAAATCACCCGTAACATCAAGAAACGTTACGCCGCCGAACGCCGCTTTAAAAGCTATGGTCTGGTTGCGATCTGTTTGGCGCTGCTGGCGCTTTGCACGCTGGCACTCTCGATCGGCTCTAAAGGCTACAGCGCCTTTTACCAGACCTATGTCCAGCTCGAAGTGACCTTTGATCCGGCTGTGATCGATCCGGAACGGACCGGCGATCCCGACGTGATCGGGCGCGCGAACTTTGATGGTCTGATCAAACAGGCTTTGCGTGATCGGTTCCCTGATGTGACCTCGCGCAGTGACAAACGTGATCTCTATGGCATCGTTTCAGGCGGCGCATCTTATGATCTGCGCGAACGGGTTCTCGAAAATCCGAGCCTGATTGGCCAAACGCGCACCATCTGGCTGATTTCCGGTGATGATTTCGACATGCTCAACAAGGGCTATATCGATCCCACCGTTGATGAAGGCGACCGTCGCCTCAATGACAAGGAAGTCGCTTGGTATAACGAACTGGTTGCTGACGGTGCGGTGGAAAAACAGTTCCACACCCGCTTCTTTACCAGTGGCGATTCCCGCGAACCGGAACTTGCCGGTATCTGGGGCGCGGCTGTTGGCTCGTTCTATACCCTGCTTGTGACTTTGGCATTGTCCTTCCCGATTGGTGTTCTGGCGGCGATCTATCTCGAAGAATTCGCCCCGAAAAACCGCTTCACCCAGATTGTCGAGGTTAATATCAACAACCTGGCCGCGGTGCCGTCCATCGTGTTTGGTCTGCTGGGGCTTGAGGTCTATCTCAATGTCATGCATTTGCCGCGCTCGGCCCCGGTTGTCGGTGGTTTGACGCTGGCGCTGATGACTTTGCCGACGATCATCATCGCATCGCGTGCGGCGATCAAGGCGGTGCCGCCGTCGATCCGTCAGGCCGCCCTTGGCCTTGGTGCATCCCCGGTTCAGACCGTGACCCACCATGTCTTGCCGCTTGCCATGCCGGGCATTCTGACCGGCACGATCATTGGCATGGCACAGGCGCTTGGTGAAACCGCACCGCTTCTGATGATCGGAATGGTTGCCTTTATTGTTGATATCCCGGGCGGGGCTCTTGACCCGGCAACGGTTCTGCCGGTCCAGATCTATCTGTGGGCAGACAGCCCGGAACGTGCCTTTGTCGAGAAAACCTCGGCAGCGATTATGGTGTTGCTGGCCTTCCTTGTCCTGATGAATGGACTGGCTGTGTATCTGCGCAAAAAATTTGAACGGAAGTGGTAAAATGGCTGCTGTATCCCAGAGCGCAATGACGGCGGAGCCGTCGGTCGAAAAACCGAAAATGACCGCGCGCAAGCTCGATCTTTTCTATAGCGACAATCAGGCCCTCTATGAGGTCAACCTTGATATCCCCGAACAGCAGGTAACCGCACTGATTGGTCCGTCGGGCTGTGGTAAATCCACCTTCCTGCGCTGCCTGAACCGGATGAATGACACCATTGACGGTGTGACGATCAAAGGTGACGTTACCCTGGATGGTCGCGACATCTATGACAAGCGGATCGACGTGGTTCAGCTGCGCGCGCGCATCGGCATGGTGTTCCAGAAACCGAACCCGTTCCCGAAAACCATCTATGACAACGTGGCCTATGGCCCGCGTATTCATGGTCTGGTCAATTCGCGCGATGAACTTGATGAAATTGTCATGACCTCGCTCGAACGTGCGGGTCTTCTGAAAGAAGTCAAAGATCGTCTGCAATCGCCGGCAACCGGTCTTTCCGGTGGTCAGCAGCAGCGCCTTTGCATTGCACGCGCGGTTGCCGTCAGCCCGGAAGTCATCCTGATGGATGAACCGTGCTCGGCCCTTGATCCGATTGCGACCGCCAAGGTCGAGGAACTGATAGACGAGTTGCGTTCGAACTACACGATCGTGATCGTGACCCACTCCATGCAGCAGGCCGCCCGTGTGTCGCAGCGCACCGCGTTCTTCCACCTCGGAAAGCTGGTTGAAGTCGGTGAAACCGATCAGATCTTTACCAACCCGAAGGACGAACGCACCAAGGGTTACATTACCGGCCGCTTCGGTTAAGCGAGCCAGGAGTACGCATAAATGGCTGATGAACATACCCATATCGTAAGTTCGTTCGACGAGGAACTGACCCGTCTGAACAACATCATTTCGCAAATGGGCGGGCTTGCTGAAAGCCAGCTTATTTCCTCGATCAGATCCATCGTCAAACGCGATTCCGAACTGGCCGAGAAAGTCATCCTGTCCGATCAGCGCATTGATGTGCTCGAACAGGAAGTTCAGGACTTTGCCGTCCGTCTTCTGGCCCTGCGTCAGCCGATGGCAGATGACCTGCGTCAGGTCGTCACCGCGCTCAAGCTGTCAAACGATCTGGAACGCATTGGTGATCTGGCAAAGAACATCGCCAAACGCGCGCAGGTGCTGAACCAGATCCCGCCGATCCGCCCGGTTCAGGCGATCCCGAACATGGCCAAGCTGGCCCAGGAAATCATCAAGGATGTCCTGGATGCCTATATCGAAAGCGACGCCGAAAAGGCCCACCGGGTCTGGGAACGCGATCAGGAAGTGGACGACATGTACAATTCGCTGTTCCGCGAATTGCTGACCTACATGATGGAAGATCCGCGCAACATTACCGCATCGACCCATCTGTTGTTCATTGCCAAGAACATCGAACGTATCGGTGATCACGCAACCAATATCGCCGAAACGATCTATTACCGGATCAAGGGCGAAGACCTGCCGGGGATTGACCGGCCAAAAAACGACGCAGCGAACTTCGCTGTTGTCGAACCGAATGACTGACACGGGAGCATAGGAAGATGGACCCAACGGTTCTTATCGTCGAGGACGAGGCAGCAATCGTAACCATGTTGCGCTACAACCTCGAACGCGAGGGGATGCAGGTTGTCGAAGCCGGTGACGGTGACGAAGCGTTGAAAATTCTGGCTGAAACCCATGTCGATCTGGTTTTGCTCGACTGGATGCTGCCGGTAATGTCGGGGATCGAAGTCTGCCGTCAGATCCGCCGCAAGCCTGAAAGCCGCGATTTGCCGGTGATCATGGTGACGGCACGTGGCGAAGAGGGCGACCGCATCCGCGGTCTTGATACCGGCGCTGATGACTATGTCACCAAGCCGTTTGCCATTGGCGAGCTGCTCGCCCGTATCCGCGCACTTTTGCGCCGGTCCGGTCCGGCGCAACCACAAGGGCAGTTGATCTATTCCGACATCGAAATGGATCTCGCCGCCCACCGGGTCAGCCGCAATGGAAAATCGATCCATCTTGGCCCGACCGAGTTCCGTCTGCTGCGCTATTTCCTCGAACATCCGGGTCGGGTTTTCTCGCGCGAACAGTTGCTTAACGCGGTTTGGGGCCCGAACATCTATGTCGAAACCCGCACCGTCGACGTTCATATCCGCCGCCTGCGCAAGGCGCTCAATGACGTCAAAGGCACGCGCGATATCATCCGCACCGTCCGTGCGGCGGGCTATGCACTGGATTCAGAAACCGCGGCCTAAGTCGGTATAGAGCCCTATCCGATTAAAAAACCCCCGTTGCAGGTTGCAGCGGGGGTTTTTGTTTTAAGGTCGTAACGTCTTCAGGTTTTTTTCTTCACCGGTTTTTCGGCATTCTCCGACCCTGATGGTTTGCGCTGCGGGCGCGGCGCCAGTTCGTTCATCAAAAGCATGTCCGCACGGCGGAATTTGGCGATTTCGGCATCAATGTCTTCCTGCGGCACATCACAGGCGGCCAACACATGGTCGGATAATCGCAAGCCGGTTTCAAGCACCTCGGGGATCGCGGCATCCGCCCCATGGCGCGACAGCGGCCCGATATGGGTGATGTCCTGCGCACGGGCAAAGATCTTCAGATGCGGGTAATGCTGGCGCAAAAGGGCGACCGTCTTCTCGGTCGCATGCGGGTTCCCCATGGCAACAACCGCAATTTTTGCCTCATCGGTGTGTGCCGCCCGGAAAGTTTCCGGTCTGGACCCGTCGGCAAAGTAAACCGGAAGGCCTTCTGCCCGGCCGCGTGAAACCTGCTGTGCGTCACTATCCAGCACCAGGAACGGAATGTTGCGCGTCTTGAGCAACCGGGCCAGAACCCGGCCAACGCGACCACTTCCGATCACCAGAACATGCTGGTGAATGCCCTCGGATTCTTCGGCAATCTTGCCAAGCTGGTCTTCTTCCTTGGGATGAAGCTTTTCCTCGATCTTGTGTCCAAGGCTGATCAGTGTCGGGGTCAGCGCCATCGAAATCGCCACCACCGGGATCAGCATGGCTGCCATTTCAAGCGGTACCGCACCATTCTGGGCGGCCAGCGCAAACATGACAAAGGCAAATTCACCGCCGGCGGCCAAGCTCATCGCCACCCGGATGGCAAGGCCGGTTTCAAACTGGATCGCGCGCGCCAGGACGAACAAAACCGCCGTCTTGATCACCAGCAACAGCACCAGCCACATGACGATGGTGCCAAATTCGTTATAAACAACGTCGGCATCAACCGACATGCCCACCGACATAAAGAACAGCGACAGGAACACGCCGCGGAACGGTGAAATGTCGGCTTCGATCTGATGACGGAACTCGGTTTCGGCCAACATCACCCCGGCGATAAACGCGCCCAGCGCCATTGAAAGTCCGGAAACCTCGGTCAAGGTGCTGGCGGCTAGCACAACAAACAGCGTGCCGATGGCAAACAGTTCCGGGTTCTTGAGCGACGCGATATAGCGAAACAGCCGCGGCAACACATAGCGCCCGACGAGCAACAACAACGCGACCGACCCGAAACCAAGCAGGATGCTCATCCACGGGCTGGTTTCCGTTCCGGCGTCACCTGCCGCTTGCACCATGATCAGGAACGGACCAACCGCCACGTCCTGCAATAACAAAATGGCAAGGGCCGCACGCCCGAACCGGGTATTGAGCTGCTTGTCATCGGAAAGCTGTTTGAGAATGATCGCGGTCGATGAAAGCGCAAGCGCTCCGGCAATCACCAAGGCCGTCGGCAGCGGGAATTCCATGACAACCAGAAGCCCCAGAAGGGCTGCCATCGACACCAGAATTTGCAAAACGCCCAGACCGGCAAACCGCCCGCCAATCACGCGCAAACGATCACGCGAAAGCTCCAGCCCGATCATGAACAGCAGGAAAACCACGCCCAGTTCGGCAACCGTGGAAATGTCTTCGCGTTCGGAAATCAGGCCAAAGCCGAACGGCCCGATAAAGAACCCGCCAATCAGAAAGCCGATGATCGAATTCGCACGCAGCTTGTGCGCAATCGGCACCGCAATGATCGCGGCAGTCAGAATAAGAAACAGCTCAAACAGGACGCTGTGATGCATGGCGAAATTCGTTCCGGAAGGCGGTCAAATAATCAATGGGTATCAGGACCTAAATCCCTGAAAATAACGAGATTACAACGATAACGAAAATAACCCTGCCAGTCGTGGGTAAATTTGCGGCATTTGCGAAATTCACCACGGAATCCTGCGATCAGGTGCTGTGGCAATTGTCACCGCCTGATGACTTGCCATTCGCGCTGCCAAATGCCATCTTCCGCGGGCCCGACAAAGGGCCGGTTTAATCGCTTTTGAAACGAGCAGATATTTTGGAACAGCTAATCCCCTATCTTCAGATCATCGCGGGCCTTGTATTGCTGACAGCAGGTGGTGAATTCATCGTAAGGGGGGCGGTTGGTCTTGCACTTTTGCTGGGCGTTTCCAAGGTGATCGTCGGTCTGACGATTGTCGCCGCCGGGACATCGGCGCCAGAATTTGTCGTCTCGCTCAATGCGTCGCTCAAGGGCACGGCCGATATCGCCATGGGCAACGTTGTTGGCTCCAACATTGCCAATATCCTGCTTATTCTCGGTGCGGTGGCGCTTCTGAAACCCGTTGCGGCCTCGCGGGTCACCGTGGTCCGTGATGGTGGCACGATGTTGCTGGGCACGGTCCTGTTTATTGCCTTTTGCATGTTTGGCGTGATTGAACGCTGGGCCGGGGCGGTGATGCTTTGTGTGCTGGCGGCCATCTGGTACTTCACCTATCAGCACGACAAAAATTCGCCGAGCGAGGCCAGCCACCTGCACGAAGAAGAAGTCGACGAAGTCGGCGAAAAGCCCAAAGGCTGGACCAGGCCGATCATCGCCACCGTCATCGGGATTGTCGCGCTTATGTTTGGCGCCGAGTGGCTGGTTGAAGGCGGGGTTTCGGTTGCCCGACAGTTTGGCGTATCCGAAGCCGTGATTGGCCTGACCCTTGTCGCCTTTGGCACGTCACTTCCGGAACTCGCCGCATCGGTGGTTGCCGCTTTCCGCGGTCATTCCGATGTGGCGCTGGGCAATGTGTTTGGCTCCAACCTTTTGAACCTGCTTGTGATCATTGGCGGGGTGTCGCTGATCGCACCGATCCCGGTGCCTGAACAGATCATGAATTCCGACATCTGGATCATGCTGGCGGTGACCGTGGGTTTGCTCGGTGTTGCCTATGCCATGCGCAAGATTTCGCGCATCACCGGCGTTGCATTCGTGATTGCCTATCTGGTCTATGTCTTCCAACTTGTCGTAGCATAAAGCATATTGCGTTTAATCTGTTCAATCAGTTCGCGGGCCGTCTGTCTCATGACGGTCCGCACACTTTGCGAAGGATCAAGGCACCAATGACAGGTCAATTCCCGAAATCCGTTCTGATCACCGGTGCGGCAAAACGCATCGGTCGTGCATTGACCCTGGATCTGGCGCGCAACGGCTATGACATCGCCCTTCATTGCAACAGCTCGAAACAAGACGCCGAAGCTGTCGCCAACGAGGTCCGTGACCTTGGCCAAAAGGCCTGCGTCGTTTCGGCCGATCTGACCAACGAGGATGCAACCCATCAATTGGTTGCCGATGCGACCAGGCAACTTGGCCCGATCGGGGTTCTGATCAATAACGCCTCGACCTTTGAATTTGATGATGTGCAAACCGCAACCCGCGAAAGCTGGGATCTGCATATGGAAACCAATTTGCGCGCGCCGTTTATCCTCTCGCAGCAATTTGCCAAGCATCTGCCAGACGGCTGTCAGGGCATGATCCTCAACCTGATTGATCAGCGTGTCTGGAACCTGACCCCGCATTTCATGACCTATACCCTGTCCAAAGCCGGGCTTTGGACCCTGACCCAGACGCTGGCACTGGCCCTTGCACCAAAAATTCGTGTCAATGCCATCGGGCCGGGGCCGGCACTGCCTAGTAGCCGACAAACACAGGAAGATTTCGACGCGCAGTGCGAAAAAACACCCCTGAAAATAGGGACAAACCCGCAAGAGATTTGCGACGCGGTTCGATTTTTCCTTGCCGCGCCGGCCATCACCGGGCAAATGTTAGCGCTTGACGGCGGGCAGCACCTCGATTGGGCGCCCAGTGGCGAAGAAGATGCGCCCAACGAATGATGCCCGGCAGTGATCATTAAATCGCTGCCAGACATCGGGCCGGACATGTGTGGTTCTGTTGATCAAACTGCACAGGAAAGCAGCACAAGGAAGACCGGAATATGACCGCAGGCCTTAAACAGGATGCCAAAATTACGACATTGCCCTTTGCCGATGTGCCCCATGCAGATCGTGCAGGCAACCTGCGCCGTGTCTTCGTGCGTGACATGATCATTCACACCTCCATCGGTGTTTATGAACACGAAAAAGAAGCCCCGCAACGCGTGCGCATCAATCTCGACCTTGCCGTGCTCGAAGGCGACGGTGTTCAGAATGATGATATCACCACCGTGCTAAGCTACGAGGATCTGGTCGTCGGCACACGCCGCATCTGCCAGGATGGTCACACCAACCTTGTGGAAACCCTTGGGGAAAAACTCGCTGACATGTGTCTTGCCGATCCGCGCGTCCGCAAGGTGATCGTCAGGGTTGAAAAGCTCGACGTTTTTGAAGATGCAGCTGCGGTTGGTGTGGAAATCGAACGCCACAATATCGCGCGCTGATCGATACGCGATTTCCCGAAAAAATTTACTTTTCCAGACGGCTAATCCAAGGGACTCTTTGATTCCTCTGGCGCGAATCGCTATGGCGCTTATTCACAAGCATCTGGCGAATATGATTCAAAGGAAAATATTCATTTTTTACGACTCTATTACCGAATGATTTCACGTTGACAGTATTTTTATTGTTTAAAATCAATAATTTAATTGTTTTGCTCAATAATTGTGCACTTCATAGAACGTTAAGACTCTCAAGGGGTGCAGGAAGTCACCCCCCGATTACCCACATAGTTATCCACAGTCTTGGTGGACATCTTTTTTGGCATGGCGATTCCCCATGGCGCGGTTGCGATGTTAATCTTTTCAGCTATGTTTCAAATCGCGTTTGCCTGTGACGGCTGTCACAACTTTGAATGTATTTTATTTAAATCTGGAGTGCCTTGATGAAGCCACCTGTTTCCCCCGAAAACCCGACCGGGGATGATGCCCCGAAACGGGAAATCGGTTTGTCGCTTGATGGTGACAAGATCGATGGCGGGGCGGCAAGGGGCGTTGAGGCGATCAAAAATGCGCTGAAAACCATGCCGGGATCACCGGGCGTCTATCGCATGATCGATGACAAGGAACGCGTGCTTTACGTCGGCAAGGCCAAGAACCTCAAGAAACGCGTGGTCGCCTATACCCGCATCATGCAATTGCCGATCCGCATTGCCCGTATGGTGGCCCAGACGGTGAAGATGGAAATCATCACCACCCATACCGAGGCCGAGGCGCTCCTTCTTGAATCCAACCTGATCAAGAAACTCAAACCGCGCTATAACATCCTGCTGCGCGATGACAAAAGCTTCCCCTATATCCTGATCACCGAGGATCACGACTATCCGCGCATCGTCAAACATCGCGGCGCACGCGCCAAGGATGGCAGTTGCTTTGGCCCGTTTGCCTCGGCCTGGGCAGTCAATAACACCATCAACCATCTGCAACGCGCCTTTTTGCTGCGCTCTTGCACCGACGGGGTGTTTTCCAACCGCTCGCGCCCGTGCTTGCTTTATCAAATCAAACGCTGTGCGGCCCCTTGTGTCGATCGCATTTCCAAACCGGAATATGACGAGCTTGTTGATATCTGCCGCGATTTTTTGACCGGGCGCAGCCAGAAAATCCTCAAGCAACTCGAAGCCGACATGATGGATGCGTCTGAAAAGATGGAATTCGAACAGGCCGCGATGTATCGCGACCGCATCCGTGCGCTCAGCCAGATCCGCTCCCATCAGGACATCAACCTCGAAGGTGTCGAAGAGGCCGACGTGATTGCCCTTCATCAGGAAGGCGGACAAAGCTGTGTGCAGGTGTTCTTCTTCCGCTCGGGCTCGAACTATGGCAACCGGTCCTATTTCCCGCGCCATGAACAATCGGCCGAAATCCCTGAAATCCTCTCGGCCTTTGTCGGGCAGTTCTATGCCGATAAACCGGCCCCCAAACAGATCTTCCTGTCGCATGAAATCGAAGGCCAGGAACTGGTCGAAAATGCGCTTGGCATCAATAACGATCGCAAGATCGAATTGCTCGTGCCCAAGCGCGGCGGCAAACGCAAGCTGGTCGAACATGCCCTGACCAATGCCAAGGATGCCCTGGGACGCCGTCTGGCTGAAAGCGCGACACAGCGCAAATTGCTTGAAGACCTGGCTGACAAGCTTGATCTCGAAGGCACGCCGGAACGGATCGAGGTTTACGATAACTCCCACACCCAGGGGACCAATATGGTCGGCGGCATGATTGTCGCCGGGCCCGAAGGCTTTATGAAAAACGCCTATCGCAAATTCAACATCAAGGGCGATATTGCGCCGGGTGATGACTTCGCCATGATGCGCGAAGTCTTAACGCGCCGCTTTGCCCGGGCCCAAAAAGAAGACCCGGACCGCGAAAACGGCACATGGCCCGACCTCTGCCTGATTGATGGTGGCTTGGGCCAGCTTGGCGTGGCGCGCGAAGTGCTCGAAGACCTCGGGATCGAGGATGTCATGCTGGTCGGTGTTGCCAAGGGTGTCGATCGTAATGCCGGCAAGGAAGTGCTGCACATCCCCGGCAAGGCCCCGGTGCGTCTCGATATGAAAGACCCGGTGCTTTACTTCATCCAGCGCCTGCGCGACGAAGCCCACCGCTGGGCGATTGGCACGCACCGCGCCAAACGCGGCAAACAGATGGGCAAAAGCGTGCTCGACTCAGTGCCCGGTGTCGGCGGTGCGCGCAAAAAGGCGCTGCTCCATCACTTCGGTTCCGCCCGCGGGGTTGCCGATGCCGGGCTCTCGGATCTTGAGGCCGTCGATGGCATCAGTGCCGCCTTGGCGCGCAAGATTTACGACCATTTCCACAGCAACGACTAAAAAAGCATCGGATGGCATCTTGCTTTTTGCTGCCCGTGGCGCGATACCCGGTACGCCCTGCCGCCCGGCGGGGCATTTTCGCGCGAAACGTCCATAAATAATCGGCTTGCCATACATGCGATATTTTCCTTCCTGGTCTGTGACCCGGTCTTCCACAGTCATGCCTGATCAACGTCTGCCGTGGGGCGCGATGTTCCCGATGGGCTTGCAGCATCTTGTTGCCATGTCGGGTGCGACCATCCTTGGGCCGCTTCTGATGGGGTTTGACCCCAATCTGGCGATCCTGTTTTCCGGTATCGGTACCCTGATCTTCTTCATCTGCACGGCGGGCCGTGTGCCCAGTTATCTGGGCTCGTCCTTTGCCTTTATCGCGGTCGTCATTGCCGCCACCGGGTATGCCGGATCGGGACCAAACCCCGATATCGGCGGGGCGCTTGGCGGGATTATTGCTGCTGGCGCGCTGTATGTCGTGATCGGCCTGATCGTCATGGCAACCGGCACCGGCTGGGTCGAAAAACTGATGCCGCCTGCGGTCACGGGTGCGGTTGGTGCGGCGATTGGCCTGAACCTCGCCCCGGTCGGGATCAATGGCATCACGGGCGATAACATGCATATGCTGGTCGCTCTTCTGACCCTGCTGTCGGTGGCCTTTGTCTCGGTCTATGCGCCGATTGCGCTGCGTCGGATTTCCATTCTGATCGGGATTATGGCGGGCTATGTGCTGGTGCTGGTTTTGGGCAACGGCTTTGGCCTGATGCCGGCGATTGATTTTACCGAACTTTCCCAGGCCGCTTGGTTTGGCATGCCATCCTTTGTCGCGCCGCGCTTTGAAAGTTCTGCCATGTTCCTGATCGCGCCGGTGGCCTTCATTCTGGTGGCCGAAAACCTCGGTCATATCAAGGCGATTGGCGGCATGACCAAACAGAACATGGACCGTTATATCGGCCGTGGTTTTGTCGGCGATGGTCTGGCAACCATGCTGGCCGGATCGGGCGGCGGGACCGGGGTCACCACCTATGTTGAAAACATGGGTGTGATGGCCGTAACCCGCGTGTTTTCGACCCTGATCTTTGTCATTGCCGCCGTTATTGCCATCCTGCTTGGTTTCTCGCCTAAATTCGGCGCGTTGCTGCACACCATTCCGGGCCCGGTTCTGGGCGGCCTTGGTGTTGCGGTCTTTGGCCTGATAGCTGCTGCCATGATCCGTTTGTGGGTCGATAACCGCGTTGATTTCTCTGATCCGCGCAACCTGTTTACGGTGGGCATCACGCTGATCTTTGGTGCGGGTGACTTTACGGTCAATTTCGGTGGCTTTGCCATGGGCGGGATCGGCACGGCAACCCTTGCTGCCATCATCCTCTATCAGGCGCTCAGCATCGGACGCGGCAAATCCGCCCATCCGGCCGAGGCAGGGGCGGCGGCAGAATAATCGCGCCGACGCGATGAGTTGATAAATCGCAAGGGCCGTGTTCTGACGCTAATCCGTCATCAACACGGCCCTTGTGGTATGTGCTTCAAGTCTTTAATAATTGCGCGGCCTTGGGCGATTGCGCATCAGGGCCGTGATGTCATTGCCGTAAAATCCGTCAAACAGGCCCTGTTTATGAAGAACCAGATTCCCAATCTGCTGACCATGTCGCGCATTTTCGTAATCCCGGCGCTGATCGCGTCGTTTTACATCAATGGTCCGGTTGGCAACTGGATCGGCTTTGCGCTGTTTGCCTTTGCCGGGGTGACCGATTTCTTTGACGGCTATCTGGCGCGCTCGATGAATGTCGTCTCCCCACTTGGTCGGTTCCTTGATCCGATTGCCGACAAGCTTCTGGTGGCTGCCGCATTGATGATGATGGTGGCCTTTGAACGCATTTCTGGTTTGGCGGTATTGCCCGCGGTGATCATCATGTGCCGCGAAATCATGGTTTCGGGCCTGCGCGAACATCTGGCCGAGATTAAAGTGCCCTTGCCGGTCACGGTCCTTGCCAAATGGAAAACCACGGCCCAGATTCTTGCCATCGGGTTCCTTCTGGTCGGTGATGCCTCGCCTGAAATGATCCCCTCGATCCTGATTGGCGATATCCTGCTGTGGATTGCCGGGATCGTTACGGTTCAGACCGGCTATATCTATCTGCGGACCGGCCTGAAACATCTCGATTAATTCTTGTAATCCGGCAAACCGGGACGGCGACCATGTCACGCGTTTCTGTTCAGCAACATGATTTTGATCCCGGGGTCGAACTTGCGGCCCTGACCAATGGGCGTACCGATATCGGTGCGGCGGTCAGTTTTGTCGGGCTGGTACGTGATATTCATGGTGGCGAAAACGTCTCGGCGCTCACCCTTGATCACTATCCGGGCATGACCGAACGCGAACTTGAAAAGATCGCCGGTGAGGCCGCCAATCGCTGGCCGCTCGATGATATTCGCATCATTCATCGCTTTGGCCGCATGTTGCCCGGTGAACGCATCGTTCTGGTGATTGTGCTCTCGGCCCATCGCCGTGCCGCGTTTGAGGCCTGCGACTTCATCATGGATTTCCTGAAAACCCGCGCGCCGTTCTGGAAACGCGAAGAAACCCCGGACGGTGGCGACAAGTGGGTGACGGCAAAGGCATCCGATGATGCCGATGCCGACCGCTGGAAATAACTGCCCGACAGCGGCCCATCAGATAAATTTCGTCAGCACCGCAACCAGTGTCATCAGCCCGGTTTGCAAGGTCGCCGCATTATTGACCTGCTGACGCAATTGCGTCATGGCCGCTTCGTCCTCTGCATCGACTTCCTTGGCTTCATCAAGCTGCTTGGCCTGAAGGGCGACCAGTTGGCTGGCGGCCTTATCAAGGGCCGGTTTGGATTTGACCTTCTGGTCAATCGTCGCCCCCTGATAGGTCACAGCCGCGGTGGCATAGGCTTCCTGTGCATCGGCAATCAGGGCGCCGAGTGTCTGGCTCATGGTTCAGTCTCCCTCTTGTCTAGTTGGTGGCGGTTTCAAGCAGGCCAGTGCCTTGGGTGACCAGTTCCGCCGGGCTCAGCTTGCCGATCTGGCTCGAAAGTTTGATGCCGTCTTCGACCGCGTTAATCAGCGACCCGACATCAAGCTTGGCATAGTTATCGATCTGTCCCTGCAACCTGTTGCCAAGGGCTGAGGCGGTGACAAAGGCGCGCAGGGTATCTGTCTGCATCGCGCGTTCGGCCGCAATCAGGCTGTTCCATTGCTGCCACCAGGCCTCGATCAACAGGCTTTCGGCCTCCGGATTGTTGTGGTCCTTGGTGCGGATCT
This sequence comes from Thalassospira sp. ER-Se-21-Dark, assembly GCF_017922435.1. NCBI lineage: Bacteria > Pseudomonadati > Pseudomonadota > Alphaproteobacteria > Rhodospirillales > Thalassospiraceae > Thalassospira > Thalassospira sp. ER-Se-21-Dark. The sequence goes on along the minus strand of NZ_VDEZ01000001.1, from coordinate 765,394 downwards.
GGTTCAGTTCGGCAATCAGGGCGCTGCGCCGGGTCAGGAATTGCGGCGGGGTGCGCGCGAAGTCATCGCTGATGGTGGCAAGCTGCGTGCGCAGTTTTTCCAATATGGGGCCGGATTTTGTGACCGCCGATGCACCCAATGCCGATCCGGCTTCGATATTATCGAAAATCGCAACAAACTGCTGATACTGGCTGCGCAGGCCTTTCAGCGTGTCCTGCCACTGGCGCGCGACACTCGGGTCGATCTTCACCGCATCGGGATCAAGCAAGGTATCGATATTGGCCGGTGTGATCGTGCCGGTGAAATCGGTGATGTTGGTGACAAACGCGCTGCGCTTTGCCGTGTCGGATTTCGGGAAGGGGGCAAATTGCGTGCTATAGGCCGCGTCATAGTGATCAAACGCCTGCTCGGTCGCGCTGCCAAACTGGGTGACCGAAAGTTTCAGCGTCTCGGCCTTCTCGGAACAGGCCGCAAGCAGGGGGATCGCGCCGATCAGAAAACTACGGCGAACAAATTGTATGAGGATTGAATTGGTCATATCGGCCCCGTCTGATGAAGTTGCCCGATCGGGCATCAGATTTCAGACGGGGACGGGATCGGTTTGTGATCGGGCAGGGGTGACTATTCACTAAAAATGAATAATCGGACTGATTATTTGCTTAACATGAAAAGTGCCTGATTGCCCAAAAAGTTGGAAAACCGGGTCTGGCTGCCGAGGCTGAGCTTCGATCCCGCTTCATTGAGAACCATCGACCGTTCGATCGTCAAATCCATTTCTTTACACAGCGCAACGAAGTCCAAAACCGTGCAGAAATGGATATTTGGCGTCTCGTACCACATGATCGGAAGGTTGGGATTCTGCGGCATACGGCCCCGGAACATCAGATCAAACCGTGCGCGCCAATGGCCGAAATTCGGAAAGGACACAATCGCCTTGGTACCAATGCGCAGCAATTCCGACAGCACTTCTTTCGGGCGCTGGGTTGCCTGCAAGGTCTGGCTGAGGATGGCGTAATCAAACGCGCCGTCCGGATAGTCTCGCAGATCGCGATCCGCATCGCCCTGCATCACCGGAAGTCCCTGTGCGACACAGTTGCGCACCCCTTCGTTGGAAAGCTCAAGGCCCCGCCCATCAACCTTTTTGGTGCGGGTGAGGTAGCCCAGAAGTTCGCCGTCACCGCAGCCGATATCAAGCACGCGCGTGCCCGGTTCGATCATGTCGGCAATCAGTTGCAGGTCAACACGGATGCGGTCGCTATGCGCAACGTTTGCTGCGCTGTTTGGGTTCAAAGTCTCATTCATGATTATTTCAGCCCCCGGCCTTCGGCGGCACCTTCGATGAAGCCACTCAGCACCATGTGGAAATCGGGTTCATCAAGCAGGAACGCATCATGGCCCTTGTCGCTTTCGATCTCGACACAGCTGACATTGCACGATGCGGCGTTGAGCGCATGCGCGACAATCCGGCTTTCAGCGGTGGTAAAGCACCAGTCGCTGGAAAACGAAATGACGCAGAACCGGGTTTTGCAGCCCTGAAACGCCTCGGCCAACCGGCCGTCATATTCAAGCGACAGATCGAAATAATCCATCGCACGGGTGATATAGAGATAGCTGTTGGCATCAAAGCGGTCGACGAAGCTTTTGCCCTGATGGCGCAGGTAACTTTCGACCTGGAAATCCTGATCGAAGCTGTAGGTGATCGCACCACGGTTTTGCAGCTTGCGCCCGAATTTGCGATGAAGGGCCGGTTGCGACAGATAGGTGATGTGCGCAGTCATGCGCGCCACAGCCAGGCCACGTGACGGTTTCTTGCCTTCGAGCAGGTAATTGCCCCCGCACCAGTCCGGGTCGGCCATGACGGCCTGACGTCCGACTTCATGGAAGGCGATATTTTGCGCCGAATGCCGGAACGAGGTCGCAATCGGGGCGGCGGCATAAACCCGTTCGGGATAGCTTTTACACCATTCAAGAACCTGCATGCCGCCCATGGACCCGCCAATGACGGCAAACAACATGTCGATGCCAAGCGCGTCAATCAGCATGGTTTGGGCACGCACCATATCGGCAATGGTGATCACCGGGAAATCAAGACCCCATGGCTTGCCGGTTGCCGGATTGATTTCCTTGGGCCCGGTACTGCCAAGGCAGCCGCCGATCACGTTGCTGCAGATGACGAAATACTTGTTGGTATCAATGATCTTGCCGGGGCCAACGATTTCGGACCACCAGCCTTCCTTGCCGGTGATCGGATGGACGTCATCGGCAACATATTGATCCCCGGTCAGGGCGTGACAGACCAGAATCGCGTTGGATTTATCGGCATTGAGTTCGCCGTAGGTCTGATAGGCCAGTGTAAACGGACCGAATTCCACACCGCTATCAAGGCGCAGCTTTTCCGTTTCGCCAAGCACCATATGGTGACCCGGAAGCGGAGGGCGCTTTTGTGTGTTGGTCGCGGTGGACATATTAGGTCGGTATCCCTGTTATGTGATGGATTTTCAGCCAAACTGGCGCTGCGCGACGGGGCGGCAGCCAAATCTGGCGAAAAGTCGCTTGCTCTAGCTATGAAGCAGACCGGGGTTTAGTCAATCTTTTCTTTGCATTTCTGCGGCCCTGTCCTAATACTGTGCGCCGTTCAAAAGAAGAGTAGATTATGGCGTCTGACGATAAAAATTTGGCAAATCTTGGCCTGGATGAGCTGCGCAGCGAGATCGACGAGATCGATCAGGCGCTGCAATCGCTGATCATTCGCCGGACAAAGGTTGTGCAGGCCGTCGGGGCCTACAAGGACCGGATGATCGCGGCGGGTGGCAAGGTCAAGGTGCCCTATCGCCCGGCCCGTGAAGCCCGCATCATGCGCACGCTTGTTGAACGTCATGAAGGGGCCTTTCCCAAAACCGCCCTGATCCAGATCTGGCGCGAAATGATCGCAGCCGGAACCCGCCTTGAAGCGCCGTACACGGTGGCACTTGGCCGCAATGCCGACGGGTTGGATTGCTGGGAACTGGCGCGCCTGAATTTCGGGTGCCTGAACGAAATCATTGAATTTGATACCCCGCGCGAAGCGTTCAATGCCGTTGAAGACGGGCGGGCAGCAGTTGGTGTGTTTCCCAAACCGCAATTGGGCGAGGCCCAGCCATGGTGGGTCCATCTGAGCGAGCAAAGTCCGGTGCGTGTGGTTTCCAAACTGCCCTTTGGCGGTCGCCCGGTTGGACGCGGCGAAGATACCGAGGGTTTCGTTCTGGCAGCCATTGAACTTGAAGACAGCGGTGATGACCGGACTCTGTTTGTGGTCAGCCTGTCAAAAGAGATTTCGATGGATACCGTGCGCAAAAAAATTGCGGATGGCATCGACGGATCGGTAATCCTTGGCTTTTCTGACGATGAGGCGACGGATCGGCGTTTTGTGCTTGTTGATGTGCCGGGATTCTTTTGTAATCGCACCAATGCGTTTCAGAGCACACTGGATGCGCAAGGCCTTCGCCCCGAAAGTTTGCGGGTGGTGGGGGCCTATGCCGTGCCGCTTGCCGAAGACGCACTGAGTTAAACATGCTTGGCAGCCGCGACTGGCTGCAATTTCCCCAGGGAGAATATACCTGATGTCTGCGCCCACCCCACGCCCCGGAATTCTTGATATCGCGCCGTACAAAGGCGGTAAATCCAGTGCTGACAGTGCTCAGCGCGTGATCAAATTGTCTTCGAACGAAGGCGCACTTGGCCCGAGCCCCAAGGCCATGGAAGCCCTGCGTAACACGGCAACCCGTTTGCATCGTTATCCGGATGGCGGTTGCGACGTTCTGCGTCACAAGCTGGCCGAGAAATACGGCCTGGAATTTGATCAGCTTATCTGCGGTAACGGTTCTGATGAACTTCTGACGCTTCTGATCCGTGCCTATGCCGGTCCGGGTGATGAAGTGCTGTATTCGCAGCACGGCTTTTTGATGTATCCGATTGCGACCATGGGTGTTGGTGCGACGCCGGTAACCGCGCCTGAAACCAACATGACGACCGATGTTGATGCGCTGCTGGCGGCGGTGACGGACAAAACCAAGATCGTGTTTGTTGCCAACCCGAACAACCCGACCGGCACCTATATTTCGGACGCCGAAATGAAGCGCCTGCGCGATGGTCTGCGTGAAGACATCGTTCTGGTGGTGGATGCGGCCTATGCCGAGTTCATGACCGGTCAGGAAGATTATTCGGCCGGTGAGGAACTTGTGAAAGCAGGCAACAACACCGTGATGACCCGCACATTTTCCAAGATCTATGGTCTTGGGGGTATCCGTCTGGGCTGGTGCTATGCGCCGCCGGCGATTGCCGATGTGCTGCAACGCCTGCGCAACCCGTTCAACGTGCCGCTGCCGACACAGGAAGCCGGTGCCGCCGCCCTTGATGATGATGACTTCGTCAATGAGTGCGTGCGCCACAATGCCGAGACGCTTTCGTGGTTCCGTGACGAGGTGAACGCGATTTCGGGCCTTAAGGCACATCCGAGCTATGGCAACTTCGTTCTCGTTGAATTCCCGGCAGAAGAAGGCAAGAACGCCGATGCTGCCAATGATTTCATGATGGCCCGTGGCGTGATCCCGCGCAAAATCGGTGCCTATGGCCTGCCGCAGATGCTTCGTATTTCTATCGGTACGAAGGAAGAAATGGAAATCTGCCTGCAGACCATCAAAGACTTTGTGAACGCATAAAATGACCAATACTGCATCCCAGCCGCTGTTTGAAACTGTCGCCTTTATCGGCATGGGCCTGATCGGCTCGTCCATGGCCCGTCGCATCAAGCGTGACGGCCTTGCCAACAAAATCACCTGCGCGGTCCGATCAGAAGCGACCCGTGACCGGGTGCTTGAACTTGGCATTGCCGATGAGGCCTATTGCGACATCAAACAGGCGGTTGGTGATGCGGATCTGATCATGGTCTGTGCCCCGGTCGGTGCCAATGAAGCCATTGGGGCACAATTGACCGGTGTCCTTAAAAAGGGTGCGATTGTTTCGGATGTTGGTTCGGTCAAACAATCGGTCATCCGCGATATTGCGCCGCATCTGGATGAGGGTGTGCACTTCGTGCCCGGTCACCCGTTGGCCGGTACGGAACATTCCGGCCCGGATTCCGGTTTCCCGGAACTGTTTGAGGAACGCTGGTGCATCCTGACCCCGATCCCGGGCGAAAACGAAGATGCGATTGCCAAGGTCAAAGCCCTTTGGGAAGCCTGCGGGATGTATGTTGAATGCATGGATGCCGATCATCATGATCGCATCCTTGGCATTACGTCACACTTGCCGCACCTGATTGCCTACACGATTGTCGGGACGGCGACCGATCTTGAAGATGCGCTGCGTCAGGAAGTGATCAAGTTTTCCGCAACCGGTTTCCGTGATTTTACACGTATTGCTGCGTCTGATCCGACCATGTGGCGGGATGTGTTCCTGAATAACCGGGAAGCCGTTCTGGATGTACTGGGACGTTTTCAGGAAGACCTGATGGCCCTGCAACGCGCCATTCGCTGGGGCGAGGGCGACAAGCTGTTCGAGCTGTTTTCGCGCACCCGTGAAATTCGCCGCGGCATTGTTGATGCCGGTCAGTATTTCGCCAATTTCTCGGCCGAAGGCGAAGACCGCAAAAGCGACGAAAAGAGCAAGAAAAAGCCTGCTGAGTAATTTGGGAGTGACCGGCATTCTGTCGGTCATCCTGTGCGGTCCATCAAGCAGCCCCACCACGCGTGACGGACCGACCTTAGGGGAATGAAATGTCTGCCACCAATCATCCGGCGTTCGCCCGGATCATGCCATTTGTGTTCGTGTTCCTGTGGAGCACGGGCTTTGTGGGTGCCAAGTTTGGCCTGCCCTATGCAGATCCGTTCGTTTTCCTTTTTGTCCGATTTGTCATTGTCCTGATCCTGATGATCCCGGTGATCTTCTTGATGGGGACGAAATGGCCAAAAACCTGGCGTGAGGCGGCCCATATCGGCACCACCGGGGTGCTGGTGCATGGCGTGTATCTGGGCGGCGTATTCTGGGCGATTGATACCGGTTTGCCGGCCGGGCTTGCCGCATTGATCGTTGGTTTGCAGCCGGTTGTGACCGCATCGGTCGTGGGTTCCATTTTGGGCGAACGGGTTTCGATGCGCCAATGGGGCGGTTTGATCCTGGGTCTGATCGGGGTGGCGCTGGTTTTGCTGCCCAAGATTGGCGATGGTGTCGGCATTACCCCGTTTGGCATCGGACTTGCGGTGTTTGCACTGTTTGGCATGACTGCGGGTACCCTTTATCAGAAGCGTTTTTGCACCGGTATGGAACTGATGAGCGGCACAGTCGTTCAATATGTTGCTGCCAGTGTGTTTGTCGGCGTTGTCGCGCTGTTCAAGGAGCCGCTGCATGTTGAATGGAGCATGGACTTCATTCTGGCGATGGCGTGGCTGGTGCTGGTTCTGTCGATCGGGGCGATCATGCTGTTGATGGTTCTGATCAAGCAGGGCGAAGCCACCCGTGTGGCCAGCATGTTCTATCTTGTGCCGCCGACAGCCGCGTTCTTTGCCTGGCTTCTGTTTGACGAGCAACTTGGCGTGCTTGGCTTTGCCGGGTTTGCAATTGCCGCCCTTGGGGTGGCATTGGTGATCATGAAGCGTTAGTTTCGCGTAATTCTAAGAGATCAGAAAGCTAGTTAGCGGAGGAATGCGTGAGCGACGCGCGCGAAAAATGGGTGTTTGGATACGGGTCGCTGTTGTGGCGGCCGGGCTTCGAATTTGTCGAGTGCGCACGTGCGTTGCTGCCCGGCTATCACCGGTCGTTTTGTATCTATTCCCATCATTATCGCGGCACGCCGGAAAATCCGGGGTTGGTTCTTGGCCTGAACAAGGGCGGGGAATGTGTTGGCAACGCGTTTCTCATTGCTGACGAAAACTGGTCAAAGGTGAAAGCCTATCTTGATGAGCGCGAACTTGTGACCAACACCTATATCCCGGCCGATGTCGAGGTCGAGCTTGCAGACGGACGTAAGGTGATTGCACACACCTATGTCGCCGATCCTAGCCATGAACAATATGCCGGCAACCTGCCGGTCCGCACTGCGGTCGAAATCATCGTTGCGGCCCATGGCAATGTCGGGCCGAACCTTGAATATCTGGAAAACACGGTGCGCCATCTTGATGAAATGGGCATCATTGATCCGCCCCTGCACGATCTGATGGATCTGGTGCGGCGCGAATATGGCGAGATCAATATGGGGGCGGGGATCTGATGAGCCAGTCAAACGGAACGACCGTGTCTGCCACCCAGGCCGGTTCGCAGACGCCACTGACGATGGCCTATCTGATGTTGGTGGCCTGTTCGTTGATGTGGGGGTCAAACCACGTTGTGGCGCGCGGCATCAATGAAACGGTCCCGTTCGAGGCGCTTTCATTCTGGCGCTGGATCGTTGCGATCTGTTTGCTGTTGCCGTTCTGCTTTAAATACCTGCGTCGCGATCTGAAAATCATGGCCGACCACAAATTGTCGATGTTCCTGATCGGCTTTACCGGTGTGTTCCTGTTTTCGGTGGTGATTTATCTGGCGGCCTATAACACCACGGCGGTCAATACCGGCCTTCTGAACGCGACAACGCCGATCTGGGTTCTGTTGTTTGCAGCCCTTCTGACCGCAGACAAACCACGGCTTGGTCAATGGCTGGGCGTGTTGGTGGCCGGGGCCGGAACCGCGACGATCATCGCCAAGGGGGACCCATCGGTCTTTGCCAGAATGGATTTCGTTCTGGGCGATGTGCTGGCGATGATGTCGGCCATGGTCTGGGCGGCCTATTCGATGTTTTTGAAACGCGCGCCCAAGGGTGTGCATCCGCTGAGCCTGGTATTTGTGTCGGCCCTGATCGGCTTGTGTTTCCTGACCCCACTTTATGTCTGGGCGCTGGTGGTCGATGGAAAGCCGTTCTTCACCCGCCTTGATCCGGTTTGGCCCGATATGCTCAAGATTTTCTATATCGGGGCGGGTCCGGCGTTTCTGGGATACATGTTCTGGAACAGGGGCGTGTCGCTGGTGGGGCCGGCCAAGGCGGGCGTGTTCATGTATCTGATCCCGGTCTGTTCAAGCGGCCTTGCCATCGCGTTTCTCGGTGAGGCGCTGCATCTTTATCATCTGGCAGGCATTGTTTTGATCGTGTCGGGCATCTGGCTTGTCACGCGCAAAAAGACAGAGCGCGTTCGCGTCACAAAGCCGTAGAGCCTTTAAGCGATAAAAAAGGCCCGCATACCAGGTGGTGTTGCGGGCCTTTTTATGTGTTGTGACGCTACGCGCAGGCGGTTCAGGAGACCTTGTCTTGCGCCGTTTCTTTGACAGGGTCCTTGGCCGTCGCGCTTGGTTGCGCGTCCTCTTTTTCCTGCTTCGCATCAATGTCGTCCGAGGTCAGCATCGGCAGATGGAATTCTGTTTGTGCCTCGGCCTCAAGCTCGCGCGTGCGGGTATCGATGCGGTGCTTGATTTCCTTCATGAAGGTCTTGCGATCAAGGCCCGGTTCCATGGGCGGCAAGAATTCCATGGTGACCCGACCGCCATATTTCATAAAGCTGTCGCGGCCCCAGAACATGCCGGAATTAAGCGCGACCGGAATAACCTTTGTGTCCGGGAAGGCCTTGTAAAGCGCGAAAATCCCCGGGTGATACGGGCGGTTTGAGCCCGGCGGGGTACGCGTGCCTTCGGGGAAAATGATGACCTGACGGTTTTCCTCAAGCGCCTTGGCAGCGCCCTTGATCATGTCTTTGAGGGCCTGACTGCCCGCCGAACGATCCACGGCAATCTGCCCCGAGAGGATCAGGAACTGCCCGACGAGCGGAATACGGGTGAGTTCCTTTTTCAGGATGTATGCCGGATCAGGAACCACCGTATGGAAGGTCAGGGTTTCCCAGGCGGACTGATGTTTGGCGACAATGATGCACGGACCGTCTGGCAGATTTTCCAGACCGGTGAAGCGTTTGCGCATGCCCACCGAGTAGCGCAGCATGAACTGAATGAGGCGACACCAGGCATGGCCGACGAACTGGTTGGCCTTGCGCCCAAACAGCATCAGCGGCAACAGAACAATGCACAAAAGCGCCGTTCCGCCGAAAAACAACACGTTAAACAGTAACGCGCGCAGGGTAATCATTCAGACAAATTCCTTACAGCCATGGTCCTGACCTTAAATATTCACTGTTTTGTAACAGCAATATGACGATCAGAAAATGCCGATTGTTCAGCCATCCTTGCGCGCCGCGTTTGAGGCGGAATAGTCATCAAGGTCAGGTGCATCTTTCACAGGGCCACCGGGGCTGCGCAGTGCAGCACGGTCACCGTTTGGCAACCAGTTGAGCAGCGTGTTGCGCAGGCTGGCAAAGACGTATTTGTTATATTCACTGGCGATCAGGGCGCTGCTGCCGGGGAAGCGCCACCAATTGTCGACCTTGACGTTATCGGGAAAGACCGGATGTGCGACGATTTCAACATCGGGCATCAGGCTTTTGAATTCCAGAAGGGATCGAGGCATGTGGTAATTGGCGGTCACGATGCGCAGGCTTTTGAAACCTTCCTCATACATCCAGACAGCGGTTTCAATTGCATTGCCGCGCGTATTTTCGGCGACATGGCCCAGAACAACACAACAGGCGATCAGGCGCGGATCGGATTTGCCGACCGACAGAAGTTCGTCGACTTCAACCCCGCGATAGACACCCGATATGAACAGTTTGTCGGCAAGACCGCGCACCAGAAGCCGGCGGCCTTCGGACAGGCGCTCGCTGCCGCCGGTCAGAACGACAATGGCGTCGGTGCGTTGGGTCGTGTTTTCAACCGTTTTGGGAATGTAATCGACATACCAGATGAAGCCCGCCGCCCAGACCAGCGCGCAGAAAATCAGTGTGGAAAGCAAAAAACGAAACCGCCGGAACCGGCGTCGATGTTGCACACTCAGCGGGGGCTTGTTCATGAAGGCGTGCCTGAATAGCGGCGGTCTGGCATGAATTCGGATCTCCAGGGGGCAAAACTCATTCACATAATCGTCCGGTCGCCCGGATTTGTACGGATATGCAGAGCAAAATCGCAGGAAGATTAATATCTTTCAAGATTTTGCGACAAAATAGCCCGTGCAAATCCGGGTGATCCGAAGGACAACTGATATGAGAGAAAGCCTCTGCGTCAAATCCCTTGACCGGGGATCACCCCGCTCTGCGGGCTTTTCCTAGCTTTTTCTCTCATATCAGTTGCCGGGTCGGTTATGTGAATGAGTTTTGCCCCCTGAAGGGACAAAGAGGGCCAAGGCCATGATCCCAAAAGGGAAGTGGTAACGACCGACTATACGAAGACCGTGAGCGGGTTACAACATCCGGTGTAGGACACGAAGCACAGTTCGGTTGGCGGTGATGCCCGCCACCAATGCAACAATAAACGGAATGGCGACGATCAGGCCAATAAAGGTCGGGCTAAGAACCAGTGACGGCACCGGCCAGCCCGCCCGCAATCCAAGCCAACCAATCAGGGCCGAAACCGGCAGCGCAATCAAAAGACCGATCAGTGCGCCAAAGAAGGCAAGGCGTCGGTTATGACGGCCGAACTGACTGGCGATATAGCCATCCTGTGCGCCAATCAGATGCAGTAATTCAATGATGCGATGATGGATCGACAGCCCTGATCTGGTGGCAAACACCACCGAGAGCATGGTCGCGCCAAACAGCACGACAATCAAAAGGGCCAGTGCCAGTTCAACCGAAAAGGCGACATCGGCGATGCGTTCGATCCAGATGCGATGATCATCAAGTACGGCTTCGGGCGCGATGACGCCCAGACGGCTTTCGAGCGCATCAAAGTTAAACCCGGTTTCGGGCGTGACTTCGATAATGCGCGGAATGGGCAGCTCGCTGATGACTTCGTCCGGGCCCAGCCAGGGTTCGAGGAGGGCCGCCATGGTATCGGGGCTGAGTTCCTCGATCCGGGCGATGCCGGGCAGGGTGGATACCTGTTCGATGATGCTATCGACCGTGCCTTGCAGGGCGGCTTCACGTTCGGCGGGGGATCGGTTGGCAAGTTCGGTCGGGGGGACCTGGATCGACAGGCTGCCTTCGATCTGGCCGGACCATTGGCCGACACTGTCATGCAGGGCGGCCAGCCCGACGATGGAGAAGGTCAGGAGCGCAACCATCAGGGCGACGATGCTCGGCAAAAAGCGCGAGGACGAATCGCTTTCAAGAGGGAGGTGCGATGGAGGTGCGCGAAATGCCATGATCGTGTGTTGGTCCTGTTGATCCCGTGTTTACGAAGCTTGGACTTGGTGTGTCGGTTTTCAGCCGCTGTTGGTGACGTCGTGCAAGGTACCACCTTCGAGCAGCCATTGGGTATGGCCAAACCGCCGGACAAGTTGCCGGTTGTGGGTTGCGATCAGAACGGTGGTGCCGAGTTTGTTGAGTTCTTCAAACAGATAGAGCAACCGCATGGCGATTCGGTCATCGACGTTCCCGGTCGGCTCATCTGCCAGAAGCAGGGCGGGGCGGCCAATGACTGCGCGCGCGATGGCAACGCGTTGTTGCTGTCCGCCCGACAGGCGTGATGGCACTGCGTTGATGTGATCGCCAAGCCCGACCCATTCGAGAAGTTCGGTGACGTTTTTGCGAATCTGCAGGTCTTCGACACCGGCGACACGCAGTGGCAGGGCGACGTTTTCAAAGGTCGTCAGATGGTTGATCAGCCGGAAATCCTGAAACACGACGCCGATCTTGCGGCGAATCGCCGGCAGTTCTTCGCGCGGGATGCGGATATTATCGCGCCCAAAGATCGAAATTTCGCCGCGTGTCTGGCGCAAGGCCAAAAATAAAAGTCGCATCAATGTCGACTTGCCGGCCCCCGATGCCCCGGTCAGGAAATGAAAACTGCCGCGACCGAGCGTAAAATTAAGGTCGCGCAGGATTTCCGGTCCGGATTCATACCGGACTCCGACATTCCTGAAACTGACAACGTCGGTCAAAATTCTTGCTCCATCTGGGCGAATGACGGTTGATACATCGGTGTTTATATCGGTTTTCGTCATGATCCGACAGGGTTGGAAAGTAGCCTTGTCGTGACAATATCGAAAATGAATTAACCGGTTTGGACGGTTTGTCGTCTATTTTGGATACCATTAACAGCCCGATCAGCCAGAGGTTTGATACCCAAATCCGGGCAGCTTCTGTTATCTCTGCTTAACAGTCTGTTAAATCGCCGCTATTTACATATAGTGTAAGGCTTCACTGACGGCACAGGGGGACCGTCAGTCGCAGACAGTTTCACGCCTTCCCCCGTGTTTGATGCCGCCGTCATCGATATGCCAGGTTTGCAATGATCATTACTTGCCCAGAGTGTTCAAAGAAATACTCAGTTAAAACAGAAGCAATCGGTCCGAAAGGCCGAACCGTGCGCTGTAAAAGCTGCGGCAATAGCTGGCATCAGGACCCGCCTGGCGCAAAGAAGCCAGCCCCGGCCCCGGAAAACGATATTCCGGCCCCGTTCAACGAAGAGGGGTCGCTAGGTGCTGATTTCAATGCAGACCAGATGGGCGGTGGGCCGGTTGATCCGGGCTTTGAAGAAGCCGACAAGATCCCCGATCCGCCCCCGATTCCCCAGCAGCTGATTCGCAATAATCCAAAGCCGGAGCCCAAAAAGAAAAAGGGCATCGTCGGCTGGATCATCTTCCTGCTGGTGTTGGGCGGGATTGGTGCGGGTGGCTATTTCGCCAAGGATCAGATCATTGAACTGTGGCCGCCGATTGCCAAGGTCTATGACATGGTCGGGCTTGATGTGCCGCATGTCGGCGAAGGCCTTGATATCCGCGAATTGCCGCCGACCCGCGAAGAAGAGGACGGCGTTGACGTTCTTGTTGTTCGGGCCGAGATCGTCAATATCAGTGAAGAACCGCGTGCGCTTCCTTACCTTCTGATCGAGCTGCTTGATCCGCTTGATCGTGTGGTACAGCGCAAGAAGGTGCCGCTGATTTATGATGAATCGCTGGTTCAGTCCGGTGCGGAAATGCCAATGGTGCAACAGATGTTGCCGGTTGGCGAAAGCATGGAAGTGGAAACCAAGATCCGGCGTCCTAACCCGACGGCAACCCGCCTGCAGGTCACCTTCCTTGACCCGCGCGAGGCGGTTGAGCCCTAAGCGGTTCGCGCAAATATCCCGATTATGAGAAAGGCAGCACATCACGTGCTGCCTTTTTTGTTTTGGGTGGCGTAGTGACCACTCAGAACCGTTTGAGCAAGCGGTCGATATATTCCTGTTCGATTTCCGGGCGTTCGGGATCACCGGACCGGCGGCGGAGTTCCTGCAAGATGCGCCAGGCCCGTTCGAGCGTGTTCACATCCGGGATGGTGGTGGTGCCATCGCCACCGACGGGACGGCCCAGCGGATCGCGGCGCCCGGATCCTTCGAGGTCTTCGAGCATCGGGGCGAGCTGGCTGAGCCCTTCAAGCGCACGGCTGATTTCGCCAATGCCCTGTTGCAGGGCATCCATGGCCTGTCGTTGATATTGCAGGGCCTCGTGCGATCGGTTGTTGCCAAGGGCCTCTGCCGCCCCGCGCATGGCATCAATCACCGAATTCATGCCGCTGACATCGCCAAACTGGCCAAGACCGGGATCGTTGAGGATTTCACCGGCATCGTCGGCAAGACCCTGTTGCTGGTTTGCACGCGGGCCATTGCCGTTCTGGGTGGAGGCATTATCGCCTTCATTCATCAGGTCCTGCTGACGGCGCGACAGATCGCGCATGCCGTCCAACATTTCGCGGAGCGTCGACGTGATATCCATGCCGCCCTGACCGGTGGTGACCTGCATGTTTTCGACCAGTTCGCGCAGACGATCGATCAACTGGCGGGCCTGATCACGCGCACCGGCACGCATCAGGGCATCGATCTGATCGATGATGCGTGACAGGTCCTGTTGTTCAAGCGTCGCACTGCCGGGCGGGAGTTCTTCCTCGGCCTGTTCCGGGCTTTCGCGCATCATGGCGGCAAGATATTCATTCAGCGCCTGACGGTATTCTTCAATCAGGCGGGCAATTTCGCTTTCGGTGACGTCGGGGTTGGCAAGGGCTTCAAGCAGGCGTTCCTCGGCCTCCATCAGGTTGCGTTCGGCAATGCCGTAGGAGCCCCGCTCAATCTCCTCGGCGACATGCCAGAGAAGGCCTGCGACATCCTGATGGGTGGCGCGGTTTTGCAGGTTCGACGCCAGCCGGTTTTCGGCCACCGAAAGGGTAAGGAACACACCGAGATGGCCGTTAAAGGCCTGTGGGGCGAACAGGATCGGCAACAGTGCATGATGCATTTCAAGTGCGCGGTCGGGATAGCGCAGCAAACCACGCCGGATATCAATCAGCTTTTGCGCCACCGGATGGCTGAATTCCCGTTCGGGCAGCATCAGGGAACGCACATCGCTTTCACCGCGCTGATCGGCATTATCTTTTGATACCATCTGGATATTGACCGGCAAGCCCGCCCAGGGATGGGCGACAAGATCAATAAAGCGCGGGCCTTCGATGCGGGTCGGCATGGCACCTGCGCTGCTTGTAACGCCAGCGGCGTCGCCCTTGAGATCAATTACCACCTGATCAATCGGGCCATATTGTTTGATCGTGCCTTCTTCGGCCGCAGGCGTGATCACCAGATCAAGACTGGCGAGGCCATAATCATCACTGGCGACGTAATCAAGGCGCACATGATCGCGCCGTGTGATGGTCGGGGGGCTGACGAAGGACAGGCTTGGCACATTATCGGCCAGCAATTCGATATCAAGTGTCAGGCGATCATTGCCCCAGACCGATATGCGCCATTGGCCGGGCTGATCGATTGCGGTGGACAGCACATAGCTGTTCTCGGCCCCCTCGGTAAAGGATTGCGTGCCGGTCGGGGTAGTCAGGGTCGGTTCCCAGATGCTTGTGATGCTGCCATCAAGGGTCGACCCCGCCGGGACCTGAACACGGATGACGTCCCTGGTCTTGTCCGATGCCGCATTAACTGCGTTTTCGGATTGGCGGGCACCTGTGGCATCGGCATCGGACAGGGCACTGAACTGCAAGATGCGCGGTATTTGCCCGGTATAGGCCGGCGGGGTGACCCAAAGGGTGGCACTGAAGTCGGCGGCACCAAGACGCTGAAGCGGGCTGAAGGCCTTTGAAAAGCGTTCCTCGGCATGATCAAGGCCGGTCATCAGGCCGACAAACACCAGCAATACAGGAATGGCGGTCAGGCCAAAGCGGTCAACGCGGGTAATGGCGGGCAGTGGGCGCGACAGCCGGAGCTTTGCCAGTGCGGCTTCATGCAGGCCCAGTTGACGCTGCCAGAGGTAGCTGGTCAGTGGGTCGTCGGTTTCGGGGACATGGTCTTCAAGGCTTTGCAGCGGGTTGTTATCAAGATGGTTGTCCACCTCGATCCGGTGCAGGATGTCGCGGCGCGTCGGCATTTTGAAATTGCGCCACGGGGCGACCACGGCAACCATGACCGCGACTGATAGGACGGACAGCAACATGATGTGCCCGGTGGCGGGCAGAAGTTCAAACGTTCCGGTCAGGGTCAGGCCAACGACCAAAAGCCCGATCGAAAGGGCCGGGATCAGACAGGGCCAGACAGATTCCCACACCATCACCAAGCGCGTCTTGCGCACATGGCGTTCCATCTTGGGATAGGGTGGTATCAACGACATGCCTTTGAGCCCTGCTTGCCGACATATTGCGCGTTGTATCCAGCATTCTGGCACAACCCGCTTCTTTAAAGCTTGGTCTTTTGGCAGGGCGGGTCAAGCAATTCGACGGGATTGGGCAAAATAAAAGGGCGGCTGACAAACGGCCAGCCGCCCCGAAAGCGTTAAAAACCGAAACGGAATGCCGGTCTTATGCGTTGCTCAGCCAGGAGGGTACCTGGTCCATGTTGATCAGGTCGTCAATTTCCTGACGCGGACGCACGATGGCAAAGTTGTTGCCCTTGACCAGAACTTCGGGTGTCAGCGCACGGGTGTTGTAGGTCGATGACATCACAGCACCATAGGCCCCCGCCGACATGACAGCGACCAGATCACCGGCCTTGAGGTCATCGGGAAGGTCGCGGTCCTTGCCAAAGGTGTCGCCGGTTTCGCAAACCGGGCCGACAACATCAACCTTGACCTGCTTGTCACCGTCAGTCTGTTCATCGACCGGGATGATTTCGTGATAGGCGCCATACAGTGTCGGGCGGATCAGGTCGTTCATTGCGGCATCAAGAATGACAAAGCGTTTGGCTTCGCCGTCTTTGATATACATGACGCGCGATACCATGATCCCGGCGTTGCCGGCAATCAAACGGCCCGGTTCCAGCGTGATGTGGCAACCAAGATGGCCGACGGTTTCGCGCACCATCTGACCATAGGCATCAGGAAGCGGCGGTGTTTCGCCCTGATAGGCAATGCCAAGCCCACCCCCAAGATCAAGATTGCGGATATCGATGCCCTCAGATCGCAGCTGTTCGACCAGCCCGGCCAGACGCGTAAATGCCTCGCGGAAGGGGGCGAGGTCGGTCAGCTGGGAGCCGATATGCATGGCGATCCCGGTAACCTCGATGCCATCCATGGCAGCAGCTTCCCGGTAAACCTCGATCGCGCGGGTCCAGTCGATGCCGAATTTGTTTTCGGCCTTGCCGGTTGCGATCTTTTCGTGGGTTTTGGCATCGACATGCGGATTAACACGCAGCGCAATGCGCGCCTTTTTGCCCATGTCGATGGCAACACGGTTCAGCTCAACCAGTTCCGGGATGCTTTCGACATTGATCTGGGCAATGTCGGCGTCAAGGGCTTCGCGCATCTCGGCATCGGCCTTGCCAACACCGGAAAAGATGATCTTTGCCGGGGGCATGCCCGCCCGAAGCGCACGGCGCATTTCACCAACCGAAACAACGTCCGCACCCGCCCCAAGATTGGCGAGCGTTTTCAAGACGGCCTGATTGGAGTTTGCCTTAACGGCAAAGCACACGGTGGCATCAAGGCCGTCAAATGCGTCGGCATAGACTTTGTAATGGCGTTCCAGGGTCGCGGTCGAATAGCAAAAGAACGGGGTTCCGACCTTGTCAGCCATTTCCCGGATCGAGACGCCTTCGGCATAAAGTTCGCCGTTGATATATTCAAAATGGTTCATTGGGCCGGGTAATCCCTTGGATATTCATAACCTTTGTCGGTCGGCGGTTCGAGCGGGCCTTTTTTGCCACAGGCCGCAACGGAAAGCCCCAACATGACGGCCAGCGCAACAATGGTGCTGCGTTTCAACAGGTTGCTGTTCATTTGAGGAACCTTTCCTTTGCCGCGGCAACCGATTCCTTGACCCGGACCGGGGCGGTGCCACCAAAGCTTTGGCGGGCGGCAACCGATGCCTCGACTGTCAGCACATCATACACCGCATTGGTGATCTTGGGTTCGATGCCTTGCAGGTCTTCAAGCGACAGCTGATCAAGATCACAGCCTTTGGTTTCGGCAAGCTTCACGGTCGCGCCAACAACGTGATGGGCATCACGGAACGGCATACCAAGTTCGGCAACCAGCCAGTCGGCAAGGTCGGTGGCGGTTGTGTAACCCGCACCGGCAGCGGCGCGCATATTGTCGGCAAACACCTTCATGTCGGCAATCATGCCGGTCATGGCGGCAACGCACAGACCAAGATGGTCATGGGCCTGGAAGACCGGTTCCTTGTCTTCCTGCATGTCCTTGGAATAGGCCAGCGGCAGACCCTTCATCGACAGCATCAAGCCATTATAGCAGCCGACGATACGCCCGATTTTGGAGCGGATCAGTTCGGCCGCATCCGGGTTGCGTTTTTGCGGCATGATCGAAGAGCCGGTCGAAAACTTGTCGGACATGCCGATAAAGCGGAACTGGGCCGAGCACCAGATGACCATTTCTTCGGCCAGGCGCGACAGATGCATGGCGGCAATCGATGCGGCATTAAGATATTCAAGCGCAAAGTCACGATCCGATACCGCATCGAGCGAGTTCGCTGTCGGGCGATCAAAGCCCAGCGCACTTGCCGTCATGTGACGATCAATCGGGTAGGGTGTGCCAGCAAGGGCCGCAGAGCCCAGCGGGTTTTCGTTGATACGGGTGCGGCAATCGGCAACACGCCCGCGATCACGGCCAAACATTTCGACATAAGCCAGAAGATGATGACCAAAGGTGACCGGCTGGGCGGCCTGCAGGTGGGTGAAGCCCGGCATGATGGTTTCTGCGTGGGTTTCAGCCTGTGCAATCAGGGCTTCCTGAAGGCCTTTGAGGCCGACCTCAAGATCGCCGAGTGCAACGTCACGGACCCAGAGTTTGAAGTCGGTCGCGACCTGATCATTGCGTGAACGTGCGGTATGCAGGCGACCGGCAGCCGGGCCGATCAGTTCACGCAGGCGGCTTTCGACATTCATGTGGATGTCTTCAAGGGCAGCGGAGAATTTGAATTCGCCGCTCTCGATTTCTTGAAGAATCTGGTCTAGACCGTTGGTGATCTTTTCGCCATCTTCAGCAGGAATGATGTTCTGCTTGACCAGCATGGCGCAGTGGGCCTTGGAGCCCTGAATGTCCTGGGCGTAGAGGCGTTTGTCAAAGCCGATGGAAGCGTTGATTTCTTCCATGATGGCTGACGGGCCTGCTTCGAAGCGGCCGCCCCAAAGGGAGTTTGCGTTTTTCTGGTCAGTGGCGTTTTGATCGGTCATCGTGATCCGCAGTCTTGGAAAGGTGGGTGTTGTGAAAGCATTGCTTCGTTACGTAAAACTTGGCGTGATTGTCGCCATCTCGGGCATTTATGCAACCCCTGCCTTTGCTGATACGCAATTCCCGCAAGAACTTTCAAAGATGGTCATGCCATCGGATGGGGGTTCTTTGCCCGAAGATCTGGCGTTTGTCGATGAAAATGGCAATGAGGTCGCCTTTAACAGCCTGAAAGGACAGGTTGTTCTGGTCAATCTGTGGGCGACCTGGTGTGTGCCATGCGTCAAGGAAATGCCCGAACTTGATCGCCTGGCGGTCGAAATGGCCGATAAGCCGTTCCGTGTTCTCGCACTTAGTCAGGACCGTGGCGGGGCGGATGCGGTGCGCGAATTCTTTGAAACCAATGGAATCGAGAACCTAGATATCGTTCTTGATCCGCGTGGGGCGATTGCGCGTCAGATGGGGGCACGCGGCCTTCCGACCAGTTTTGTCTATGACGCCAACGGTGATTTGCGCGGCAAGCTTGAAGGCATTGCGCGCTGGGACGCGCCAGAGGTCATCACCTATTTCGATCAGTTGATTGATCAGACGTCCTGAGCGCAAGTGACACGGTCTTAGGCGTTGCCCTCGATCAGGGACAGAACATCGGCAAGGCGGGGTGCGGCCTCGGCAGCGCCATTGTTGGTGGTGGAAAGCGCGCCGGTGGCACAGGCAAAGCGCACGGCATCCTTGAGCGGCTGACCACCATGCAGGGCGACAGCCAGCCCGGCATTGAAGCAATCGCCTGCGCCCACCGTATCAACCGTGTTGACCTCAAAGCCCGGAACCATGCCGGTTTGCCCGCCCGATGAATAGAACGCACCATCTCCGCCCATTTTGATGATGACGGTTTCCGGGCCCATGTCATGCAGCTTGATGCTGGCGCTACTGGCGGTGGCTTCATCCACCGGATCAATACCGGTAAGGGCCAAGCATTCGCTTTGGTTCGGGGTGACGATATGGGTCAGGGCCAGCAAATCGCGCATGACGACCAGATCGGCGACCGGGGCCGGGTCAAGAATGACCTTTGCATTGCCTTCGCGGGCGTATTTGATCGCGCAGTCGATGGCCACCACCGGACATTCAAGCTGCAACAGAAGATAGTCGCAGTTGCGCAGCAGTTCCTGTTTTTCATGAAGGTCGTTTCGGGTCATGGTCATGTTGGCGCCACCCACAACCGTGATCATGTTTTCACCCGCCTCATCAATCGAGATCAGGGCAATGCCGGTTTGTGCTTCGTCGGCGACGATCAGGTTGGTGGTATCCAACCCCTCGGTGGCAAGGGTTTCGATCAGTTGTTTGCCCAGCATGTCATCGCCGACCTTGGAGATGAACACAGGCGAAACACCAAGTCGGGCGACGGCAAGTGCCTGATTGCATCCTTTGCCGCCCGGTCCGGTCTTGTACGCCCGGGAGGAAACCGTTTGTCCCCGAACAGGAAGCTTCGCCACACGGGCCGCAAAATCAAAGTTCGAGCTTCCAACAACTGCAATCGTCATAATCGTCCGCGTTTATAAATGAATTCCACTAAGTTAATGTTGTTCTCAGATCAGGGGTTTAAAGGGCGATGTCGCCAAAATCTATCGAGATCATCAAATTGTTATGGATCCGCATTGCAGCCGGTCTGTCTGATCAGGCGATCAGACGGTCAGTCAGGGGTGAATTCGTCTGACAAGGCAGCGTAAATGCGCTGGAATTTGGCAAAGCGCGGCTGGTAGGCATCATGGCGGGTTAGATCAGGTTCAATCACTTCTTCGATTGCGGGTTTGACGCAAACGTCTGCAACCGGTTCGCCGGTCAGGGCCAGACGGGCCAGACGGGCGGCACCAAAGGCCGGGCCCTTGGTCGCGCCCTCATAGCGGGCAAGTGGTTTGCCAAGGATGTCGGCAATCATCTTGATCCAGTAGCGACTGCGGGCACCGCCGCCGATCACGCCGGGCAGGTCGCACTTGGTTCCGGCCTTGTGCAGGCGGGACTTGGCATCGCGGAGGGCAAAGCCGACCCCTTCGAGCACGGACTGAACCAAGGTTTCGCGGTCTGTATCGCTGCCCAGACCAAAGAATACGCCCCGGGCATGCGGATTGTTGTGCGGGGTGCGCTCCCCGTTGAGGTAGGGCAGGAACAGGATATCAGACGGGGCGTCGTGTTGTGCCTCTACCCGGTTGAGCAATGCGGTAATGTCGGTCTCGCCCAGAAGGTCGGCCGCCCATTTCAGGCAACTTGCCCCGTTAAGCAGGACCGCCATCTGGAACCAGTGGTTCGGGATGGCATGGGCAAAGCTGTGCAGGAGTTCTTCGGGCTTGGGACGGTATTTGTCAGAGGCGACAAAGATCTGTGACGAGGTGCCCAGCGAAATGAAGCCATCGCCATGGGAAACTGCCCCGACCCCGATGCCACCGGTCGCCGCATCACCACCACCCCCGGCAATGATGACGTCGTCCCGCATGCCCCAACGGTCGGCCAGTGTTGCGCGCAGCGTACCGGTGATGTCCGATCCTTCGACCAGATGTGGCAGTTGATCGCGGGTTAAACCGCAAGCTTTGATCGCGCTTTGGTTCCAGCTTCGGCTTTGTTCATCAAGCCAGAGCGTGCCCGCGGCATCAGACATTTCGGTGGCCTTGTCGCCTGAGAGGCAAAAGCGGATGTAATCCTTGGGCAGCAGGATGGTTTTGATTTTGGCAAAGACATCCGGTTCGTGTTTTTGTAGCCAGATCAGTTTGGGTGCGGTCATGCCCGACATGGTGGCGACACCCGCGCGCTGGCCCAGGTCGGGCAGGGCGGCATCAAGTTCGGCGCATTCGCGGGTGGCGCGGCCATCATTCCACAGGATCGCCGGGCGGAGTGGCTTGTCATCCGCGCCCAGCAATGTCGCGCCATGCATCTGACCCGACAGGCCGATTGCACGGGTTGCGGCGATTGCCGACGGGGTTTGGCGGTGCAAGTCATCGATGGCGCGCAGGGTTGCGTCCCACCAGTCGGTGGGGTTTTGTTCGCTCCAGAACGGTTTGGGGCTGGATACGCGTAAAGGGACATCAGCCTCGGCAAGGGTGACCGAGTTTTCGTCAATCAGTAGTGCCTTGACTGCCGATGTGCCGACATCAATTCCGAGATACATGTTCGGACGGCCTCCAGAACCGTTTGATTTTTCCCGACATCATGATTGTGCGGGTTAGAGCAATCACCATTCCAGATGGTTGAAGCACGGAATGCAACAAAAAAAGCCGCTGCGGGGCAGCGGCTTTGATGTCGTAACGCCAGTCCTGGCGTGCAACCGCTTAGCGGGTCGGGGTCGGTTCGTCGCCGCTATAGTCATAGAAGCCACGGCCAGCCTTGCGGCCAAGCCATCCGGCTTCGACATATTTGACCAGAAGCGGGCACGGGCGATACTTGGTATCGGCTAGGCCATCATGCAGGACATGCATGATCGACAGGCAGGTATCGAGACCAATAAAGTCTGCCAGCTGCAGCGGGCCCATCGGATGGTTCGCACCCAGACGCATCGCGGTATCGATGGATTCGACATTCCCCACACCTTCGTAAAGGGTGTAGATCGCCTCGTTGATCATCGGAAGCAGGATGCGGTTGACGATAAAGGCCGGGAAGTCTTCGGCACTTGCCGTGTCCTTGCCGAGCTTTTTGGTCAGTTCATGAATGGTGCGATAGGTGGTTTCGTCCGTGGCAATACCACGGATCAGTTCGACCAGTTTCATCAGCGGCACCGGGTTCATGAAGTGCATGCCCATGAACTTTGCCGGGCGGTCGGTATAGGACGCCAGACGGGTGACCGAAATCGAAGAAGTGTTGGTCGCGATGATCGCTTCCGGGCCGAGCACCGGGCACAGAGCCTTGAAGATCTGTTTCTTGATCTCTTCGTTCTCGGTGGCCGCTTCGATGACCAGGTCACAGTCAGACAGGAAGGTATATTCCGTTCCGGTTGAGATCAGTTTCAGTGCCGCATCTTTTTGCGCTGCGGTAATGATCTCCTTTTTGACCTGACGGTCCATGTTCTTTTCCATCACGCCGATGGCCTTATCAAGGGCATCTTGCGAGATGTCGAGAATTCGGACGTCGTAACCGGCCAGTGCGATCACATGCGCAATACCATTGCCCATCTGACCGGCGCCGATTACGCCAATGGTTTTGATATCTTCCAACGAAGCCATTTGTTCCCCACTCGTCCCCAAGGGTCAAAACAAGAGTATGCGTTGCCTTGACCCTAAAGGGGATCAGATTATTTGTCGAGTTCGCTCGCCAGAGCGGGAAGGGCCTCGAACAGGTCACCGACAAGTCCGTAATCCGCTACCGAGAAGATCGGCGCCTCTTCGTCCTTGTTGATCGCGACAATGACCTTACTGTCCTTCATGCCGGCAAGGTGCTGAATAGCACCCGAAATGCCTACAGCAATGTATAGCTGCGGTGCAACAACTTTGCCGGTCTGGCCGACCTGCCAGTCGTTGGGGGCATAGCCCGCATCAACCGCAGCGCGAGAAGCGCCAATTGCAGCGCCGAGTTTGTCGGCAATCGGTTCGATCAGGTGGAAGTTTTCACCCGAACCCATGCCACGACCGCCAGAGATGACGATGCTTGCAGCGGTGAGTTCCGGACGTTCCGACTCGGTCAGTTCCTGACCAACGAAGGTCGATTTGCCGGCATCGGATGCAACAGCAACGTCTTCGATGGATGCAGAACCGCCTTCGGCGGCGACAGGATCAAAGCCGGTGGTACGGACAGTGATCAGTTTCAGGTTGTCGGTCGACTGCACGGTTGCCATGGCGTTACCGGCATAGATCGGACGCACAAAGGTATCGGCATCGACAACATCGGTGATGTCGGAAATCTGTGCGACGTCTTTTTTGGCAGCAACGCGCGGCATGAAGTTTTTGCCCGACGAAGAAGCCGAGGTGAGAATGTGGCTATAATCGCCCGCCAGTTCACCAACCAGACCCGCCATGTTTTCCGCAAGGAAATGGCCATAGGCTGCGTTGTCTGCGAGGAGAACCTTGGAGACACCTTCGACCTTGGCAGCGGCTTCGGCAACGGCCTTGCAGCCTTCGCCCGCGACCAGAACAGTGATGTCGCCACCGATTTTCTGAGCAGCAGCAACGGTGTTAAGCGTGCCACCCTTCAGTTCGGTATTGTCGTGTTCGGCAATAACAAGAATGCTCATTTGATGGGTCCCCGCTTAGATTACTTTTGCTTCGTTGCGGAGCTTGTCGACAAGCTCTGCGACGTCGGCAACTTTGACACCTGCCTGACGTGCTTCCGGTTCGGAAACTTTCAGGGTTTTCAGGCGCGGCGCGGTATCAACACCAAGGTCGGCCGGGCTCAGGGTGTCGAGCGGCTTTTTCTTGGCTTTCATGATGTTCGGCAGCGACGCATAACGCGGCTCGTTGAGGCGCAGGTCAGTGGTAACGATTGCCGGAAGATCAATCTTGATGGTTTCAAGACCACCGTCGATTTCACGCGTGACATCAAGCTTGCCGTCAGCAACGACAACCTTGGACGCGAAGGTGCCCTGCGGCCAATCCAGCAGCGCGGCCAGCATCTGACCGGTCTGGTTGGCATCATCGTCAATTGCCTGTTTGCCGAGAATCACGAGATCCGGGCTTTCCTTGGCAACGACTTCTTTCAGAAGCTTTGCAACAGCCAGCGGCTGGAGTTCGTCCTCGGTTTCAACCAGAATGCCGCGATCGGCACCCATGGCGAGGGCGGTGCGCAGGGTTTCCTGGCACTGTTTAACGCCGAGCGACACAGCAACCACTTCGGTGGCGGTGCCCGCTTCCTTGAGGCGGATGGCCTCTTCAACGGCGATTTCGTCAAACGGGTTCATGGACATCTTAACGTTGTTCAACTCAACGCCAGACTGGTCCTGTTTGACACGGATCTTGACGTTGTAATCCACAACGCGCTTAACGGCGACAAGAACCTTCATGACAGACCTGTTCGTTTTTGTTGTCGAAACTGCGGGTTTGCTCCCTGCCAAGGCAGTTTGCGTTGGCCCGCATGGTAATGTTTTCCCCGCGACGCACAATAGGTAGTGCTACGCAGGTTGTCAATTTACGTAAAGGTGTTGACGTTAACGACAACTACTTCACGAAAATCTTGATGCCCTTCGCCGTCTTGATACGGCAAAAATCCGCAAGGGAACAAGGATTTTGTCCGATAATCTTGTTATCACGTCAGTTTATCGGGTTAGCCCAGGCTTCCAGAGAACATCATCCTTGCCGCCATTGTTGGCGTGGCGGGCGAGAACAAACATGTGGTCAGACAGCCGGTTGATATAGCGCACGGCCTCGGGATTGATCGTCTCGATCCCGGCCAGTTCGACAATAAGGCGTTCGGCCCGGCGCGAAACCGTGCGCGCGACATGCAGTTGTGCCGAAAGCGCACTGCCACCGGGCAGAACGAATGATTTCAGCGGATCAAGGGCTTCGTTGATCTGATCGATCTCGGCCTCAAGGCGTTCGGTTTGCTTGGCGGTAATGCGAAGGGCGGGCCGTTCGGGGTTATCGTCGCTG
Source organism: Thalassospira sp. ER-Se-21-Dark (assembly GCF_017922435.1). Lineage (NCBI taxonomy): Bacteria > Pseudomonadati > Pseudomonadota > Alphaproteobacteria > Rhodospirillales > Thalassospiraceae > Thalassospira > Thalassospira sp. ER-Se-21-Dark. The sequence continues at coordinate 740,140 of NZ_VDEZ01000001.1, read as the reverse complement.
CCATCGCCCGGCGTGCACAGATCAGCCCCAAGATCAAAAAGATCGTTCTGGATTCGGGCCAGCATCTCATCGACGTCGCCATCGGCATGCAGGCGGGCGACACCAATCACGGCATTGGTTTCATCAACGGTGCCATAGGCCTCTACGCGCACATCATTTTTGGCAACGCGCGTGCCATTGCCCAGGGCGGTTTTGCCCTTGTCACCGGATTTTGTATAGATACGAGTCAGTTGAACCATGTGCCGTCCGTAATCCTGGTTTGTGTGTTCAAGGCGTATGCCTGGCTTAGGAACCGACCGCCATCAGCGACAGAATGAAAAGCAGCAACAGGGCCAGGCCCTGCAAAAGGACGCGCATTTGCATCAGTTTGTTCTGTTTGCGTGCATCCTTGCCGCGTGCCATCGAAACGATGCCCATGATCAGGACCCCGGCGACAGCTGCCATCGCAAGCAAAACACCAATCTGTAAAAAACCAGCCATTCCTGTTTCTTCCCTGTTTCTGCCTGCTGACTTATACCGCGCCCGGCGGAGACATGCTGCGCCAAACGGACGCAACAGGCAACCAGACGATGGCAATTTTGGCAATTAGTCGATGGTTTCGTTTGCCGCAAAGCTGCGACGGTCGATTTTGAATTTCTTGATACGCGATGCCAGCGTGGTTGGTTTGATATCCAGAAGCGCCGCCGCACCATTTTCCCCAAACACCTTGCCCTTGGTCATGGTCAGTGCATGGATGATGTTTTCATATTCGGTCTGGCGCAGCTCACCCCGGGTCAGTACGGTTTTTTCCGGTTTGCTGTCGGGTTCTGTCGCAGGGGTTGCTAATTTGCGGCTGTCGCGCCCGCCCTGTTCGGGCAGATCGAAATGTAATTTGCCGTCGTGGGCGAGGATGGCTGCGCGTTCGATGACGTTTTCCAGTTCGCGCGCATTCCCCGGCCAGCCATAGTTTTGCAGGGCGCGGACTTGGCCCTTGGTGAGTGTTGGCTGCGCGATATTAAGACGCTGACAGATATTGCGCAGGAAGTGCGATGCCAGCGGTGGGATGTCGTCGGGCCGTTCGCGCAAGGGGCGGCATTCGATGGGGAAAACGTTGAGGCGGAAATACAGGTCTTCACGGAAGCGTCCCTGACGGACTTCTTCCTTAAGATCGCGGTTGGTCGCGGCAATCAGTCGGACATTGACCTCGCGCGTGCGCTCTTCGCCAATGCGCTCGAACTTCTGATCCTGTAAAACACGCAACAACTTGCCTTGAAGCTCCAGCGGGATTTCCCCGACCTCATCCAAAAACAGCGTGCCGCCATCGGCCAGTTCAAACCGTCCGACACGATCGCGCACAGCCCCGGTAAAGGCGCCGCGGACATGGCCGAAAAACTCGCTTTCAAACAGTTCGTGCGGGATTGCCGCACAGTTTACACGCACCAGAACGCGATCGGATCGCGCGCTGGCCTGATGAATGGCGCGTGCAATCAGTTCCTTGCCCGTGCCAGATTCACCGGTGATCAGAACGTTGGCGTCGGTCGGCGCAACAAGGTCGATCTGTTTGAGTGCACCCTGAATGGCATCGGACTGGCCGATGATTTCATGGTGGTTGTTGGTTGAAAGGATTTCTTCCTGCAGATAGGCGTTTTCAAGCTCCAACCGTTCACGCAGGCGATCAACCTCGGCCAAGGCGGCATGCAGCTTTTCCTCGGCGATTTTACGTTCGGTGATGTCACGGAAAACAATCACCGCCCCGATCACCAGCCCATGGTCACGGATCGGGGTGGAGGTATATTCCACCCGGATCGGTTTGCCGTCGCTGCGCCAGAAGACCTCGTCATCGACCCGCCTGACGATGCCTTCGCGAAAGGCGTTGTAAATCGGGCATTGTTCGGCGTGATACGGGTCGCCATTGACGTGCGAATGGTGGATGATCGAATGGATTTCGCGGCCAACCAACTCCTCGGCCGTCCAGCCCAGCATGCGCTCGGCCGCCGGATTGACGAATGTCGTGATCCCGTCGCTGTTAACCCCGTAAATGCCTTCGCCAGCCGCACCCAGGATCAGCTGGTTTTCGCGTTCCATTTCGCGGAAAAACCGTTCGGCACGGCGCCATTCGGCGATGCCTTCGCGCAGGTAATCATCGGCCTCCGAGTCCACATCGCGGCGATGGCGGGCATCAAGGTCCGAAATCGTCACGGTCAGATAGTCTTCGCCGTCCAGAATGAGCGACCGGGCTTCGTGTTCAAGTTTCAGTTCGGTGCCGTCGGGACGGGTCAGGTCCAGCCCGCGGGTCCAGGCAAATCCGTGATAAAAGGCGGCCTCGCTAAACACGACCAGACTGGGCACCTGGCCTTTGTGCAGCGCACTCATCGAGGTGGCCAGAAGCTCTTCGATGCTGCGCCCCAACAGGTTGGCAGCAGCCTGATTGGCAAAGACAATCCGGTCGGATTTGGGGTGAATCAGCAAGGTTGGATGGGTGTGGGCGAGCAATGCCTGCAAATGCAGGTTTTCAATCATCACCGGTAGGGGATTGATTTCACTGATCCTCATTACACACTCCTACGAAATATCGTAATATTTACTACGATATTTCGTGAATTACGATTTTTCGTATGTGGTTAGCGTCTCACTCAAAGGCGCAAGAGTCCAGCGTTTTCAACGAAAAATGACGCATCGCACAAAATGGCACGCCCGTTGCTGTAGAGACTGTGAACATCTGGTGCTGCCTTTCTGGCGGCGTAACAACACAGGGGGTGATCACATGTCAGTCAAAAGTCTGGGCAATCCATTTAGTGGCGATACCGATCTGCGTCACAGCAAATCATGCGGCTGTGATGTTTGTTCGTCAAAAGATGGGCATACACATGCATCACATAAAGACCATGACCATGGCGTAAAACACGATTTGGCCAGCATGCCGGCCCATAGTGATATGGGCGATATGGATGCCAAAACGCCGGAAAGCAGCGAAGAAATGCTTGATCGTGCCATCGACAGCGCAATTGTGCGTTCGGTGTTTGGTCATAACGACATTTCGCGTCGTTCGTTTGCCAAAATGGTCGGTGGCAGCACCATGATGGCAGCCCTTGCCTCGGTCCTGCCAATCGACAAGGTCAAGGCCGCCATTCTTGATGATCTGGGCACGCCGGAAAAATCCAAGCTTAATATCGGCTTTGTGCCGATCACCTGCGCAACGCCGATCATCATGGCCCAGCCGATGGGCTTTTATGAGAAATACGGCCTTGATGTTGATGTCATCAAGACCGCCGGTTGGGCAGTTGCGCGTGACAAGTCATTGAACAATGAATATGACGCGTCGCACATGCTGACCCCGATGCCGCTGGCGATTTCGATGGGGGCGGGTTCGACCGCAACGCCGTTCCTGATGCCGGCCGTTGAAAACATCAATGGTCAGGCGATTGTCCTGCATAACGATCACCTTGATAAACGTGATCCCAAGCAGTGGAAGGGCTTCAAGTTCGGTGTGCCGTTCGAATATTCGATGCACAACTTCCTGCTGCGCTATTACGTCGCCGAGCATGGCCTGGACCCGGATAAAGACATCCAGATCCGTGTCGTTCCGCCGCCCGAGATGGTCGCAAATCTGCGTGCCGGTAACCTTGATGGTTATCTGTCACCGGATCCGTTTAACCAGCGTGCGGTTTGGGAAAAGATCGGCTTCCTGCACACGCTGACCAAGGATATCTGGGAAGGCCATCCGTGCTGTGCATTCGCATGTTCCAAGGCGTTCTCCGAAGAACTTCCGAATACCTATGGCGCACTTCTTAAGTCCATCGTGGATGCGACCCAGTACGCCGCCAAGGCGGAAAACCGCAAGGAAATCTCGGCTGCCATCGCACCGGCGAACTATTTGAACCAGCCGGTTCCGGTGATTGAGCAGGTCCTGACCGGTCGTTATGCCGACGGTCTGGGCGAAGTGAAAAACGTGCCGGACCGCATCGATTTCGATCCGTTCCCATGGCACTCGATGGGGGTCTGGATACTGACCCAGATGAAACGCTGGGGCTATATCGAGGGCGATGTCGATTACAAGAAGATCGCCGAAGAAGTCTATGTCGCGAGCGATTGCGCCAAGATCATGAAAGAGCTTGGCTATGAAGCGCCGACCGAGACTTACAAAAGCTATACCATCATGGGCAAGACGTTCGATCCCGATCAGCCTGAAGCCTATGTCAACAGCTTTGCCATCGGCAAAGGGGTAAGCTGATATGCTGGCATCGCTCAATGCCAGGGCGTTGGTGTTGTCACTTGTACTTCTGGCGGTCTTCCTTGGTCTTTGGGAGGCCGCCAGCCCAAAACAACAACTCGCTGGCGAACTTACGGAATATGAACTTCTGATGGGCGGGGCAGAGCCAAAGGCCGCTGTGCCGCCCCCCTCGGACGTGATCGCCAAGGCATGGGAGGAGCTCAGCAACCCGTTCTATGACGCCGGTCCCAACGACAAGGGCATTGGTATCCAGATCGGCTATTCGCTTTATCGCGTGCTGAGCGGTTATTTCCTTGCGGCGGCAATTGCCATTCCGGTCGGGTTCCTGATCGGGATGTCGCCCCTGATGTACAAGGCGCTTGATCCGTTTATTCAGGTCCTTCGCCCGATTTCCCCACTGGCATGGATGCCGCTTGCGCTGTTTGTCATTCAGGACAGTCAGGCATCGGCGATCTTTGTGATCTTTATCTGTTCGATCTGGCCGATGTTGATCAACACAGCCTTTGGTGTGGCCGGGGTTCGCAAGGACTGGGTCAATGTGGCGCGCACCCATGAACTTGGACCATTGAAAACCGCCTGGATCGTCATCCTTCCGGCTGCGGCCCCGACCATCCTGACCGGCATGCGGATTTCGATTGGCATTGCATGGCTTGTGATTGTGGCTGCCGAGATGCTCGTCGGTGGGACGGGGATTGGCTACTACGTCTGGAACGAATGGAACAACCTTGATCTGACCAGCGTGGTGTTCTCGATCCTGATGATCGGTGTTGTCGGGATGTTGCTTGATACCGCCTTCGCCTATTGCGCACGTCTCGTGCAGTACCAGGAATAAGGAGACCTGATATGTCGACACCATTCCTGAGTTTGCAAAACCTGACCAAACGTTTTCAGGCGCCAAAGGGCGGTGAAGCCCTGACGGTGTTTGAAAACGTCAATCTGGGGATCGAGAAGGGGGAGTTTGTTTGCATCATCGGCCATTCCGGCTGTGGCAAATCGACAATCCTGAACATTCTGGCTGGTCTTGATGAACCGACCAAAGGGGCGGTCATCATGAATGGCAAGGAGGTCTCCGGTCCCAGCCTTGATCGCGGGATCGTGTTTCAGAACTATTCCCTGCTGCCATGGTTATCAGCGCTCAAGAACGTCACCTTTGCCGTTCAGGCGCGCTATAAATCCTGGAGCAAGAAACAGGTTCACGACCATTCGATGAAGTATCTGGAAATGGTCGGGCTGGCTGGCGGGGCGGAGCTTCGCAAGCCATCGCAATTGTCGGGCGGCATGCGTCAGCGTGTGTCAATCGCGCGCGCCTTTGCGATCCAGCCGGAATTGTTGCTTTTGGATGAGCCGTTCGGGGCCCTTGATGCCCTGACACGTGGTAGCATTCAGGATGAATTGATCCGCATCTGGTCAGGGTCGGACCAGACGGTCTTTATGATCACCCATGATGTGGATGAAGCCATCCTGTTGGCGGATCGTATTTTGCTGATGACCAACGGGCCTTATGCCCGTGTCGCAGAATCGGTTCAGGTCGATATCCCGCGCCCACGCGAACGCGCCAACATCATTCACCATTCCGACTATTACGACATCCGAAACCACCTGGTCGAATTCCTTGCCACCCGCTCCAAGGCACTTGCCGGCAAGCAGGAGGAAGGCACGCCAAGCGAGCCATCCATCGTGCGTTTTGGCGCACATGGGGTGGTTTCAGATCCCAAAGACAACCGCAAGCCGGCCACCAGCCCGGTGGAATAAATCACCTGCACGTTGATTACTTAGAAGGAGAAAAGCTGTGAAAAAAGCAGATGTCAAAGAAATGATCATCGAAGCCAAAAAGGCCAAAGGCCTTGGCTGGGAAGAGGTCGCCAGCAAGATCGGCATGTCGCCGGTATGGACGACTTCGGTTTGTTTTGGCATGAATTCCGCGCCAAAGGACAAGGCCGACATGCTGGTTGCCCTGTTTGACCTGCCGCCCGAAGCATCGGCTGTCATGCAGGAATGCCCGATGAAAATCTGGGATCAGGCGGTGCCGACCGATCCTGCAATCTATCGCCTATATGAAATCGTCGGTGTGTACGGCGAAACCATCAAGGAAATCATCCACGAGAAATTCGGCGATGGCATCATGAGCGCGATCGACTACGAAATGTATATCGAACGCAAGGAAGACCCGAAGGGCGACCGCGTTGTCATTACCCTTGATGGTAAATTCCTGAAATACCGCGCCTGGTAAATCAAGCCAATCGGTGGTTCGCAGTCACCTGGTACGAGCAGTCGCAGAAGACGAAACCGGCCTGTTTTAAGCAGGCCGGTTTTGTTTTTTGCAAGGTTCCAAAGCAGCGAGCACCGGACTGGAAACAATAAGTTGCCAGATTGCCGGTGGCGCATCTTCCATGATCGTCTAAATGTTATGGTCAACACTATAACGATTTCAAAAGGGCTTTATCATGGCTGATCTGTCGAGCTTCGAGATTACCAAACGCTGGCCTGCGCAAAATCCGGACATTATCCAGCTTTATTCCCTGCCGACGCCCAACGGGGTGAAGGTTTCGATCATGCTGGAAGAAACCGGGCTGGACTATGAGCCGCATCTAATCAATATCGGCGAAGATGAAACCTGGACGCTGGAATTTCTGTCGCTGAACCCGAATGGCAAAATCCCGGCAATCATTGATCCGCATGGACCGAATGGCAAACCGCTTGGTCTGTTTGAATCGGGTGCGATCATTCAGTATCTGGCGGAAAAGACCGGCAAGTTATTGCCTGTCGATCCGGCCAAGCGGATCGAGGCGATCCAGTGGGTTTATTTCCAGATGGGCGGGCTTGGCCCGATGTTTGGTCAGCTTGGCTTCTTCCACAAATTTGCCGGCAAGGAGATCGAAGACAAGCGTCCGCTGGATCGGTATCGCAAGGAATCAAAGCGGCTTCTGGGCGTGCTTGAAACCCGCCTTGATGGCCGTGACTGGATCATGGGCGATGAATACAGCATTGCCGACATTGCGTCGCTTGGCTGGGTGCGCAACCTGATCGGTTTCTATGACGCGGGTAGTCTTGTTGATTATCACGAGTTCAAAAACGTTCCGGCGTGGCTGGAGCGTGGCCTTGATCGCCCGGCCGTTCAGCGCGGACTGAACATCCCGGCCCGCGATTAATCGCCGTTGATTTTGACCGGACGGAGACAAATGCTTTTCATCCGGTCAGGCTGGCCTTAATTAGGGGATGATCCATTGTCCCACGAAGTTAAGAGACCAATTCATGACCAGCCGCATCAAGGACGCCGCCCTTGCCCAACAAATCACCGACGAAACTCTTGCCTGGCGCGAGGTGATTTGCCCGGTGACGGCGAAATACGGGAACTATGTCGCCAAGCGCGATCTGCGCGACAAAACCATCGTCAGTTTCCAGCACGTTCTTGAAGACACCATTCCCACCTTGCTGCCGTTTGTGAAGGCCGGGGCCAAGGTCAAGGTTGGCGCCTGTAATCCCGATAGTACTGACGATGCGGCCGCCGCCTACCTTGCCGCCCATGGGGTGGAGGTCCATGCCTTTTCGGGCATGACGCCTGATGAATATGCCCAAAGCATCGATATTCTGTCGTCCGAGCCCGCAGACATCATTGCCGATATGGGCGGGGAACTGATTGAGGCGTTCGTGAAGAAGGGCCACAAGGTCGATGGTGCGCTTGAAGCCACCACGACCGGCGTGCATCGCGTTGAGAAGCTCGATTATTCCTTCCCGGTGTTTAACTGGAACGATATCGCGATCAAGGATCGTCTGCATAACCGCCACCATGTGGCACAGGAAATGTGGCCGGTCTTTTCGAATGTGACGGGGCTGGCACTTTATGGGCGTACGGTTCTTGTGATCGGGTTTGGCCCGGTCGGGCGTGGTGTGGCTGAACGGGCGCGCAATCTTGGTGCGGTGGTGTCGGTCGCCGAACGCGACCCGGTCCGCGCCCTTGAGGCGCAGCATCATGGCTGCCGGGTTGTCAGCCTTGAAGATGGCCTGAAAGAAAACGCGATCATTGTGACCGCCACCGGCCTTTCGGGCATTCTGGGTGCTGCACAGATCAAGCAGTGCCGTCGCGGCGCGATCCTGGTCAATGTCGGGCATTCCAATACCGAGATTGACGTCAAATGGCTCGATACCCAGACGCGCACGAAAATGCGCCGTCATATCGAACGGTTCGAGCTTGATAACAGCCGCGAGGTGTATCTTCTCAATCGGGGGAGCTTGTTGAACCTTGCACCCGGTATGGGGGGATCGGGCAAGGATCTGTTTGATCCGTTCTCGGCCATTCTGATCCGCGGGATCGACTGGCTGGCATCGGGCGGGGCGACGTCGTTCAAGCCGGGCTTTTATGCCTATCCGGAAGATGTCGAACGCGAAATCGCCCAAGCGATCCTGCAATCGCACAGCTGATCTATTTCGCTGAACTGACGAATCGCAACGAACCAAAAGGTGCGGTCTGGTAACCTTAATGAATTGATGTCGGGGTGCGTGCAAACCTTTGCGCTCAATCGCCCACGGCATCACTCATTAGCGGATGGAGGCCGGTCATGAGAACGATTTCAAAGGTCTTTGTTGCCTTTATTCTGTTGATGACCGGTATCTGGCTGGCTTCAAACCCCGATCTTTTTGCGGCATCCAGTTTTATCAGCCTTCGCCATTTTATGGTTCAGTATTCGGGCTTCCTTGCGATCAGCATGATGAGCCTGATCTTGTTGTTGTCGGTTCGGCCTGTGTGGCTGACGCGACGCTTGGGCGGGCTTGATAAGGCATATCGGCTGCACAAGTGGCTTGGCATTGCTGTGCTTGTCGTAGCGACCCTGCACTGGGCCTGGCGGATGGCGCCGAAATGGGGTGTTGCGCTTGGCCTTCTGGAACGGGGGCTGCGTGGGTCAAGGCCGGATGGGACGGGCCTGCATTGGGCGCAATCGCTGTTTAATGAGCAGCGCGGGCTGGCGGAAACCGTTGGGGAGTGGGCGTTCTATATTGCCGTTGCCTTGATCCTGATCGCGTTGATCAAACGCATCCCGTATCGCTGGTTTGCCAAGACCCACACGGTTCTGGCAGTGGTCTATCTTGTGCTGGTTTATCACAGCATCGTTTTGCTTGATTTCGCCAATTGGGCGACACCGGTCGGCTATGTTCTGGCGGTGATGTTGATGGTCGGCGCGGTGTCATCCATCATTGTTCTGTTTGGCCAAATCGGGGCAGGGCGCCGATCCGCCGGCGAGGTGATCGAGGTTGATTATCTTCCGGAAATGAAATCGCTTCAGATCGCGATCAGATCGGATGGCGGGTGGAAAGGCCATCTTGCCGGGCAGTTCGCCTTTGTCCGGTTTGGCAATAGCAAGGAAGCGCATCCGTTTACCATTGCGTCTGCCTGGCGCGACGGGGTTCCGGGCCTGAGCATTATCGCCAAAAAACTGGGCGACTATACCAGCACGCTTTACGAAACATTGAAGCCGGGCGACCGGGTGGCGCTTGAGGGGCCTTATGGCACCTTTGTTCTGGATCGGGAAAAACGCCATCAGATCTGGATTTCCGGTGGGATCGGACTGACGCCGTTTGTTGCCTGGCTTGAAGATCTGGTGGCCAATCCGGCAAAGCTTGAGATCGATTTTTATCAGGCTGCGCCGCATTGCGATCCCGAACTGATGGCGCGGATCAACGACCTGGCCGGGCGTGCCGGTGTTCGGTTGCGTGAATGGCGTGATGCGCGCGACGGCTTTCTGACCGGCGAGAAAATCCGTTCTGATGTGCCCCATTGGCAAGAAGCCCAAGTCTGGTTCTGTGGACCGCGCCAATTTGGCGAAGATGTCAAAAACGATCTGGTGGCAGCCGGATTGCACAGCTACGCCTTCCATCAGGAGCTGTTTGATTTCAGATAGGGAAAACAGAGTTTGGCGTTGAATAGAGTGCGGGCGGTCCGTGATGGAACCGCCCGCTTTTCGCTTGCTCGTTATCCAGATTGGTTTGGCAGTGCCTAGGATTTGTAACCGATCCGAAGGTTGCCCCACTGTTCGCCATTGACCATGATCGGCACGTCGCATTCCTTCATGAAGACGACGGTGTTGCCCATGTCACGGAAATAGGTCTGCAGCAGGTGGGGCTTGGTGTTGCGCCCGGCCATCAGACCGGCACGGTCATCAAAGATGCGCCGGTTGCGGCAGTTGCCCATGTTCCAGGCGGGTTCGCCCGGTCGTTGCGGTTGGCTGTAGACCTTGTTGTGGGTCGGCAGATAGCCGTTGGTATCCACACCGGCGGCAAAGACGATATGTTCGTCCTTTGCAAGAATGGCTTCTTGCAGCGGGGTGAAGTTGCGGTCGGTAAAGGGCACATACGGCGTCATGAACTGCTTGGGATCGGTGCCGTCAATCGGCTCGTAGCGGGTGTTGAACAGATCATCGTGGGTGAATTCGTGACTGCGCAAACCGCCTTCAAGAACCTTGCCCAACTCGCCGGCCAGTTGCTTGCCGAGATCGGCAATCTTGGCGTCATGTTCGTGGGTTTTCTTAAGCAGTCCCAAAATGACCTTGGTTGCTTCGTCGTCGATTTCGGTGAACTGGATGTGGGTTCCGAGTGTTGAGTACGCTTTGACCGTCCCCTTGAGCCGGGTGCCATCGGTCATCGTAATCGTGATTGCTTTGTTGCGGTCATCTTCGCTGGCATCAATACGGGCAAGCAGGCCGGCAAGCGACATGTCCGCCGTCACACCTTGGCGCACATCACCATTGCCAAAGTCGACCTTGATATCAACCGCAATCGGAACCCGTTCTTCGTGACGGCGATTGGTGTTGTCCGCGCTGCGCAGAACCATGCGGAAGCGCGTTTCCATCTCGTTGATATCATTGCGGATATTCGAAGACAGAATGCGAAGGTTTTCCGCCGTCTGGCTGGCATTGTGCGACTTGTGGCTCGCCAGTTCGATGTCGCCGGAAATCCCCTGCATGTGGGTGGAGACTTCCTGCGCACTTGTCGAGATTTCGGCAATGGCTGCTGTTTGTTGTTCGACCGATGCCGAGATATCGCTTGAAAGCTGGCTGACTTCGTCAATCGCGCCGCCGATGCCCTCAATCGCGGTGACCGCCTCGGATGTGGCACCCTGAATCGCGGTAATCTGGGCGTTGATATCAAGGATGGCTTTTTCGGTCTGGGTGGCGAGGTTCTTGACCTCGTTGGCGACCACGGCAAAACCCTTGCCAGCGTCGCCGGCGCGTGCGGCCTCGATCGTGGCGTTGAGTGCCAGCATCTTGGTCTGATCAGAAATGCGTTTGACGATATCAACAACCTTGCCAATCTCGGTCGCGGTTTCCGACAGGCTGCCCATGGTGGTGGATGTTTCCTGGGCGCGGGTGACGGCCTGACTGGCAATGTCATTGGTTTTATGAATACGTTCGGCAATTTCGTGGCTGGATGCCTGCAACTCCTCGGTCGCGGATGCCACGGTGGCGACATTGCTGCTGGCGACTTCGGTGGTGGCAGTGATGCGTTCGACCAGTTGGGAAAGCTCGCTGGCATCACTTTCCATGGCCTGCGCCACGTCATTGGTGCGCCCGGCCTGGAAGCCGACCTCGGAAATGATGTTGTCGGTTTCACGTTCGATGATTTCCGACATCGACTGGATTTCAGAGGCCGAACGCTGGTTGGCCAAAACAGTCTGGCGCGCCGATATCAGGCTGCCCATATCCGCCATCAGCAGGCATCGCGCCGCATCAGCCGCCTCAGTGCCGCCCTTGGACCGCGCGGCAAGCGTTGCGCAAAGTGCTGAAACCTTGTGGTAGGCCAGTACAATATGATCAGGAGCCAGTCCTATGACCGCATTGGCCAGAACGTGCTCATTAAAGCATTGGTTGAATGCATCAGAGCTGTTTGCGTTGATCAGCGTTGCAAAATGTCGGGACAGTTCGGCAACATGATGTTGCGGATCACTAGGCCCAGCACTGCTTTGACCGATCCCCAAAAGTTCGGTGACCAGATTTTCTGCAAGCTGTTCTCCATGTTGCGCAAACAATTCCGTGGCGGCATTTATACGCGCATAGATTGTACTTTCTGGCATTGCAGAGCTGTGATTCATTTGCCATTCTCTCCCTTATTCCCGGCGGACCTTTTAGCCCGATTTTTTTCACAGACTTTCAGTGGTCTGCGTGTGCTTTTGGGGAGTGTATCACTACTGGTAAGTCCAAAATATATCATACTTTAGGTTGATATGGAAAAAGGCCCGCCAGTGTCGGCGGGCCAAGTTTGCCCTCGTTGTTCACGGGGGCCACGGTTCGAATGAGAATTTTATCAGTATTTCAGAATGTTATGTCGTTCACCGGGTCAGAATGCCGCGCGTGACCACCTGTGCCTGAATTTCGGCAGCCCCTTCGAAAATGTTCAGAATGCGCGCATCACACAGCACGCGGCTGATCTGATATTCAAGCGCATAGCCGTTGCCGCCGTGAATCTGCAGGGCGTTATCGGCATTCGACCATGCGACGCGCGCGCCCAGAAGCTTGGCCATGCCGGCCTCGATATCGCAGCGGATATCCTGATCCTTTTCAAAGGCCGAGAAATAGGTCAGCTGGCGCGCGATCATGGTTTCAACCACCATCCATGCGACTTTGCCGTATACGCGCGGGAAGGCGTAAAGCGGCTTGGAAAACTGGATGCGATCCTTGGCATAGCGCATGCCGATCTCAAGCGCGTTCTGGGCGACGCCGACAGCACGGGCTGCGGTCTGAATACGGGCCGACTCAAAGGTCGCCATCAATTGTTTGAAGCCCTGGCCTTCTTCGCCACCCAAAAGGTTCTCGGTCGGGACTTCGAACCCGTCAAAGGACAGTTCGTATTCCTTCATGCCGCGGTAGCCAAGAACCTCGATCTCGCCACCTGACATGCCGTCGGCCGGGAACGGGTTTTCATCGGTGCCACGCGGTTTTTCGGCCAGCAGCATCGACAAGCCACGATAACCGGACTCGTCGGGGTTGGTGCGGGTCAGAAGCGTCATCAGATCAGACCGTGCGGCATGGGTGATCCATGTCTTGTTGCCAGTGACCTTATAGGTATCGCCATCTTTCACCGCACGCGTGCGCAGGTGGGCCAGATCCGATCCATTGTTGGGTTCGGTAAAAACCGCAGTTGGCAGGATTTCACCCGATGCCAGTTTGGGCAAGTAGTGTTCCTTTTGCGCGTCGGTCCCGCCAAGGCGGATCAGTTCGGCGGCAATTTCAGAACGTGTCCCAAGTGACCCGACACCGATATAGCCACGCGACAGTTCCTCGGTGACAACGCACATCGCGGTTTTGCCCATGCCAAGGCCACCGAATTCTTCGGGGATGGTCAGGCCGAACACGCCGAGTTCAGACATTTCATTGACGATTTCAATCGGGATCAGCTCGTCACGTTCGTGCCAGCCATGAGCATGCGGCGATACCTTTTCCTCAACAAAGCGGCGGAATTGATCGCGCACCATATCAAGGGTTTCGTCTTCAAGACCGGTTTCGCCAAAGCGACCGGTATCAAGGCTGTCTTCGATTTCAGCGGCAATCGCCCGGCGCGCGGCATCGGAATTGCCACCACGTGCAAGGGTCGCAACCGATGGGTTGGCAGCAAGGGATGCAATCAGGTCATCAGAAACGCCAAGGGTCGAAAGACGGATGATTTCACCCTGTGACATCGGAATGCCACCGATGATCTGGGCCAGATATTCCCCAAACGCCGATTGCAGGATCAGTTGTTCGAGATTGCCGAACTTGCCCTGATCCTTAAGGCGGTTTGCCCATGCCTTCATCTGCCCAAGGGCGGTGACATAGGTGGTGAACCAGGCAAAGCCGTGTGCGGCAAACTGGTTGTCATCAAAGGCATCGGCATTGACCCGGCCATCGACCGTTACAGCAGTCCGCAGCGCATATTCGGCCGCATCATAAACCGGGCTGAGTGCCGCAAGGGCGTCATCGCACAAACGTTCGAGGTCAGGCAAAAGGGCGTTGTTCGTCATTCTTCGGGTCCTCGGATCAGGTCCTCGTCGTGCAATCCTGTGGGGCGATTGCGCGGATCAGTTATGAATGCATCAAAGCATAAAGGGTGGTGGCACCCCATGCGCAGATCGGGCGAGAATGCGCGCGGGGTGCCAGCTATCAGTCGAAGATTAATGTGGGACTAGCCTTCGACTGCTTCTTCAAGGGTGCGCATTCCCGGGCGCTTTGCCTGCACCAGAACGGCCATGTTGCCGGGTTTGTGTTCGTTGCGCATCATCTTCATGTGGGCGCGCGGGATATCTTCCCAACTGAACACTTCAGACATGCTCGGATCCAGACGGCGTTCGATCACGAGCTTGTTGGCTTGTGCCGCCTGTTTCAGGTTGGCAAAGTGGCTGCCCTGAATACGCTTCTGGCGCATCCAGACAAAGCGCGCATCAAAGGTCAGGTTAAAGCCGGTGGTGCCGGCACAGAACACAACCATGCCGCCGCGTTTTACAACGTTGCACGATACCGGGAAGGTCTGTTCGCCGGGATGTTCAAAGACGATGTCGACGTCATTGCCCTTGCCGGTGATGTCCCAGATCGCCTTGCCGAATTTGCGGACTTCTTTCATATAGTCGCCAAATTCCGGACCGTTGACGGTGGGAAGCTGTCCCCAGCAATTGAAATCCTTGCGGTTGATCACGGCCTTGGCACCCAGTCCCAGAACAAAGTCGCGCTTTGTTTCATCGGAAATGACGCCAATTGCGTTGGCCCCGGCCGTTGTAATCAGCTGGATCGCCATCGAGCCCAAACCACCCGACGCGCCCCAGACCAGCACATTGTGCCCCGGACGCAGGATGTGCGGGCGATGGCCAAACAGCATGCGATAGGCGGTGGCAAGGGTCAGCGTGTAGCACGCACTTTCTTCCCAGGTCAGATGTTTGGGACGCGGCATGAGCTGCTGTGCCTGAACACAGGTGAACTGGGCGAAGGATCCGTCTGGCGTTTCATAGCCCCAGATACGCTGGGTCGGGGACAGCATCGGATCGCCGCCATTACATTCTTCGTCGTCGCCGTCATCCTGATTGCAGTGAATGACCACTTCGTCGCCGACTTTCCAGCGGGTGACTTTCGATCCAACCGCCCAGACGATGCCCGATGCATCCGATCCGGCAATGTGGAACGGGCAATCATGGACATTAAAGACCGAGATCGGTTTGCCAAGGGATGCCCAGACACCATTATAGTTCACCCCGGCCGCCATCACGAGAACAAGCACTTCATGGCTGTCGGGTTGGGTCACCGGCAAAACTTCGCACTGCATGGCCGTATCGGGTTCGCCATGGCGTTCTTCGCGAATCGCCCATGCATACATATTCTTTGGCACATGGCCCAATGGCGGGATTTCGCCAATTTCATAAAGATCTTTTTCTTCCTGACCGCCACGGAAAGGCAGCACTTCAGCAGACGTATTCATGGCCTTCACTCCTTGTTCGGGGTCGATCCGGTTTGCAGGGTAATTAAATTACCGATGCTGCGTTGCGGTCGACGGATCCTCCAAGCCACGGAATTTATTTTATTTTCCCCGGGCATCTCCCGGTTTCCTGCGGAATTTCAGCAAGGATAACCTGGGTGATATTTGTTTTCGCTTTTATCGCGTTGCACAAATTGTTATATAATTACCCTAGTGATGTCTAGTAGATAATTTAATAACGTTCAGGCGTAATTATCGTAAAGACATTGAGTAATAAAAATACAAGAGGTCGCGATGTCGATGGAAAACAAGCGCAACGCAGCAAAGCCGGAACGCGATCGCCCGTGGCTGATCCGGACCTATGCCGGGCACAGCTCCGCACAGGCATCAAATGCGCTGTATCGTCAGAACCTGGCAAAGGGGCAGACCGGGCTTTCGGTGGCCTTCGATCTGCCCACCCAGACGGGGTATGATTCTGACCATGTTCTGGCGCGTGGCGAAGTCGGCAAGGTTGGCGTTCCGGTTTCCCATCTGGGTGACATGATGACGTTGTTTGACGGCATCCCGCTTGATCAGATGAACACGTCGATGACGATCAACGCGCCAGCCGCCTGGCTTTTGTCACTTTATATTGCGGTGGCCGAAAAGCAGGGTACCGCGCGCGCCAGCCTGCAGGGCACGACCCAGAACGACATCATCAAGGAATACCTGTCGCGCGGGACCTATATCTTCCCGCCGGCACCCAGCCTTAAGCTGATTACCGATGTCGCGGCCTTTACCTATCGCGAGGTTCCGAAATGGAACCCGATGAATGTGTGCTCTTATCATTTGCAGGAAGCCGGGGCGACGGCCGAACAGGAACTGGCCTATGCGCTGGCAACGGCGATTGCGGTTCTGGATGCGGTGCGCGATTCGGGGCAGGTGCCCGAAGAAGACTTTGCCAAGGTGGTCGGGCGCATTTCATTCTTTGTGAATGCGGGGATTCGCTTTGTTACCGAGATTTGCAAGATGCGGGCATTTTGCGAACTTTGGGATGAAATCACGCGCGACCGTTACGGCATCGAAGACGCCAAATATCGCCGGTTCCGCTATGGCGTTCAGGTCAACTCGTTGGGCCTGACCGAACAGCAGCCGGAAAATAACGTCTATCGTATTCTGATCGAGATGCTGGCGGTGGTTCTGTCAAAGAATGCCCGGGCGCGCGCCGTGCAGTTGCCCGCCTGGAACGAGGCCCTTGGTCTGCCGCGTCCGTGGGACCAGCAATGGTCGCTGCGCCTGCAACAGATCATGGCTTATGAAACTGATCTTCTGGAATATGAAGACCTGTTTGACGGCAACCCGGCGATTGAACGCAAGGTCGGCGCGCTTAAGGAAGGCGCGCGGGCAGAACTTGCAAAGATCGATGAGATGGGCGGGGCGATTGCCGCAGTTGATCGCGGCTATATGAAACAGGAACTGGTGCGATCAAACGCGCTGCGTCTGGCCGATATCGAAAGCGGCCTGACAAAGGTGATCGGTGTGAATGCCTTTACTGAAACCGAACCATCGCCGCTGACATCGGGGGAGAAATCGATCCTGACCGTCGATGACATGGCCGAACAGGACCAGATCGAAAAACTTAAAGCCTGGCGGTCGGAGCGCAATCAGGCCGAAGTCGATGCCACGCTGACCGATTTGAAGTCAGCCGCCAGCGAAGGCCGCAACATCATGGAAAGTTCCATCGCCTGTGCCCATGCCGGGGTCACCACCGGCGAGTGGTCGGAAACCCTGCGCGACGTATTTGGCGAATACCGTGCGCCGACCGGGATTACATCGATGATCGTGACCGGGGATGCCGAAAACCTTCAGGATTTGCGCAAACGCGTTGATGAGGTTTCTGACAAGCTTGGCGAACGCATGAAGATGCTGGTCGGTAAGCCGGGTCTGGATGGTCATTCCAACGGGGCCGAACAGATTGCGGTCAAGGCGGGCGAAGCCGGGATCGAGGTTTTGTATGAAGGCATTCGCTGGACGCCAGAGGAACTGGTACGCAATGCCATCGAAGACGGCGCGCATGTCATCGGTCTTTCGATCCTGTCCGGGTCGCATGTGCCGCTGGTGCGTGAAGTGGTCAACGGGCTGCGTGCCCAAGGGGCCGGTCATATCCCGGTCGTTGTCGGCGGGATTATCCCGGAATCTGACATGCTGGTGCTGCGTCAGATGGGCGTTTCGGCGGTCTATACGCCCAAGGATTATCAGTTGGCCAAGGTGATTTCCGAGATTGTTGATCTTGTGGATCGTACATCGGTAGATCACCCACATACCGGTTCAGCCAGAGGCAAATCGGATGTGGCGGGAACCACCATTTATTAACCAGATGAGCTTGCTTTAGCGTCGTGCAAGCGAGGTGCTGGTCAGGTTTGGCCATGTCGTCATTGCGGCATCGGCAACAGCGATCAGCTCCTCGCGGGTCGCGCCATCGCGGGCTTGTATCGACATGCCAATCTGAACGGTCGCGTAATAGGTAGCCATGGTATCGATATTGGCGTTCCTTGGAATGTGGCCGCGTCGTTGACCCTCGGCATAGAGGTTGCGCAAGGTTTTCGTGACCGAGCGGCGATGACTGCAAAGGGTCTGATTGACCGTTGCATGATTTGAGTTTTCCTGCGGTGCGGCCAGTACAACCAGACAGCCATGCGGTGTGTCTTCACGCGTATAGGCATTTGCAGACGCGACCAGAACATGACGTGTTGCGTCTTTTGGATGTTTGAAACGGTCCAGATCAGCCCAGATCAAGGTGCCGTGATGTTTGTTGTAATGGGCGATCACTTCATCAAACAACGCTTCTTTCCCGCCAAAGGCAGCATAGATGCTGGGCGGGTTCAGCTTCATGGCCGCGCTCAGTTCGGCCATGGACGTATTGTCATATCCCCTTTCCCAGAACAGGCCCAGGGCCTTGTCCAGTGCATTGTCCCGGTCAAATGCGGGGGGTCTACCGCGTGTTGCCATGCTCTGTATTCCTGATTTTATAGTGATCATTACATAAATCACTTGACGCAGAAAAACAAGGTTGTCATCAATTATGTAATGATCGTTACATAAAAGGAATTCATGATGCAGAACCTTACAGGAAAAGTTGCTTTCGTCACTGGCGGCGGACGCGGAATTGGAGCGGCCATTTCCAAACGGCTGGCACAGGAAGGCGCCAAAGTTGTGCTTACGTATGTCAGTGCCCCGGACCGGGCTCGTGATGTGGTCAGGGAAATTGAGGCATCGGGCGGCACGGCCGTGGCGATAAAGGCCGACAACCGAAATGCCGATGAGATTGAAGCGGCAATCAATCAGGCGGCCGCCCAATTTGGGCAGATTGATATTCTGGTCAATAATGCAGGGATTATTGAATTCGCACCGATTGACGAATTTAGCATTGAGCAGTTTGACCGCACGGTTGATGTCAATGTCCGCGCGGTTTTCGTGGCGACCAAGGCAGCACTGGCTCATATGCCCGATGGTGGTCGGATCATTACGACCGGCAGTAACCTTGCGCACCGGGTGCCATGGCCGGGACTAAGCCTTTATGCCCTGTCAAAATCGGCGCTTATCGGCTTTACCCGTGGGGTCGCCCGTGATTTGGGGCCGCGCAAGATCACGGTCAATGTCGTTCATCCGGGGCCGACCGAAACCGACATGAACCCGGCAGAAGGCGACATCGCCGATGCTGCGCGCCGTATCATGGCCATCCCCGATTACAGCGATGCCAATGATACAGCCGGGCTTGTCGCATGGCTTGCCGGGCCTGAGGCCAAAGTGGTCACCGGTTCAGAATTCACTGTCGATAGCGGCATGAACGCCTGATCAAACAGTTCTGAATGTATGATATGGGGCGGGCCTTCCTTTCGGAGGCCCGTCTTTTCGCCAATCAAACGATCAGTGGGACACGTCAGGACTTGGCTGAGACAGTTTCCTGTTCGGTGCCATGCCGCTCGTTGACCCAGCTTTCGAAGGTCGAGGCGGGCAATGGTTTGGAGAACAGGAAGCCCTGGATAAAGTCGCAGCCCTTTTCCTGCAGATAGACAAGCTGTTCGACTTCTTCCACGCCCTCGGCAACGACTTCGAGATTGAGGCTGTGGCCCAGGCCGATGACCGCATCGACGATGGCCTTGTCATCGACATCGACATGAATGTCGTTCACGAAGGACCGGTCGATCTTGATCGAGGTGACCGGGAAACGTTTGAGATAGTTCAGCGACGAATAGCCGGTGCCGAAATCATCAATCGCGATCAGAACGCCAAGCTCCTTGAGCTCCTTGAGCGTCGAGACCGCCTTTTCCGGGTTGTTCATCAGAATGGATTCGGTGATTTCAAGTTCCAGCGTGCCATGCGGCAGGGCGGTTTCCTTGACGATCTTGGTCACACTATCAACCAGTTCGGCATCCTGGAACTGTGCCGGGGACAGGTTGACGGCAATCCGAAGATCGGAAAGTGATGAGTCGCGCCAGATGCGTGTCTGACGGCAGGCCTTTTCAAGAACCCATGCCCCCAGTCGATTGATCAGGCCGCATTCCTCGGCAACGGAAATGAATTCGCCCGGCAGGATCAGGCCACGTTCCGGGTGATGCCAGCGTACAAGCGCCTCGGCACCGACGACGCGTTCGGTGCGGCAATCGATTTTCGGCTGATAGTAAAGTTCGAGTTGATCGTGTTCGAGCGCGTTGCGCAGATCTTCCTCGATGGTTTTGCGTTCCTTGACCCGTTCGTGCATCGACGGCAGGAAGAAGCGGTAATTGTTGCGCCCTTCGGCCTTGGCGGCATACATCGCCATGTCGGCGTTCTTGACCAGTTGTTCGGGGTTTTCGCCGTCTTCCGGGAACAGGGTAATGCCGACACTGGCGGTCGAATGCAGGCGGATGCCGCGGCAATCAAATGGCTGGCACAGCTCGTCAATGATGCGCTGGGCAAGGGCGATGGTGTCTTCGATGTTCTGGACGTCGGTCTGGATGATTGCGAATTCATCGCCCCCCAAACGGGCGGCGGTATCGGAATCCCGGATGATGCGCGACAGACGCTGTCCCATTTCCTGGATCATCAGATCGCCGACATCGTGACCGAAGTGGTCGTTGATGTCCTTGAACCGGTCAAGGTCAACAAACAGAACCGTCACGCCGCGCTGGAAACGACGCGCCGATAGCAGCGCCTGACGCAGGCGGTCAAGGAACAGGGTGCGGTTCGGCAGGCTGGTCAGAACGTCATGGACAGCCAAGTGACGCATGCGCGCTTCGGTCTGTTTACGTTCGGTAATATCGGTATAGGTCGCAACGTAACCGCCGCCCGGCATCGGGTTGTGATCAACCTGAATGACGCGGCCATTCGGGCGGGTACGTTCCATGCGATAGGGTTCACGGCGACGGGCAATCGCAACGCGGTCGGAAATCAGGGCCTGAATGCTGACATCGCCATATTCGCCGCGTTCGCCGTTATAGCGCAGGATATCAGAAAGCGGTGTGCCTTCCTTGACCAGATCACGCGGCAGGTTGAGCAATTCGATATAGCGTTCGTTCCAGACCATCAGGTTCAGGTCCTGATCGAACAGACAGATGCCCTGACCGATATTGTGAAGGGTGGCTTCCAGCAGGGCCTGTTTGCGCTGGGCTTCTTCCTGTGCCTGACCTTGAAGGGCGACCATTTCATTGTATTCGCGGATCAGAAGACCGAGTTCGTCCGAGCTGTTCCACTCCACCGGACGGCGCAGTCGGCCGTGCTTGGTCATTCGGATGGAATGCAGCAGTCGGTTGAGAGGTTCCTTGATCGAGCGTTTGTTGGCGATCAGAAGGCTTGCGGCCACGACCGAGATCAGAAGCCCGAACAGGATCATGTCGATCGCAATACGGCGGAACAGCAAATCCTGAACGCGTGCGTCTGTGAAGTAGATGACCAGTTCGCCAACATCATGGCGCACGTTGTTGCGTTCGAAATAGACACGGCGCGAAAGGCGAAGCGTGTCGGTCAGTTCGGATTGCGATACGCCGGTATGGGCAAATTCGGTGCCGTCTGCGCCCAGTGCCTGCACGGCAACGATGTCGCGATCGCGCGCCATGGCATTGAGTGCAGATTCAATATTGTCGACGTCGAGATACCAGAAAGGTGTGGCCAGAACGCGGGCGTTAATGTCGGCGGTCTGTTCGACTTTGCCATTCAGGTCGTCGCGCAGCACCTTGTAGCTGACATAGCCAAAGACGATGAAAAGCGCGAGCGAGAACAGCGAAACAAGCGGCAATGCGATAAACAGCAGCCGACTGCTCAAGGACTTTCGTTGTAAAAACCCGTACGATCCGCGTGACAAGCGTTCTCTCCCTGACACCCACTTTAGGCTAGTCGAATATAATGTACTCGACCTTTGTATGAGTGCCAACACCCCCTTGAATTAGTCTCAAGTCAAACCGCAACTTGATGAAAACGCAAGTTTGATTTCGTTAAACATTCAATTATCTGACACAAGCCAGCAAAGCTATTTATCTTGTAGCGAAGTCCCTCAGCTTCAAGCAATTTTCCCGATAACCGCGAAAAATTCGTTATCGGGGCACGGCTTGGCGGGCCAATTCGTCGCATCTTTCGTTTTCCGGGTGACCGGCGTGACCCTTGACCCAGTGCCACTCGACCTTATGTGGTTCAAGGGCTTGTAGCAAACGTTGCCATAATTCCACATTCTTGACCGGCTTTTTATCGGCGGTTTTCCAGCCACGTTTCTGCCAGCCGAAAATCCATTTGGTAATACCGTCGCGGACATAGCTGCTGTCGGTGTAGATATCGATGACGCAGGGACGTTTCAAGGCTTCCAGCGCGCTAATCGCGGCCATCATTTCCATACGATTGTTGGTGGTTTCCGGATCGCCGCCCGACATTTCCTTTTCGACACCCTTGAAGCGCAAAATAGCGCCCCAGCCACCGGGGCCGGGATTGCCGCTGCACGCGCCGTCTGTGTAAATCTCGACGCGGTTATCGTCACCGTTACTTGAAGTCATATTGTCGTGTTCCCCGCCTTTGTGCCTAATCCAGGCCATAGGCTGTTGCGTTTTCCACACGTTGGTGGAACCGCAATTTGTTGATGTATTCGCGCGGGTTCTTCGGGGTGACAAGTGCATCCTTGGGCGTATTCACCCAGTCATAGAGCCGTGTCAGAAGGAACCGAAGACTTGCGCCGCGCGCCAGAATGGGCAGGGCGGCCTTTTCGACGTCCGAAAGCGGACGGACCTTGCTGTAATGCGACAGAAGGTTTTTGGCCTTGGTTACATTGAAGCTGTTATCGGGCTCAAAGCACCAAGCATTCATGCAAATGGCAACGTCATAGCAAAACAGGTCATTGCACGCGAAATAGAAGTCAATCAGCCCGGAAACGGCTTCCTTGTTTGGAAAGAAGAAGACGTTGTCGGGGAACAGATCCGCATGAATGACCCCCTTGGGCAGGGCGTGCGGCCAGTTTTCCTCTAGAAATGCGAGCTCTTCGCCAATCATCTTACCAAGGCCGGGTTCGACATCGTCGGCATGTTCAGCGCAGCTGTCGAAAAGCGAACGCCATCCCTTGATGCTCAGCGCATTGGGCAGGTGCATTTCGAAGTCCTGACCGGCTGAGTGCAACTCGGCCAGTGCGGCGCCGACCCCCGCACAGTGATGGGGTTGAATGCGCCTGGGCGACATGCCCTGCAGGAAAGACGTGATGGCGGCCGGGCGACCACAAAGGCGTCGCAGGGCAACACCGTCCTTGCCGTGGATCGGGGTCGGGCAATTCAGTCCCTTGGCCGACAAGTGATCCATCAGGCCAAGATAGAAGGGTAGATCATCGGGATTTACCCGCTTCTCATACAGGGTCAGGATATAAGGCGCCTTGGTCGTCTGAAGCAGGAAATTGGTGTTTTCGACGCCTTCTGCGATCCCCTTGAACGACACCACGTCACCGATATCGTATTCGGCCACAAAGCGGGAAATATCTTCGTCTGAAACGTCGGTATAGACGGCCATGAGTTCTATCGTCGTCCTGATCTGAAAATAAGCATGTCCGCAGACCTAGCTGGCAAGCTGACGCGGAAGTTTGAAAGTGACATTTTCGTTGGTCAGCGTGATGGTTTCGACCGTCACGTCAAAGCGTTCCCGACAGGCATCAATGACTTCCTCGACCAGGATTTCGGGCGCGGACGCACCGGCCGTGATGCCAAGGCTTGAAATACCGTCAAGCTTCGACCAGTCGATATCCTTTGCCCGTTCGACCAGAACAGACCGTGTGCAGCCTTCGCGTTTGGCGACTTCGACCAAGCGGTTGGAGTTTGAAGAATTTGGCGCGCCAAGGACCAGAATGGCATCGGCCTTTTCCGCGATCAGTTTGACCGCATGCTGGCGGTTGGTCGTGGCGTAGCAGATGTCTTCCTTTTTCGGCACCGCGATTGACGGGAAACGCCGTTGCAGGATTTCAATGATCTTGGCGGTGTCATCAAGTGACAAGGTCGTCTGGGTCACAAAGGCCAGATTTTCCGGATCGCTGATTTCGATGGTCTCGGCGTCTTCCTCGGTCTCGACCAGGGTCATGCTGCCGGGGGGTAACTGGCCCATCGTGCCGATGACTTCGGGATGACCAGCATGACCAATCAGAAGAATATGTTTGCCATCGGCGTGATGACGTTCGGCCCCGCGATGGACTTTGGAGACCAGCGGGCAGGTCGCATCAAGATATTCAAGTTTGCGGGTTTCGGCCGCCTCGGGCACGGATTTCGGCACCCCATGGGCCGAAAAGATCACCGGCACGCCATCGGGAACGGCATCAAGTTCGTCAACGAAAACGGCACCCATATCGCGCAGGCGATTGACCACGAATTTGTTATGCACGATTTCGTGGCGGACATAGACCGGTGCGCCATATTTTTCGAGTGCCTTTTCGACGATCTCGATGGCGCGATCAACCCCCGCGCAGAAACCGCGCGGATTGGCAAGAACGATCCGAAGGCTGGCTTTGTCAGACATGATACAGGTCCGGCTTTCCCAATTGCGTGCGGGCGTTGCCGACGCATTTTTCAAACATTCACGTTACATAACCTGCCTGATCATGCGGTGCAATGACTCTGGGGTAAATGGTCGGTGCGGGTTGGCCGAATTTTTGACGTTTTACACCGCCCAAGGCCGTTCAAGCGGGTTGTGCCGACATCCGCGACAGAATAGACTGCGCGCGGGCCGGTCGTCGCGATGCGGCCCGAAAACATTTGGTTTGATAGAGGCTTGGATGACAATCGGTAACGGACTTCGGCGCGTTTATGCATTGGGTATGGTCTCGCTTGGTGGATTGCTAAGCGCATGCGGCGGTGGCAACCCGTTCGAAGAACAGCCGGTCCCGGTTTGTCCGGCGGCCTATCTGCCAAAGGATACGGCAAAGCTTGTCCAGTTCAGCGGTGCTGGCCGTGATCTGACCGATGTGATCGTCGAAGCCGAATTTACCGGATACCTTGGTGATTGCGGCTACGACCTTGATGACAAGGAACTTGATGTCATCATCAGCCCGATCATTACCGCCGAGCTTGGACCGGCAGCCCAAAACCGTAACGTTCAATTTAAATATTTCGTCGCCCTGCGTGACCCGAACGGCACCTTCATTCAGAAGTCGGTGTTTGACGTTAATATGGCGTTTGCCGACAATCTGAACATGGCCCGTATCCGTGACGAGCAGGTGACCCTGTCGGTGCCGCTGGACGATGTCTGGACCGGTCCGGATTACGAAATCTATCTTGGTTTCCAGCTGAGCGCGGACCAACTTGAGTATAATCGCCGGTTCGGAACCGATTGATTTTATTCGGGTTTGTTTGTTCGAGACGTGGCAGACCGATCATGCCCGAAAAATAGGGGCTGGTCGGTTTGCGCGGAAACCCGTATAACAGAAACATACCCAAATGATGCACGTGGGAGAGGCCGCAGTCCTTATCGGATGAGCGGACGCCGAAGGAGCAACCACCCCGGAAACTCTCAGGCAACAGGACCGCGTGGAGATGGGACTCTGGAAAGCAGGTGACCTGAATTTCTGATCAGGAACACCTCGCCGAAGATGTAAGCAGACCGGCTTCCTACCCCGGATGTGATTCTTTCAGGCTCCAAAGACAGAGGGGGAATGTGGTTGGCCACTGGTCGGCTATATTTCGCAACGATTGTCTTGGAGAACCTGATGGCGGATCACGAATCCGAACTTCTAAAAACTGCCCTTTATGATTTGCATGTGGAACTCGGTGCCAAAATGGTACCGTTCGCTGGCTATGCCATGCCTGTGCAATATCCGCTTGGTGTGAAGGGCGAACATCTTCATACCCGTGCGAAGGCAGGCCTGTTTGATGTGTCCCATATGGGGCAGGTGCGTTTGACCGGTGAGAACCGAGTGGCGGAGCTTGAAAAGCTTGTGCCCGGTGACATTGCCATCCTCAAACCCGGTCGCACCCGCTATTCCGCATTTACCCAGGACGACGGCACGATCCTTGACGATCTGATGATTACCAATGCGGGCGACAGCCTGTTTCTGGTGATCAATGCAGCCTGCAAGGATGATGATATCGTTCACATGCGTGCCAATCTTGGCGATGGTGTATCGCTTGAAGAAATCGATGACCGGGCGCTTCTGGCATTGCAGGGCCCGGATGCGGCCAAGGTTCTGGCACGTTTTGCACCATCGGTTGCCGATCTGAAATTCATGAGCTTTGCCGAAATCGACATCGCTGGCAGTCCGTGCTTTGTGACCCGTTCGGGTTACACCGGCGAAGATGGCTTTGAGATTTCCGTACCCAACGCCGATGCCGAGGCGCTTGCGCGCAAGCTGCTGGCCGAGGACGAGGTCGAGGCGATTGGCCTTGGCGCACGTGACTCACTGCGCCTCGAAGCGGGCCTTTGCCTGTATGGCAACGACATTGATACCACTACGACCCCGGTTGAAGGGGATCTGAACTGGATCATCAATAAACGTCGCCGGGCCGAGGGTGGCTTCAAGGGCGCGGATGTGATCCTTGATCAACTTGAACACGGTGCGGATCGTAAACGTGTCGGCATCAAGCCCGAAGGCAAGGCACCGGCACGTGAACACACCCAGATTCTGAACGCAGATGGCGAAGACATCGGCGAGATCAAATCGGGCGGGTTTGGCCCGACCGTCGATGGCCCGATTGCCATGGGGTATGTCGCGATTGAATTTGCCGAACCGGGTACCAAGGTCGATCTTATGGTGCGTGGCAAGGCGCGCCCGGCCGAGGTGGTCGAACTTCCGTTCGCGCCGCATCGTTATTTCCGCGGTTGAGAACCAGAATTTATCATAGAGAGAGCGGCGCTACGCTGCATTGGCACTGAATTGATCAACAGGGACAATGGAAGATGACTAAGAAATTTTCGCAGGAACATGAATGGATCGAGCTTGAAGACGGTGTGGCAACCGTTGGCATTACCGATTACGCGCAGCAGTCGCTGGGCGATATCGTGTATGTCGAGCTGCCGGAAGTAGGCAAGAAACTGACCAAGGATGGCGACGCCGCGGTTGTTGAATCGGTCAAGGCCGCCAGCGACGTTTACGCTCCGCTCGATGGTGAAATTGTCGAGGTCAACGAAGAGCTTGATGACAATCCTGCACTGGTCAATGAAGCCCCGGAATCCGATGGCTGGTTCTTTAGAATGACACTGACCGATGAATCCCAGCTTGATGAGCTGATGGATGAAGCAGCCTACAAAGACTTCGTCGAAGGCCTTTAAAACATGCGTTATCTCCCACTGACACGCGCTGATCGTGCTGCGATGCTTGATACCATCGGGGCATCATCGGTTGATGAACTTTACTGTGATGTGCCGGACGGCGCGTTGCTTGACGCACCTGTTGATTTGCCATCCCACCTTGGCGAAATGCAGGTCGAACGCGATATGATGGCCTTGGCCGCCAAAAACATGGGCGCATCGAGCGTGCCCAGTTTCCTGGGTGCGGGTGCCTATCGCCACCATGTGCCGGCGACGGTTGATTACGTGATCCAGCGCGGTGAATTCCTGACCGCCTATACCCCGTATCAACCGGAAATCGCGCAAGGGACACTGCAATACCTGTTTGAATTCCAGACCCAGGTTGCCTCGATCACCGGGATGGATGTTGCCAACGCGTCGATGTGGGATGGTGCGACATCCTGTGCCGAAGCGGTTCTGATGGCCTGCCGCGCGACCCGTCGCAAGAAGGCAGTTCTTTCGGGTGGTCTGCACCCGCATTACCGCGAAGTGACCGAAACTTATTGCCAGTATAGCGACACCGAAGTTGCCGGGCGCGATGGGCATCCGGAACATCAGGCAACTGCCGAAGAACTCAACGATCTGATTGATGATCAGACAGCGTGTGTTGTTGTGCAGTACCCGGACGTGTTTGGCCGCATTCAGGATCACACCCAACTGGCTGATCTTTGCCATGCCAAGGGTGCGCTTCTGGTGGTGGTCTTTACCGAGGCGGTGGCGTTTGGTGCGGTGAAATCACCGGGCAGCTTTGGCGCAGACATCGTTTGCGGCGAAGGCCAGTCGATCGGTAATGCGCTGAACTATGGTGGGCCGTATGTCGGGCTGTTTGCCACCACGCAAAAGCTCGTGCGTCAGATGCCGGGCCGCCTGTGTGGTGAAACGGTCGATCAAGACGGCAAGCGTGGTTTTGTTCTGACGCTGTCGACCCGCGAACAGCATATCCGCCGTGAAAAGGCGACCTCGAACATCTGCACCAACTCGGGCCTGTGTTCACTGGCCTTTACGGTGCATATGAGCCTGCTGGGTGAAGACGGTTATCGCCGTCTGGCGACCTTGAACCATGAAAATGCCTGCAAGGCAGCCGATGCTATTGACGCCGTTGAAGGCGCATCTGTGGTCAATGACAGCTTCTTTAACGAATTCACCGTGAAGCTTTCCAAACCGGCCGCCGAAGTGGTTGAAGCACTGGTTGCCAAGGGCGTCCTTGCCGGTGTGCCGCTGTCGCGCCTGTATCCGAACCGTTCGGATCTGGATAACTACCTGTTGGTTGCGGTTACCGAAACCAACACGGACGAGGATATCGCGGCGCTTGCGTCCGCATTGAAGGAGGCGCTGGCATGACCTTTACAACCCATACCGGCAACCGTGGACTTGTTCTTGAAGAACAGCTGATTTTCGAGCAGGGCCAGCCCGGCCGAACCGGCGTTGATTTGCCGGAACCCAAGGGCACCAAATCGCGCCTTGGCGGCCTTGACCGTGACAGCGACGTTGGTCTTCCGGGCCTGTCCGAGCCGCAAGTCGTGCGTCACTTCACGCGCCTGTCGCAGAAGAACTATGGCATTGATGCCGGTTTCTTCCCGCTTGGTTCGTGCACGATGAAGCATAACCCGCGCCTGAACGAGAAAGTCGCGCGTTTGCCCGGTCTTGCCGATTTGCATCCGATGCAGCCTGAAAGCACCGTACAGGGTGCGCTGGAACTGATTGATCAATGTGCGCATTGGCTTTTGGTCCTGACCGGCATGCCGGCGGTTTCCATGTCCCCGGCAGCGGGTGCACAGGGTGAGCTTTGTGGCATGATGGCCATTCGCGCGGCCCTTGATGCGCGCGGTGAAAACCGTCGTCGCGTTCTGGTGCCGGAATCCGCCCACGGGACCAACCCGGCAACCGCAGCCGCCTGTGGCTTTACGGTTGATTCGATCCCCGCGACCGAAGACGGCCGTGTTGATCTGGCAGCGTTTGAAGCCAAGCTTGGCGACGATGTGGCTGGTATCATGCTGACCAACCCGAATACCTGCGGTCTGTTTGAACGTGACGTGCGCAAGATCGCCGATCTGGTGCATGAAGCGGGCGGGTACTTCTATTGCGATGGTGCGAACTTCAACGCCATTGTCGGTCGGGTGCGCCCGGCAGACCTTGGCATTGATGCGATGCATATCAACCTGCACAAGACGTTCTCGACCCCGCATGGCGGCGGTGGACCGGGTTCAGGACCTGTTGTCTTTTCCGAAGCCCTGGCACCGTTTGCCCCGATCCCTTATGTCGTGAAAAAGGGTGATGGTTTCCATCTGGTCGAAACCGCAGACGAAGAAGACGGCATGAAGCCGTTTGGCCGTCTGAAGGGCTTCCATGGTCAGATGGGCATGTTTATTCGTGCGCTGACCTATATGAAAAGCCATGGTGCAGATGGCCTGCGTCAGGCATCGGGTGATGCGGTTCTGAATGCCAACTATCTGTTGGCGCGTCTTAAGGACAAGCTCAGTGTGGCCTTCCCGGGCTATTGCATGCATGAAGCCCTGTTTGACGACGGCTTCCTGAAAGATACCGGTGTTTCGACACTGGATCTGGCCAAGGCAATCATCGACGAAGGGTTCCACCCGATGACGATGTATTTCCCGCTGGTGGTTCATGGGGCGTTGCTGATCGAACCGACCGAGACCGAAACCAAGGAATCGATTGATCAGTTCTGTGATGCGATTCTGTCGCTTGTGGCCAAGGCCGAGTCGGGCGATGCAGAATTCTTCAAGAATGCACCGTACCTGACCCCGCGCAGACGCCTTGATGAAACGGCGGCTGCACGTAAGCCGGTTTTGCGCTGGAAGCCTGAAACAGCTTGATAACCAACGCAACCTGACCTTTTGGAGCACCCCGGTCTTTTGGCCGGGGTGTTCTTTTTCAAAGACTTGGACTTGAAACCCATTGGACTTGTCGCAATCTGCACCCTTATACTTGCCGTAATAGTAATGAACGCCGTCAAAAAGGTGCGTTTGGGGATTTAGTGATCGGACACATGTCCGTTCCGGAGGGTTAAAGTCAGTTATGTCTCGTCGCGTGCAAAAAGTATTCACTGCCGAACGTCGTCTTAAAGAACGCACCGGTGGTGTGGTTGAGGATTGGTCTGACTCCTTTTTTGACCCGACGCTGGAAAGCGGCATGGGGGCAGGGGAACCGATGCAGGCATCCTTGCCGGCAGCGACAAGTGCCCCGGAAACATCCGGTATTACCCAGGCTGTTCTTGATGAAATCAGAGCTCTGCGTGGTGAAGTTTCGCAACTGCGTCAGGCGGTGGCATCCGGTGGTGTTCCGGCAAGTGATGTCACCACCCCGTTTGCATCAAATGATGCGCCGATGGATGAATTGCCAGAGCCGGTTTCAAGTAACCCAACCCACTCCAATCGCCCGGGGGCGGCAGAGCCCGATCGTGACGATCTGGAACTGATCCGTACCCAGATCGCGGAAATGAACGAGCACATCCACAGGGCAAAGGTTCAGATTGCGTCGCTGCGCCATCCAAAAGCGCAGGATGACCGATTGGTAAGTGCGACCTCGGAACTTGATGCCATCGTCAAGGATACCGAAATGGCGACCCATACCATTCTGGAATCCGCCGAGCAGATTGACGATCTGACCATGACGCTTAAAAACTCGGCGCCGAGCGATTTTGTCGCCGATCATGTCGAACAGATTGCCTTCATCGTGACCAAGATCTTTGAAGCCTGTAACTTCCAGGACATTACCGGCCAGCGCATCAACAAGGTGGTCAGCACGCTTGAGTTCGTTGAAGAGCGCGTCCACAACATGATCTCGATCTGGGGTGAAGATGCGTTTGCCGAATTGCCGGTTCCTGAGGTCGAGGAAGAATCACGGCCCGAGGATGCAGACCTTCTGAATGGTCCGCAGCTCGAAGGGGAAGGCATCAGCCAGGACGATATCGACAAGTTGTTCGAATAATTCGAAAAATGCTTGGTTTTGTGCTGTGATTTAAGGTAGTAGCGTGAGCTATATCTT
Organism: Thalassospira sp. ER-Se-21-Dark; assembly: GCF_017922435.1. Classification (NCBI taxonomy): domain Bacteria; kingdom Pseudomonadati; phylum Pseudomonadota; class Alphaproteobacteria; order Rhodospirillales; family Thalassospiraceae; genus Thalassospira; species Thalassospira sp. ER-Se-21-Dark. The sequence goes on along the minus strand of NZ_VDEZ01000001.1, from coordinate 708,753 downwards.
CTTGGCAAAGAGCGCTTCGGGCGTTTTCGCCCAGTCATTTGTCAATCAAAAGTTTACATATGTAAGGTAAGTTCTTACCTATAAGAATAAGAAGCTATGTTGGGATGCGTGTGACATACGGTTGCACGCGTTTTGGCGTGCTTGGAGGTTAATATGGGATTTTGGTCTCTCGGTGCTATTCGCCAGCCAAAGGCACAAGACATAAAATGGCGAAAAAGCCCACGTGGGGAGTACTACCGCCTGTTCATGATCGACGATATTTCAGAGCTTAGCCTGGATGGGGTCGGTGGCGTTTACTTGCTGTGGCATGGTGGCCTGAAGCCGTCTTGGCTGGTGGCCGGTGCAACAGAAGATCTTGGACACAGTTTTTCTGAACTGATGCGAGATCCGGATATTCGCGAATATGACACCCGTGGCGGGGTCTATATGAGCTGGTCACCGATCAAGGACAGTTTCCGCGAAGGTGTTGTGCATTTCATTGCCAAGCACACCAACCCGACCTTTGAATGCGATTATGACAGCAAGGAAGACCCGATACCGGTTCTGCTTCCGCGCTGATCAGGCACTATTGTTCCCTACATTCAAAGCAAAAAGCTCCGCAAATGATTGCGGAGCTTTAAGCGCTTGTTGCGGGAAACTTTCCGGTTTTAAAGCTTTTTCAGAACAGCTTCGGCACTTGAAACTTCAAACGCGCCCGGTTCTTCGACGGCAATGTCGGTGACTTTGCCGTCTTCGACAATCATGGCGAAACGGTTGGCGCGCTTGCCAAGGCCGCGGCCGGTCAGATCAAGTCCAAGCCCGGTTGCGTCGACAAACGCCAGATCCCCGTCCGAAAGCATGGTGACGTCGTTGGCCTTTTCCGCATCGGCCCATGCCTGAAGGACAAAGGCATCGTTTGATGCAAGGCAGGCAATCTCATCGACACCTTTGGCTTTGATCTCATCGGCTTTGGCGACAAAGCCCGGAAGGTGTTTGGCCGAGCAGGTCGGGGTAAAGGCGCCCGGTACGGCAAACAGGACAACTTTGCGACCTGCGAAGAATTCCTTGGAATTGACGGCTTCCGGACCGTCGCTGGTTGCGCGGAAAAGGGTAACTTCCGGGAGTTCGGAACCGACTGAAATGGTCATGGGTGTCTCCGTTTTTTGGCGCAATCCCGTTGACTGCGCGATGGATCGCATGCCGGAATCAAACACCAAATCTGCTTGGCATTCAATGCTTTCACGCAGAGTTTTTAACAGGTTTCATCTGACTGACTTGAATTGGCAGCAAATTCTCGCCTGTGTGTGCCTTAACGCCTGCACTCTCGCAGGAGCGGAAACAAAACAATACGCGTTCCCAATCAGATGTGATCACTTTGCGGAACTGGCAAGGCTTGCCGAACCGTTTGCATCTTCAAGCGCGCCAAGAACCTCGTCCACACCGAGCAACTCTGAAAGCAGAATGCCATCCGGTGCCCCCGGACCAAATACTGCATTGAACGGAATGCCAAACCGGCCATAAGAGGCAAGGTAATCGGCAATCTTTTGATCCGGACGGGTCCAGTCGGCCTGCATCAGAACAACATCATCCTGCATCAATGCATTTCGGACGTCGGGCTTTTCGAGAACCAGCTTCTTGTTGACCTGACAGGTCACACACCATTCCGCCGTAACATCGATCACGACCGTCTTTCCATCGGCAACCAAACCATCAATGGTTTCAGGTGCAAACGCCTGCCAGACAAGTGTGCCATTGTCCGATGATGCGCTCGGCGACGACGGCGGCTGTGAAAAGCCGGGGGCAAACAGTGCAACAAGGAAACCCAATACGGCCAGCGACGTAAAGGCAAAGCGCGGACGCAGGTTTGATGTGCGTTTGCGGGCCCAGATAAAGGCGCAGCCCGCAATCAGGCCAAGCCCGACAGCAATCGCACCACCCATGCCAATCTGGACCGACAGAATACCCAGAAGCCAGATCGCCGTGCCGATCAGGGCAAGACCCAGAACAACTTTGACACCATTCATCCAGCGACCGGGTTTGGGCAGGATATGGGCCACACGCGGCTGGATGGCGATGGCAAAATACGGTAGCGCCAGTCCGATCCCCAGCAAGGTGAAGATCCAGAAGATATCAAAAACACTGCCCGCCAGCGCAAAACCAACCGCCGTGCCAAGGAACGGGGCAGAGCATGGGGTTGCCAGCAAAGTGGCAAACATGCCGGTCAGGAAGTTGCTGCTGATATGGTGGCCGTGGCTTTCGCTGCGTGTGATGACGTCATTTGCCGCGTTGCCAAGCTGATCCGGGCCGGAAATTTCAAACAGCCCCCACATATTCAGCGCAAACAGGGCGAGAATAATCGTCATAACGGTCAGGAACAGCGGTTGCTGGAACTGAATGCCCCAGCCAATGGTGCCCCCGGCCAGTTTAATGCCGACCAGAACAGCGGCAATCACCCAGAAGGATGTAATGATCCCGGCGGCACTGGCAAGGAAACCGATGCGCACCCGATTGATGTCCTGTTCGCGTGCTTTAAGAGCGGACATGACCTTGATCGACAGGACCGGCAAGACACAGGGCATGACATTCAGGATCAGGCCGCCAAGCAGGGCGAACAATCCAATCATCGCGAAACTCATGCCCGCCGTCGTGCCCGCACTGGATGCTGTGCTTATGGCGGCTTTGCCATCACCGACAACAAGCTTTTGCTCGACCGAAAGCGGACCGGCAATGACGGTGACGGTGACCGGCTGATCTTTCAGTGTCTGGTCTTCGGCCAAGCCCATGACGGTCAGATCGAAATACCGAACATCCTCGTTGCTGCCCGTCGCGGTCGTTTGCGGTTCGGGCAGACCGAAGCCCGCACGCAGGTCGCTTTCAATCAGGATGTCGTCAATGTCGACCCCGGCATCATCAAGACCACGAACACCCAGACGCAGGCTGCGTGCATCGCCCTGATTGATGCTGGAAATACTGGTGACTTCGATGGGAAGGCCAGTGCCACGCAGCGGTACCTTGGAAACAAATTTTTCGATCTGGTGGGCGTGATTGCTGGCGATCGAGGTGCCTGCACCAGCGGCGGCACTTGCCGGGATATCAAGATCAAAGCTGGCAGTTGCCGGAATGCAGATGTCGCTGCACACCAGATAATCGACATCAAGGCGGATCGCGACCGGCTGGGCCGGATCGGGGATCGCAACATCAATCGGCAGAATGATGTGATCCTTGTAGCCGAATGTTTCGAGGCCAAAGATCGAAAAGCGGTGAGGGGCCGGCCAAAGGATGTTTGCGTCGCCGACATTTTCAGACCCGGTCCAGTCAAGTTGCGGCGGGAAACCGGCATCGCCTGCGCTGCGCCAGTAAATCTTCCAGTCGGGTTGCAGTTCGTATTCAAGACCAAGACGGAGTGTCTGTTTGCCGCCGGTTTCGGTTTGCGCACTGATCAGACGGACAGACGTGAAGTCCTCATCGACCCAGTCGGTTGCCATATCCGATGCCGCCAGTGCAACAGAACGTGCACCGATAGATGACAGGCAGATGGCAGTCAAAAGAGCCAAGCGGGTGATAAGGTGGCGGAGCACGTGTTGTTCCTTAAGCACGAAAAACCGATTTGCGCAGTGTTGGCCAAACTTGTGGCACAGAAGAGGCGTAATTCCAGTCCCCGTTCAAATCAAGCCACGACTGTGTGAACGCCCTATCACTAGCACATGCCGGCAGGGGCTTGTCCTGATCCAACGCAAAACGAGACGGATCCATTGCCATGGCAGTGCGTTCCTACCTACATGAGGTATATGGGAATCCGGAATGTCAAACGACAAAAAACACGGTTTTCCGGGTTCTTGATGGAAATGGACAGGTATTCGCGCTAGGCTCTGTGAAACAGGATAAAGAGAGTTGCGACATGGCAGAAGGTATAGGCACGGGTGATTATCTCGGCGGCAAGCTGTTGGTAGCGATGCCGGGCATGCGTGATCCGCGCTTTTCGCAAAGTGTGGTCTATATCTGTGCGCATAATAAAGACGGTGCGATGGGGCTGGTGATCAACCGCCTGATCGACAGCATCACTTTCCCGGAATTGCTTGAACAGCTTGGCATTGCGCGCCCGGCACCGACCATCGAAGACATTCAGGTCCATTTCGGTGGCCCGGTTGAAAGCAGTCGTGGCTTTGTTCTGCACTCGACCGATTTCTCGAACGAGGCGACCCTTCATGTCGATCGTGGCGTGTCAGTGACAGCGACGGTTGATATTCTTGAACAGATTGCCGTCGGCGAAGGTCCGCAAAGCCGCATTCTTGCCCTTGGTTATGCCGGGTGGCGCAGCGGGCAGCTTGAAAGTGAAATCCTTGCCAATGGCTGGCTTCATGTCGATGCCGATGCGGATCTGCTGTTTGATACCGATTGTGAAGACAAGTGGGAACAGGCTTTCTCGCGGCTTGGCTTTGCGCCGGAACTGCTGTCGGGTGAAGCCGGACACGCTTAAAGGCGTTCTATCCCGAGACCTTCAGAACCGGCCAAAAGAAAAGCCTGCCAATCTGGCAGGCTTTTGCATTTCGTGCCGTCGTGATCGATCAATCAAACAGGGCGTCGATTTCTTCCTGTGAGAAGATCTGGTCGACTTCATCCTGGGACACGCGATTGGCATTCTGCGGTGCCTTGGTGACGGTTTTGTCCAGGTTGTCGAGGCCTTTGGGATCTGGCGGCAGATCAAAGTCGCCAAAGTCATCCTCACCCCAGATTTCGATCACGCGGTTCACGCGTTCCTCGATATACTTCATGGTATTGACGACTTTGGTAATCCGCTGTCCGGTCAGATCCTGGAAGTTACAGGATTCAAAGACCTTCACCACCAGTTCGACAATGTCATCGGCCAGCCCTTGTGTGTAGTCATCCGGGGCGGCGGAACGGATATTGTGGGCAACAGCGTCAATCTTTTCGACGGTTTCAAGGATGTTGGCAGTCGCATCCTCGGTGGCGGCAACGACGGAATCAAGTTCACCCTTTACGATATTAAGACGCGTGCCGCTGTCATCTTCGGGCGCAGTATAAAGGGCTGCGATTTCGCGTTTTGTTTCCTGAATGGAATTGGCAAGGGCGCGAACTTCGTTTTTGACCAGGCGCAGCTCGTTGCGGGCGTCGGCCTGTTCGTCATCTTCCGGGTCGATTGCCTTGTTCGCCTTTTTCTGCTCCTCGATCATCACGCGGATGTCGGTAAGCAGTTCAAGCTTGAGATCTTCAATCGCGGTATGCAGGCTCGAAATGTCGGCACCACCGACAGAGCCATTCGCATCAGTCGGCATGTCGGTCGGCAAGGCGACCATGTCGCTCATGGTTTCGAGTTTATTGAGCAACCGCATTTCCGCGGTAAATAGTCTTTTACTTCCTGAGCGTGCCATAGACGAACCTCTGTCTTTGAACCGTCTGCATCGGGCAGCAACCTGACTGGTTGCGGTGCACGGAACATCGGGAATGCATACGTTTTGGTAGAATAGTCCGCAAAGCTGATATATCCAACCGAATTTCTATCCGTGATATTGGGGAAAAGTCCGCTCAATTAAAGGGTTCGGACAGTATTTTTGCATTTGGTTTTTTACCGCCTGCGTTACGCCAGTATCCGAATCGTTGGCAAAATAGATCCTGGATCGGTCTGTTGCGAAAAATTAGCCCGGATCAGGACGCTGTCAGGATGACGTAACGTCATGTTGATCCGGCAATGTGCGGATTGCGTAGGAATTGAAAAGAAATGGCTTTAGCCATTGGTTGAAGTGATTCTAACGAGTTTTGCGCATATATTGCAAAGCAGCATTCGTTGGAAAGGTGAAAATCGGCCATGCGGAATGGCGGTTTTTCTATCCAAGGGTGGGTGTTTAGAACGATTTCAGCCAAAACCACCGCGCTAATTTGATGGATTATCAAATACATTTTTTGTGCAACGCAGCGAGGTTTTTTCTGGAACAGGTGTCGAAGATACGCTATTTGCCTGCGTTACCAATGTACTTTCATGTGCAGGCTATTTAAGAATAAGATATGTCAGAGGAAATGCTCCGGCCCGTTGATTTTTAATCTTTGGTTGAAGCGGTGAAATGTCCCCCGCAGGGCACATGACGCCGGGTCAACAAAAGCAGACGGGGGTGGGGAAGAGTGAGGCATATCGCCTTGAGATGTAATGCGAGGGGGCAGATTCGCATGTCGATCAAGAAGCTATTTCCCATTCTGTTGTTGGGATTGGCGGTACTTACCGGGTTAGACAGTGCAGCGATTGCTGCCGTTGGTCAGCCCGAGCCGTGGCAGCTTGGGCTGCAGGACCCGGTTTCACCGGTGGCTGTTGAAGGCCAGAAATTCTTTAATCTACTGATCTGGTTGATGACGATCATTACCGTGATCGTTTTGTTTTTGCTGCTGTATGTGCTTTTCCGCTTCAGTGCGAAACGCAATCCTGTGCCGTCGAAAACGACCCACCATACCCTTCTTGAAGTGGTCTGGACGGTTGTTCCGGTACTGATCCTCCTTGTTATTGCGATCCCGTCTTTCCGCCTTCTGTATTTTGCAGACCGCGTTGAGGATGCCGATCTTACGCTCAAGATCATTGGCAAGCAGTGGTACTGGACCTACGAATATCCCGACAACGGAAACTTCACCTTTGATTCTTTGATGATCGATGAAGAAACCGCCGTTGCCGAGGGCATGAACCGCCTTCTGGATGTGGATAATCCGGTCGTCTTGCCGGTGGATCAGAATATCCGCCTGATCATGACTTCTGACGACGTGATCCATAACTGGGCCATGCCATCGCTGTTCATCAAGCTTGATGCCGTTCCTGGCCGACTGAACGAAACCTGGACCCGCATTCCAGGCGAGTATGCCGGTACGACATTCTATGGTCAGTGTTCCGAGCTTTGCGGCGTGAACCACGCCTATATGCCGATCGCTGTCAAAGCTGTTACGATGGAAGAATACGAGGCTTGGGTAGCCAAGGCCCAAGAACAGTTCGCATCTGCTGATTTGCCGTCTGCGGTATCAGTGGCATCGGCAGAGTGAGGGAGAGATTGATGGCTCACGCTGACACACATGATCACGATCATACCCCCGGCTTCTTTGCCCGTTGGTTCCTGTCGACCAACCACAAGGATATCGGGACGCTTTATCTTATCTTCTCTGTGATCGCCGGCCTGATCGGTGGCGCGTTCTCGGTCTGGTTCCGTATGGAACTGGCTCAGCCGGGAACGCAGATCATTGAAGATCACCATTTCTTTAACGTGCTCGTGACCGCACACGGCATGATCATGGTGTTCTTTGTTGTCATGCCGGCCATGATTGGCGGTTTTGGCAACTGGTTCGTTCCGATCATGATTGGCGCGCCGGATATGGCGTTCCCGCGTTTGAACAACATTTCGTTCTGGCTGATTGTTCCGGCCTTTATCCTGCTGATGCTTTCTGCCGTGGTTGGCAGTGGTGCCGGGACCGGCTGGACGGTTTACCCGCCGCTTTCGGGCGTGCTGGGGCATCCGGATGCGTCGGTTGACCTAGCGATCTTTGCGCTGCACCTTGCCGGTGCCAGCTCGATCCTTGGTGCGGTGAACTTCATCACCACCATTTTCAACATGCGTGCGCCGGGCATGACCCTGCACAAGATGCCGCTGTTTGCATGGTCGATGCTGGTGACAGCCTTCCTGCTTCTGCTGGCGGTGCCGGTTCTTGGTGGCGCGATCACCATGCTTCTGACCGACCGTAACTTTGGCACGGACTTCTTCAATCCGGCCGGCGGTGGTGACCCGATCCTGTATCAGCACCTGTTCTGGTTCTTCGGTCACCCGGAAGTTTACATCATGATCCTGCCGGGCTTTGGCATCATCAGTCACATCATCTCGACCTTCTCGCGCAAGCCGGTCTTCGGCTATCTCGGGATGGCCTATGCGATGGTGGCAATTGGTGTTGTCGGCTTTATCGTGTGGGCGCACCACATGTACACCGTCGGCATGGATGTTGACACCCGTGCATACTTCACCGCGGCAACGATGGTGATTGCGGTGCCGACCGGGGTTAAGATCTTTTCGTGGATTGCGACCATGTGGGGCGGCTCGATCTCGCTTCGCGCTCCGATGCTTTGGGCGATCGGCTTCATCTTCCTGTTCACTGTGGGCGGTGTGACAGGTGTGATGCTGGCGAACTCGGGCATGGATCTGCCGCTGCATGACACTTACTTTGTTGTGGCGCACTTCCACTACGTGCTGTCGCTTGGTGCGGTCTTCTCGATCTTTGCGGGCTTCTATTACTGGTTCAGCAAAATGTCGGGCTACGAGATTTCCGATCTCGGTGCGAAGATCCACTTCTGGCTGTTCTTCATCGGCGTTAACCTGACCTTCTTCCCGCAGCACTTCCTGGGTCTTGCTGGCATGCCCCGTCGTTATGCCGACTACCCGGATGCGTTTGCAGGCTGGAACATGGTTTCGTCCTATGGCGCTTACATCTCGTTTGCTGCGACCATCTTCTTCCTCGGTGTGGTGGCGCATGCCTTCATCCGTGGCAAGAAGGCCGAAGCAAATCCGTATGGTGAAGGTGCCGATACGCTGGAATGGACTGTGAGCTCTCCGCCGCCGTTCCATACCTTTGACGAACTGCCGCGTATCAAGTAAGTGATCCTGGTTTAAGTCCCCCGCAGACCCCGGTTTGCGGGGGACATCCTACCGCCCCGAAAGAGAAGACCAGAGTTCAAATGACCAAGCAGGCTGCCAACCAGACCATCGCACTCGAAAACGCAGTATCGCTGCCGGTTTCCGATGTGCGCGACTATATCGCATTGCTTAAGCCGGGCGTGATGACCCTTGTGGTTTTCACCGGTGCCGTTGGTCTGTTGATTGCCCCGGGCTCCATTCATCCGTTCCTTGGACTCGTCGCAATCGCCTGTATTGCAGTTGCCAGTGGCGCGGCTGCATCGATTAACATGTGGTACGATCGCGATATCGATATCCACATGAAACGTACCCAGAACCGACCGATCCCGGCCGGGCGGGTGCCCGCAGACGAGGCCTTGTCACTTGGCATTGCCCTGTCGATCGTTTCGGTAACCGTCATGGCGGTTGCTATCAATTTCGCGGCAGCGGCTTTGCTTGCGGCGTCGATTGCGTTTTACGTGTTCGTTTACACCATGTGGCTTAAGCGCAGCACACCACAGAATATCGTCATTGGCGGTGCCGCCGGGGCTTTCCCCCCGATGATCGGCTGGGCGTCGGTGACCGGCGGGATTGATATCAATTCAATCGCGCTGTTCATGATTATCTTTATGTGGACACCGCCGCATTTCTGGGCGCTGGCACTGTTCCGTTGTGGCGATTACGCCAAGGTCGGCGTGCCGATGATGCCGGTGGTCGCCGGTGAAGCCGCGACCAAAAAGCAGATGCTGGTTTATACCATCCTGCTGTTGCCGGTGACGCTTGTGCCGGTTGCGACCGGATTGCTTGGTGTCTTTTACGCCGTGACCGCTGGCCTGACCGGGCTTTGGTTCCTGCGTCATGCGGTTCGTGTTCTGCGCAATGCCGAGGAACGCGCCCCGCACAAGATGTTTGGCTATTCGATCCTGTATCTGTTTGTCCTGTTCGGGGCGATGGTTGCAGACGTCTGGCTTGGCGGGTTGATCGCATGAGTGAGGAACCCAAAATGAACAAGGCGGAACTCGACGCGTTCTATGCCAAGCGCAAAAAGAAGAACTGGGCCTTTCTGGTTATCCTGACCAGCCTGATCGTCCTGTTCTTTGCGATCACGATTTTGAAGATGAGCTAGGAAACCATGGCTGATCAGAAACACACAGATAGTATCAAGGCACGCAACAAGCGGGTTTTGCTGAGCTGTGTTGTCGTCGTTGGCGGCATGATTGGTCTGTCCTATGCATCTGTACCGCTTTATGAACTGTTCTGTCAGGTTACCGGCTTTGGCGGGACGCCGCAGGTGGGCAAAGACACCGGCGTTGAAGTCTCGGAAAAGACCATCAAGGTCCGGTTCAACGCCGATGTGAATTCCGGCTTGCCGTGGCAGTTCAAACCCGAACAGCGTGAAATCACGGTGCGTCTGGGGGAAGATAATCTGGCCCATTACGTGGCCGAAAACATGTCGGTCAAGCCGATCACCGGTCAGGCTGTCTATAATGTGACGCCGCTCAAAGCCGGGCAGTATTTCAGCAAGATCGCATGTTTCTGTTTTGACGAGCAAACCCTTCAACCGGGCGAGCGCGTTGACATGCCGGTCAGTTTCTATGTCGATCCGGCGATTGCCGACGACATCAATACCCAGGACGTGAAGACGATTACCCTGTCATACACTTTCTTCAAATCCGAGGCATCGGTGGAAGCAAATGACGGGAACGAAGATCAGGGAGGCTGACAGAACACGGTTTCGTGGACTGGACGGTCTTTGGTTAACAAAGCGAACTTAGAGTTTCTTTTGTAAGGATTGAGGGGGGCAAGGAATGAGTGATCATGCACAAAAGCATCCGTTCCACCTGGTAGACCCGAGCCCGTGGCCGCTGGTGGCTGCGGCGTCCGCCGGTCTTTTCACCGGTGGTATGGTCATGTTCATGCATTCGGACCGTGCGCCGGCCGACTTCTGGCTGGCGGCGATCGGCATTGCAGGCATTCTGTTTGTGATGTTCCGTTGGTGGAGCAACGTGATCAGCGAATCACACATCTATCATAACAAGGTCGTTCAAATCGGCCTGCGTTACGGGATGTCGCTGTTCATCGCATCCGAGGTGATGTTCTTTGTCGCCTTCTTCTGGGCATTCTTCCACAACGCGTTTGTGATCTTCAGCCCCGGCGTGACCGAATGGCCGCCCGCAGGCGTTGAAGTGCTTGATCCGTGGGATCTGCCGTTCCTGAACACCCTGATCCTGCTGCTGTCAGGTTGCACCCTGACCTGGGCGCATCATGGCATCCTGGAAGGTAAGAAAAAGGACCTTGTTCAGGGTCTGGCACTGACCGTTGGTCTTGGCGTCATCTTCCTGTTCCTGCAGGCATATGAATATAGCCACGCGGCATTTGGCTTCTCTGACAACATCTATTCCTCGACCTTCTACATGGCGACCGGTTTCCATGGTTTCCACGTGTTTGTCGGAACGGTGTTCCTGGCGGTTTGCCTCGTGCGCGCAATCAAGGACGGCTTCAAGCCAGACCATCATTTTGGTCTCGAAGCAGCAGCCTGGTACTGGCACTTCGTTGACGTTGTCTGGCTGTTCCTGTTCTTTGCCGTTTACATCTGGGGTGGCGAATAAGCCCTCGTCAGGTGACACAAAAGATCATGGATGATTATTATCCAAACCTTTCCCCCATTCGTACCGGGTTGGCATGCAAATGCCCCCGCTGCGGTGGGGGAAAGTTGTTTTCGGGCTATTTGACCGTACGTGAAACCTGCGAGATTTGCGGACTGGATTTGCGCGGCCATGATTCCGGTGATGGTCCGGCTGTTTTCATCATCTTTATTCTCGGATTTCTGGTGGTGCCGATGGCGCTATGGGTCGAAATGACCTATATGCCTCCACTCTGGCTGCACGCGGTTGTGTGGGGACCGGTGATCATTGGTTTGACGCTGGTCTTGCTAAGGCCGCTTAAAGGCATCATGGTGGCGCTGCAATACCGCCACCGATCGACATCCGAACAGGACTGACCCTTCATGCCACTTCTTAAAACGCGTCCCAGTCTGGCGATGAAAATTTCCGCCGGACTGTCTCTGATCATTCTTTTGGGGCTTGGTTCCTGGCAGGTTGACAGACTGTTCTGGAAAAAAGACCTGATCGAAATGCGCCAGGCGCAGGCACAAATGCCACCAATTGCCGTGCCGACCGATACCATCCTTGACCCCGATATGGCATTTCGCGCGGCCTATGCCGAAGGTCGTTACCTGAACGATCAGGAAAAATACCTGATGGCGCGCACCCGGCGCGGCAATGTCGGCTTTCAGTTGATCACACCGCTTGAACAGGAAGATGGCCGCATCATTTTGGTCAATCGCGGCTGGGTGCCCCAGGATTACCGCGAACCTGAAACCCGCCCCGACAGCCTGATCGAGGGCCCTGTGCGTGTATCGGGTGTTTTGCGTCTGCCAAGCGAAAAGCACTGGGCACAGCCGGAAAATGACGCGATCCGGAATCAGTGGTTCTATGTTGATGTCAATCACATGGCCGAAGATACCGGTGCTGACCTTGCCAGTCCATATTATCTCGAACTCGATGATACGCCTGTCCCCGGCGGATTGCCGATTGGTGGGCAGGCCAAGGTGGAGTTGCCCAACAACCATCTGGAATATGCCATCACCTGGTATAGCCTGGCACTTACCCTGATCGTGATGTTTGTCCTTTATCACCGCCGCCCGAGCAGCGATGACGAAAAAGACGCGCAAGCCTGATCTTGTCGCCACCAGTTGACTGATATTTTGCGGACAGCAGTCGGACTGCCCGCGCAGGAGTTCCCATGACCGAAGCGTATAAAAAGCTCGAAGCCCGTTTTCACCGCATGAGTGTCCTGTCCGGTATTGGCGGGATGTTGCACTGGGATATGGCTGTGATCATGCCGGACGGCGGTGCAGATGCCCGTTCTGAACAGTTGGCAACGCTGAGTGTTCTGGAGAACGAACTGATCAATGCGCTGGATCTGGGTGATTTGATCAGCAGTGCGGAAAGCGAGCGCCTTGATGATTGGCAACAGGCCAACCTGGCGGAGATGAAGCGCGCATGGGTTCACGGCACGGCGGTGCCCGTCGATCTGGTGGAGAAAATGTCACGTGCGGAAACCCGCTGTGAAGTGGCTTGGCGCAAGGCGCGCGCCGACAACGATTTCAAAGGGCTCCTTCCGCACTTGCAGGAAGTGCTTGATCTGTCGATTGAGGCGGGCAAAGCCAAGGCAGAGGCATTGGGCACCTCGGTATATGATGCGCTGCTGGATCAGTATGATCCGATGATGCGCTCTGATCGGATTGATAGCCTGTTTGCCGAGCTTGAAAGCTTCCTGCCCGATTTTACCGCCGATGTGATCGAACGCCAGAAATCCGAAGACAAGCCGGTTAAACCAACCGGCCCGTTCCCGATTGAAACCCAAAACCGGATTGGCCTTGATCTGATGAAGGCGGTTGGTTTCGATTTTGATCATGGGCGGCTGGATATTTCCCATCATCCGTTCTGTGGCGGCATTCCGGAAGATGTGCGTTTGACCACGCGCTATGACGAGAATGATTTTACCTCCGCCATCATGGGGGTCCTGCACGAAACCGGCCATGCCATGTATGAGCGCGGATTGCCCAACGATTGGCAAAACCAGCCTGTGGGCAAGGCGCGTGGCATGACGATGCATGAAAGCCAGTCGCTTCTGGTGGAAATGCAGGCCTGCCGGTCGGAAGAATTCCTGGCCTATGCCGGACCGGTATTCAAGGAAGCCTTTGGCGGTGACAACGCCGCGTGGGGGGCCGCAAACCTGCATCGCCTTTATACCCGCGTTGAGCCGGGCCTGATCCGTGTTGATGCCGATGAGGTGACCTATCCGGCGCATGTGATCTTCCGCTATCGGTTGGAACGCGCGCTGATCGAAGGCGACATGAAGCTTGCTGATCTGCCTGGCGCCTGGAACGAATTGATGCAAAAACTTCTGGGCATTGTTCCCGAAGATGACCGCAATGGCTGCATGCAGGATATCCACTGGCCATCGGGTGCATGGGGATATTTCCCGACCTATACGTTAGGGGCGATGGCGGCAGCGCAAATCTTTGCCGCGGCCAAGGAATCCAACCCTGAAATACCCAACGCATTGTCGCGTGGTGATTTCGCCCCGTTGATGGGCTGGCTTCGCGCAAACATTCACAGTCAGGCCTCAAGAAAATCCACCGATGCCATCCTTGAGGACGCGACCGGAAAGCCACTTGGCGTGGATGCTTTCAGGACCCATCTTGAGAATAGGTACGGCCAGTAAATTCAATTGAATGGGCCCGGCAATCTGCTAGCATTGATTTATTGATCGGTGATACACGCGGCCATCGATCTTCGGGACAAGAAGTTCCCAAACCTTTCATGGGCTCTGCAAACACATGGGCATAACCGACGGCAACAAGAAGGTGATGGACCGGCAGGTCTTTGCCATCGATCAGGTTATTTTCCGGGAAGGAAAGCCTGGAAACGCTGCCTATGTCGTGCAGGAAGGCAAAGTCGAAATCTTCAAGACGCTGGGCGAAGGCAAAGAGGTTATTCTCGGCTCGATCGAGGCCGGTGGTCTTTTTGGTGAACTCGCGCTTGTCGACAACCAGCCGCGCATGGCCTCTGCCCGGGCGAAAGAACGTACTGTTCTGATCGCGATCAGCCGCCAGACATTTGAAAAGAAAATGTCGGGGTCGGACCGGTTTATCAAAGCCGTTTTGCGAATCCTCCTGGGCAACTACCGCACGGTTGTGCGCCGGGCGGCATTGGCTGAGTCGAAGCTCAAGGAACATGGCATCCCGCTTGACGGTTAGGGTGGGCTGAATGCGGGGTGGGGCCGTGGCTTGCGCGATAATGCGTAAAGCACGGCAGGCTTGCTGGATTGTCCCTTGACTATATCTGCTCAAACCCTCACTAAATCAGGCTTTGGCGTGTTGTTTGGGGGCGATTTGTGCCCAAATGCACGCAACCGATATTCGCCTTATGCAGGAGCAGGTCTAGTGCGCTATGTCAGCACGCGGGGAAGCGCCCCCGTTTTGCCGTTCGATGAAGTTCTTCTTGCCGGTCTGGCCCGTGACGGTGGGCTTTATGTTCCCGAAACCTGGCCGACCTTTTCCAAGGATGACATTCGTGCGCTGCGAACTCTGACTTATGCCGAAGTGGCCTTCAAAGTCATCCAGCCGTTTGTTGCCGGCACTGTTGATGACGACGCCCTTAAGACCATTCTCGAAGACACTTATAGCGGCTTTGATCACGAAGCGGTCGCACCGCTTAAGCAGCTTGGCCCGAATGACTGGGTGATGGAGCTGTTCCATGGCCCGACGCTGGCGTTCAAGGACTATGCGCTTCAGGTGGTTGGTCGCCTGTTTGATCATGTTCTGGCCAAACGCGGCGAGCGGATCACGATTGTGGGGGCGACGTCGGGTGATACCGGGTCGGCCGCGATTGAGGCCTGCCGTGATCGTGAAAATATCGACATCTTCATCCTGCATCCCAAAGGCCGCGTTTCGGAAGTGCAGCGTCGTCAGATGACGACCATCCTGTCGGACAATGTGCACAACGTTGCGGTCGAAGGATCGTTTGATGACTGCCAGGATCTGGTCAAGGCGCTGTTTAATGATCATGGCTTCCGCGATGAAGTTGGCCTGTCGGCGGTGAATTCGATCAACTGGGCGCGCATCATGTGCCAGATCGCCTATTACTTCTGGGCGGGTGTGCAGCTTGGCTCGCCGGAACGCGAAATTTCCTTCTCGGTGCCGTCGGGCAACTTTGGCAATGTTTATGCCGGTTATGCCGCCATGCAGATGGGCCTTCCGATCAAGCAGTTCGTGGTTGGTGCCAATCGCAATGACATCCTTGCCCGCTTCTTTGAAACCGGGACCATGAAGATGGAAGGCGTTGAGCCGTCGCTTAGCCCGTCGATGGATATTCAGGTCAGCTCGAATTTTGAGCGTCTGATGTTTGATCTTTATGATCGTGATGGACTTGCGATTGCCGAGATGCTGACCAAGTTCCGTGAAACCGGTGTTATGGAAATGTCGCAGGGCCAGTTTGGCCGCGCGCGTGAACATTTCGATGGCTATCGACTGGATGACGAAGAAACCAAGGCGGCAATCAAGGATGTGTTGGCAACCAGTGGCGAACTGGTGGACCCGCATTCGGTGATCGGCATCGTGTCAGGCCGCCAGTGCAATCGGGACAAATCGGTGCCGATGGTGGCACTGGCAACTGCACATCCGGCGAAATTCCCGGATGCGGTCAAGCAGGCGTCGGGCATCTACCCGGACTTGCCGCCGCGTCTTTCTGATCTATATGACCGGCCTGAAAAGGTCGAACCAATGTCCAACGATGTGGCGGCCTTGATGGCGCATGTCCGCAAGAACCGGCGTGCAGCCTGAAGACCAGCCATGGTTGGGAAAAGAATGCGAAACAGGAGTAATGCTATATGACAGT
The DNA here is from genome assembly GCF_017922435.1 of Thalassospira sp. ER-Se-21-Dark. Classification (NCBI taxonomy): domain Bacteria; kingdom Pseudomonadati; phylum Pseudomonadota; class Alphaproteobacteria; order Rhodospirillales; family Thalassospiraceae; genus Thalassospira; species Thalassospira sp. ER-Se-21-Dark. The sequence continues at coordinate 692,663 of NZ_VDEZ01000001.1, read as the reverse complement.
CGAGCTCACCCAGCTTGACAATGGAATGATTGTCGCGACTGACCGCCTTGATCATGTGCAGTCGGTTGCTTTGGGCACGTGGGTTGATGTCGGGGCGCGTAACGAGACGCCCGACATTAACGGCATTTCTCATATGCTTGAACATATGGCGTTCAAGGGCACGCGTCGTCGTTCAGCGCTTCAGATTTCCGAAGAAATCGAAGCAGTCGGCGGGCAGATGAATGCCTATACCTCGCGCGAGAACACGGCCTATTATTGCAAGGTCCTGCATGAAGATCAGGAACTGGCGATTGATGTGATTGCCGACATCCTTCAGCATTCCACATTGGATGCAAAGGAACTTGAACGCGAACGTCAGGTCATCCTGCAGGAAATCGGTCAGGCCAATGACACGCCTGATGACATCATTTTCGATTATTTCCAGGAAACCGCCCTGCCAAATCAGGCGCTGGGGCGTTCGATCCTTGGCAGTCCGGAAAATGTATCGTCGCTCAGCCGCGACCATTTGTTTGATTTCATGTCACGCCGGTACAGCCCGAAACGCATGGTGTTTTCGGCATCGGGCAAGGTCGAGCATAACCGCGTTGTCGATATGGTGGCCAAAAAGTTCGACAGCCTTCCGGCCCATGAAGATCACGAGATGGAGCCGCTTAAATACGAAGGCGGCAGCCGGATCGAAAACCGCAAGCTTGAACAGGTGCATGTGATCTTTGGTCTGCCGACCGTGTCCTACACCGATGACAGCTTCTATGATCTGCAGGTGTTCAACACTCTTCTGGGTGGTGGCATGTCATCGCGCCTGTTCCAGGAAATCCGCGAAAAGCGCGGGCTGGTCTATTCGGTCTACAGCTTCTCGTCGCACTATGTCGATGGTGGCTTGTTCTCGATCTATGCCGGAACTGGTGCCAATGACGTTGGCGAATTGATGCCGGTCATGTGTGATGAACTGGTCCGCGCGACCGAGGATCTGACCGAGGAAGAAGTCGCACGTGCACGTGCACAGCTTAAGGCATCTGTGGTCATGGCGATGGAAAGCAATTCCGGTCGCTGTGAAACACTGGCCCGTCAGATCCAGATTTTCGGCCGCCCGCAAAGCATGGAAGAAATCGTTGAAAAGATCGACGGTGTTGATCTTGAGAGCGTGCGTCGTTCGGGCAAGGCATTGCTGGATGGCACACCGACTGTGACGGCCCTTGGTCCGGTCGATCAAATGCCGTCCTACGATGATCTGGCGGCACGCCTGCGTAGCTAGGCTCACGCGATCTTTGACACATTAACGGCATCTGCCTGACCCGGCTGGTGCCGTTTCTTTTTGCGACGTACTCTAGGCTGGTGTATCCCGATAGCAGGACAGTTCGTGGAAAGTTAAGCATGCAATATGCCTTTGACATAGGGGGCTCGAATATCGAGTTCGGTGTTTTTGATGCGGGTGGGGCGATGGTGCTTCATCGCAAGGCATCGACACCGCGTGATGACCGCGATGCCTTTGTCAAAACTCTGGCGGGTTATGTGCATGAGGCCGATGAGCAATATGGTAGATGCCCGGTCGGCATCAGTCTTGCCGGTGGGATGGATCCGCAAACCGGGTCGGTTATTTCTGCCAATATTCCGGCCATCAAGGATTGGCCGCTGGCGGCCGAGCTTTCAGCCATTCTGGACCGTCCTGTTCTGGTCGAAAATGACGCCGATTGTTTTGCCTTGGCCGAGGCAACAACAGGTGCCGCCCAAAACGCACGCACCGTCTTTGCCATAATCCTTGGCACCGGGGTTGGTGGCGGCATTATGTTCGATGGTCAGTTCGTTGGCGGCAACAGCGGTATCCGAGGTGAATGGGGGCATGGCAATGATGTCACCGGTAGCCTCATCAAACATGGCCTGTCGGCGGTTGCCTGCGGCTGTGGGCGCACAGGATGCCTTGATAGCTGGGGCGGGGCGCGCGGGCTTGAACGGATTTACGCGCAACTCCATGATCAGGCACCTGCAAGCCACGACATCACAACTGCATGGCTGGCCAGGGATGACAAGGCAGCACGGGTTATCGACATCTATTGTGATCTGGTTGCCCAAGAATTGGCACTGATGGTCAATGTTCTCGATCCGGATTGTGTCCCGGTGGGCGGCGGATTGGCATCCGAGACGGCCCTGATCGCAGAGATCGACACCCGGGTGCGAAAACGTGCCTTGGGGCGGTATAACGCGCCGCTGGTGGTGCCCGGCGCCCATGCCCGCGATGGCGGCTTGAGGGGAGCAGCCCTGTTGCACCAGATGACAGCACGACTGAAATCCGCATAACCGAGCCGGTCATATCAGAAAAATATTATCCAATCAGAAGAATGGCCTATGCCTTGGTATGCTTACGGTTTAGAATTTGCCGTATGCGATTATCGAACTTAATTGTCGCACTATAACAAGGCTTTATGACTGGCGTTTTCGTGCACGTCGGTGCCAGTCAAAAAATGGGAAATAACATGACCACCGAGTTTGAGACCGATCATCAGGGCGAAATGGCCAAAATGTTCGAACAGCGTGTTGAGGCGATCCTGAAGCTCGGTATTGAGCAGTTCGGTCTGCCAGTCGGCATCTTTAGTGCGATTGGCGAACAGACCTATGAAATTCGACAGGTGTTTCATCCGGAAAATGCCCTGACCCCGGGCATGGAATTCGATCTTGATGAGACATTCTGCAGTCAGGTTATTTCGGCCAGCAAAGTCTTTGCCTTTCATGATGTCAGTGAAAGTGAACTGGGATCGCATCCGGCGGGCGAGAAATTCGGGTTTGCCGCCTATCTTGGCGCACCGATCGTTGTCGAAGGCGAATGCATCGGGACCCTTGCATTTGGCAGCCCGGTACCGGTGAAGGCCTTTACCAAGCATGATATCGATCTGGTGCAGCTTTTTGCCGACTCAATCGGGCAGGCGTTTGCCCACATCCATGATCGCAAGGCACTTGATCAGGCGCGCAAGGATATCAAGCTTTCGGCCAATACCGACCCGCTGACGGGGCTTTACAATCGCCATTACATGGAAGGTATCTTGCGCACGGAGCTTGAACGTTCAAACCGTTATGGCAATGCGGTTGTGATCGGGATGGTCTATTTCGACAATCTCAAGAACCTGAATGAGAAGTTTGGCTATGATGCCGGTGATGCCGCGCTAAAACTGTTTGCCAAGGTGGCATCGGGCATGAAGCGCGAAACCGATGTCATCGCGCGCTGGAGCGACAAGGAATTCATTATCCTGATGCCTGAAACCGGGGCGGCAGGCGCATTGAACTATCTGCAGCGCCTGACAGAGCGCGTTGGTGCCGAGGATTTCGAGGCCGGAAGCGCACACCCGAAACTTACGCTCAGCATCGGACTTGGCATTGCGGAGGCGGGCGATACGCTTGATAAACTGGTGTCGCGCGCCAGCATCGCAATGCACCAGTCAAAGCAGTCCTGAACAGATAATGTGTGGCGGCACGTTCGCGTGCGGCCATGTTCCATTGATCAGGCAAAAGAAAACCGCTTTGAGGAAAACCTCAAAGCGGTTTGTCTTGGCTGGGGCGGTAGGATTCGAACCTACGGTACACGATACCAAAAACCGATGCCTTACCACTTGGCCACGCCCCATCAGCGTGCGTGGCGCGGAAAATAGCGCCCTCATGACAAGAGTGCAACCCTCTATTTGAAGGTTTTTTTATCTCGCGCTCAGTCGGGGAAGGCCGCGCCCATATCTGCCTGCTCGCGGCTCTTTTCCGTCAGGATATGGGTGGGCGAAATCCACCAGTCCGGGTTCTGTGCCGCAATGGCATTTGCCGCACGTTCTGCCTGATCGTTTGTGTCGTAAATTCCGAAACACGTCGCCCCGCTGCCTGACATTCTGGCCAGCAAGCATCCCTCTTCGCGGGCAAGGGCATTTAGCACATCACAAATTTCCGGAAGGATGCCGGTGGCTGGCAGCGTCAGGTCATTGCCGCATTCCGACAATGCATCGGCAAGGGCCGCACCACTTTGAAAGGTCTGCTGGGTATCCCATGCGCCGGTCGGGCTAAACCCCTCGTCCGTCCGGGCCTTGAAGATTTCGGGTGTTGAAACCGCCTTGCCGGGATTGATCAGGACCATCGGGACGGACGGCAGGTCGGGCAGTGCGGTGATTTCTTCGCCAATGCCCGACATCAGACAGGTTCTACCATGCAGGCAAACCGGAACATCTGCCCCGAGTGTTAGCGCCATGCGTGATAAGGTGTCTGCGTCGAGATCAAGTTTCCACATTTCGCACAGCAACCGGATCGCCGCCGCGGCATCAGCCGACCCGCCACCGATGCCCGATGCAATCGGCAACCGCTTATCAAGGATCAGGTCGGCCCCCTGTGTCGTGCCACTTTCAGCCTGGATCATCCGGGCGGCACGCATGACAAGATTGTCGCTGGTGTCTTCAAGGGCAAGGTTGGCAGCCATGGGGCCTGTGATCGAAAGGGTGATGGCGCCATCATCGCGCACCTCACCACTCACCACGTCACCGGATGCGGTAAAGCAGACGAGGCTTTCAAGCAGGTGATAGCCGTCATCGCGTTTGCCGGTGACGTGCAAAAACAGGTTAACCTTGGCAGGTGCCTGCTGGCGATAGGTCGCAGACATGAACGTTTCTTCCCAAATGCGTCAGTTTACGACGGTCGGGGCCACGCTTGGTACCTGACCATTGATCTTGGCTTCAACGGTACTGCGCAGTTCTTCGGTCGGATTGAAGGACAGGGCACGGTGCCACTGGAAACGGGCTTCGTGATAGCGCCCGATCTGCCAATAGGCATCACCCAGATGATCATTGATGGTCGGGTCATCGGGTTTCAGTTCGACCGCCTTTTCAAGCTGTTCGACCGCATCTTCGAACCGGCCAAGCTTGTAGTAAACCCACCCCAGACTGTCGACGATATAGCCATCATCAGGCTGCAATTCGACAGCGCGTTTAAGCATGTCTTCGGCCTGATCGAAATTCATGCCCATATCAACCCAACTATAACCAAGATAGTTGAGCACATAGGGCTGTTCCGGTTCGACTTCGAGGGCCTGAAGGAAATCTGCCTCGGCCTTGGCCCAGTCACCGGCACGTTCGTGGGCAATGCCGCGACGATACAGCAAACGCCAGCCAACCTGTGTCTGGCCGCCAAGCCGTTCAATCGCCTTGTCATAGGCGTCTGCGGCCGGGCCATATTGTTGCTGAATGCGCAGGATGTCGCCAAGCTGGATCAGCGCATCTGGCCGATCACGGCGTTCGTTGACCATGTCCTTGAGGATATCAATCGCCTCGTCCGCGCGACCGATCTGCTCAAGGCTTGAGGCGGTGCGAAGCCGCGCATTCCAGCTGTGCGGGGATGAGCGGGGGATCCCTTTGTAAACCTCAATTGCCGTTTCAAAGCGGTTCTGAATTTCCATCACTTCGCCGACCAGAAGACGGGTAATGTCATCATCGGGACGCAGCGACAGCGAATAGCGCGCCATAAGCAAGGATGGATCAACCGCGTTTTCCTGACTAAGCAGGGTGGCGATATCGAGATAGGCCTCTGCAAGACCCTCTGCCGGGGTCAGCATGGTGGCGATCGGTGGTTCTTTGCGGTCAAGCCGCGCGAGATGGAACGGCATGGCAAGCGATTGCGGATGCCGATCCATATAGCTTTCATACAGAAGGGATGCCTTTTGCACCTGACCTTTACGCTCATAAACAGCGCCAAGGGCCTCGGCAGCGCGAAGCGGCGCGTCGGCCGGATCGCCATAGGCACTGGCAAGCGCGCGTTCGGCGGCATCAAAATCACCAAAATGCGCCAGGATCAGACCGCGATGATACTCCGAAAGCGGGTTAAGCGCGCCATTGCCCTGCATGCCATCAAGGGCGGTCATTGCCGCGTCTTTTTGATCAAGGCCGGTGTAAAGCCAGGCCTTTGCCAGCGGTGCAATCAGGGCATTGATGCCACGTTCCGGAAGGCTTGAGACGATATAAAGCGCATCCTGATAGCGATCTTCGCGAATGGCGGCATCCATCACGGTCAGGGCCGCAAACAGGTCCTGATCGTTTTCGGATTGCAAACTGGTGGCAATATCGACGGCATCGCTGATGCGCCCGTCACTGATCAATGCCAGGAAAGCACGGCGGCGCAGCTCGGCATTGTCGGGGTCAAGTTGATGGGCGCGCAATAGATACTGCGCAGCGTAGTCAGACCGGCTTTCCATCTGGGCGGCCTTGCCAGCCAGGAAATTGCCCGAAAACCCGTTGGATTGCGGATACTCGAAAACGGCATCGTCGCTGTTCTGTGGCATGGTGCCACAGGCCGAAAGCGCAATAGCCGTCATCGGGATGAGGAGATGTAACAATTTACGTTTCAAAGGCTTTTCCTGCGTCCGCAATTCGGGTTCGGCGATGCCAGATCTGGCGCATCGCCATAGTGAATTTCGGGATTAGCCTACTCAGTCGGCAATTATAAGGCAAAGCATTTGCAACAACAGCAAACCGCTATCTTTGAATGCCATCAATGACACGGGAACACGCAGCGCAGGATAATATGTCTTCAGTCCTGCGACAGGGCTTCTTTGACCAGTGCAATCCAATAGCTGACACCGTACGTGATGGCGTCATCATTGAAGTCATATGCGGCGTTATGAAGCAACCGGTCGCCATCCGTCGGGCCGTTGCCGAGCCAGATATAGCAACCCGGTTTGACATTCAGCATGAAGGCAAAATCTTCGCTGGCCATGGACGGTTCAGGATTGGTGTCCACCTGATCTGCGCCGACAATCTTCGATGCCACCGAAAGGGCGATTTCGGATTCTGCCGGGCTGTTGATTGTCGCCGGATAGCGGCGTTGATAATTCACCCGGGCATCGCAGCCCAAGGCCTGTGCGGTGTGTTTGGCTGTTTCGACCAGACGCGCTTCGATAACATCCTGAATATCAGGATCAAATGTGCGCACAGTGCCGCGAATGGTCGCGGTATTGGGGATTACGTTCCAGGTGTCACCACCGAAAATCTGCGTGGGTGAAATCACAGCGCTTTTCAAAGGATTGATTTCGCGTGCAACGATGGTTTGCAGTGCCAGCAGAACCTGACCTGCTGTTGTAATCGGATCATGTCCGAGATGGGGCATGGCCGCGTGGCACCCTTTGCCCTCAATCACGATTTCAAACACGTCGTAGCTTGCCATCATCGGGCCAGCCTTGACAGCCATGGTGCCGATATCGCGGCCCGGCCAGTTATGCATGCCATAAACCGTATCGACCGGATGACTGTCAAACAGGCCTTCGTTGACCATTTCCCGTCCGCCGCCTTCGTTTTCTTCGGCAGGCTGGAAAATGAAATCAACCGTTCCGGCAAAATCCGGGTTTTCAGCAAGTATTTTGGCGGCACCAAGCAGCATGGTCATATGGCCATCATGACCACAGGCATGCATTTTTCCCGGATGTTTTGACGCATAAGGCAAATTGGTTGTTTCATGGATATCAAGCGCATCCATGTCGGCGCGAAGCCCGATCCGCTTTCCCGGCCCTTTGTTGCCATGCAGGGTTGCGACAACGCCTGTCTTGGCGATCCCGGTCTTGACCTCCAAGCCAAAGGATTTCAGCTTTTCTGCAACAAAGGCACTGGTCAGGTTTTCTTCAAATGCGGTTTCAGGGTGAGCATGCAGATGGTGACGCCAACTGATGAATTCATCGACAAGTTCGGTGGCGCGAGGATGAAGGGAGCAAGAAGGGACAGTCATCTGCATACTCGATTTTGGATGATATGTGCGGGCGTGAACCCGGTAACTTAACACCGGGACCACCATGTTTCAGATGGTCCCGGTTACGCGATGTGATCAGATACCCTGAAGTTTCAGGATCGCTTCGGCAACAAGAACCGAACCGGCATAGGTGCCAAGGAATACAAGGCAGGCAACCAGTGCCAGTTTCCAGCCGGAATGTTTGGCAACTTCGATTTCCTTTTTGGCAATCGCAAAGCCGGCATAGGCAAGCGCCGGGGTTGCAAGGGCCAGGAAGTTAACCGACTTGGCCTGTGCGACGATCCATTCCGAACCCGGGGTCCAGGGAAGGGTCGCGACAATGCCGACCAACGAAATCCATGCAACGCTTGGCAGATAGAACGGCGCAAAGCGGGTCAGGATAAGGCCAACCATCGAGATCAAATAGATCACGATCATGCCCATAAATCCGTCCATCAACGGTATCGCCGGTCCGACTGTGTTCATCACCAGTCCGACAAGGCAGACAATGATCAGGACGACGGCATGATCGACAAGGTCAATTTTCGGGCGGGTGGTTTCTTTTGCAACAACGCTATCAGACATGATCAAGCCCCCTTGTTGTCAGCAGCGGCAAGGTCACGCTTACCAGCCGTCGCGTTATAGAGTTTTTCAACGATCGGAAGAGCAATAAACAGTCCGGCATAAAGACCCGTTGCATAGGTCAAAAGGTTGCTCGCCCCGGCAAGTGCAAGGATTTCGTCCTTCATGGAAGGGACAACTTCCGTCAGCGCACCAGTGCAGGCCGCCATCATTGAACCGCTGCCGATCCCGCATGCCATTGCAAGCGCGCGCGGATCAAAAACATCAATGCTGGCAAACAGTGACGCCAGAATGGCGAAAATGAAGGTGCCGAAAAGTGTGCCGATCACATAGACGCCCATGACACCCGCACCTTCCGGGCTTTTAAGCGTGTAACGGTCGGCAATGATGGCAAGGTTCGGTTCACGTGCGATCGAGAAGGTCGCACCAATGGCCTCGCGGCCCATTTTCAGGCCCCAAACCGCAAGCGGGAATGCCAGAACAATCGTGCCGAGGTTCCCGAGTTCCTGCAGCAACAGCGCAGGACCCGCTTCGATGATGGTTTCGATTGCCGGGCCGATGGTGGTTCCGAATTTGGCGATGAACGGCATGATAGCAATGACGATCAGCGGTGAGGCCGCCTTGACTTCTTTTTCACCGATGAACTTGCCAAATTTCGGCATGACATTCGGATTCATAAGGGCTGCCATGATAAAGGCATAAAGCAGCGGCAACAGAAGGATTGCTCCAATTCCCAAAGGAATTTTGCGGATGCCGATCAGCTCGGCGATAGCCCCAATGATGATAACGGCTAAATGGAGCTTCCATAGCCCCATTTGTCCCCGAAGCGCATTCATTTCCCAGTCTCCTTGACAGACAGTGGCGTTTACGACGCAAGGACACCTTTCCCATTATTGCGGGAAACCAAACGCGCCTTGTCATCCCTGTAAAATCCGGCGACGCAAAATTCATCGTTTTGCCATTTTTAGATCCGGAATTTCCGACCGAGAATGGGAACATGCCGATTCATGGGCAAGTGCCATTTTGGGATGCTTCTGTTGCCGAAATGGCAACAGGTCACGCAAGGTTATTCGTGTTCTTCGGGATACCAGGCGGAGCCAAATGCCTCCATCTGATCGCGGATCATGCCTGTAACCGCCCGCACCGCGGCGGTTTTGGGGCGCTCCTTGCGCACCAGCAAGTGTGAAGGAACACGCGCCAGGAAGGGATCGGTCATCGGGATGGCAACGACTTCGCCTCTGCGTAGTTGTCGTGATACCGCAAACGCAGGCAGATAGGTAATACCGCCCCCCGACAGGACAAAGTGAATGGCTACATTGATCGAATCGGCGGTCAGAAAAGCATCCCGCGCCACGCGATTTCCCGGATCGGCATTTGCCAAAAGTTTGGACACCCCGAAATTCTGATCCAGCAAGGCGGCCGGATAATTCAGCGTTTCATTCAGTTTGCAGCTTTGCTTGGAGGCAAGGGCAAATTCCGGCGGGACCAGCACGCAAAGCGGGCTGTGGTTTTCGGCAAGTAATTCAAGCTCTGGCGTGCGCGGCGGGTTGAAAACCAGCCCCAGATCATAGTCATCGCGCAGAATGCCATGGGTGATCTTTTCGGTTCCGGCAACATCGACTTCAAGCCGAATATCGGGGAACTCGTCGCGCAGCGGGCGGATCACGTGATTAACAAGATCGACAACAAAGCCCTCCCCGGTCGCGATGCGCACCGTCCCGGCAATGGCGCCACGGGCGGCGGCCAGATCAACCGCAAATGCTTCGTCGATTTCAATACGCTTGCGTGCATGCGCCGCAACCATATGCCCCGTTTCGGTAAAGATGATCCCGCGTTTGGTGCGTTCCATCAAAAGCGTATTGAGATGCGCCTCAAGGCTTGAGATCTGTCGACTGATCGCCGAGGGGGCAATACGTAAGTTCTCGGCAGCAGTCCGGATCGAGCCGGCTTCGAAAACAGCCAAAAAATAACGGAGAGGTTTGTCATCGATCTTCATATCGGGGCTTCGAATTGTGGGGCGATGTCGTAATCAGAGCATATCTGTTGCTGTTTCGGCAACAACATGTTCCGGCAATTGATCTTGAAACAGCGGTGCTTCCGCCGGAAGTTGATCAGGAAATCAAAACAGAAAAGGGCGGAAAAGGGCGTTCAAAGGCGAAGATTGTCACCTTTGATACAGCGCGTAACGACCCCAAAGCAGCAAAGAGGCAGCAATCGTGACACAAACACACATCAATGACACCGGAACCGTCGGGGTCATTGGGCTTGGAAATATGGGACTTGGTATGGCGCGCACACTTTTGCGCGAGGGCCACGCGGTAACCGGGTTTGACCTTTCCGTCGAACGCCAGGCGGATGCTGCGCGCGATGGTGTGACCATCGTTGCCACCCAGCAGGAACTTTTTAGCGCCTGTGAGACCATCATCCTTTCCTTGCCGACAGCACGCCACGTGCAAACCGTTCTGACCGGGGATAGTGGCCTTGCATCTTGTGGTCTTGCGCCGCGCCTGATCATTGATACGACAACGTCTGAACCCGATGTGACCCGTGAACTTGACGCGGCTTTGCGTGTGATCGGTCATGTGCTGATTGATGCGCCGGTCAGTGGTGGCCCGGCTGGGGCCAATAGTGGGCAATTGACCATGATGGTTGGCGGCGATGATGCCGGTTTTGCCAAGGCGATGCCGATCCTTTCAGTTCTGGGTGGCAAGATTACCCATGTTGGCCCGGTAGGTGCCGGCCACGCAGTCAAAATTATCAACAACATGCTTGTTGCGACCCATCTTTTGACCATGCGCGAAGCAGTCGCACTGGGCAAGGCGGCCGGGGTGGATACCAACTACCTGATCTCCGCACTTAACGCCGGTTCGGGGCGCAGTGCTGTTAGCGAAGTCAATTATCCGAAATGGGTTCTTTCCGGGCAGTTTGATAGTGGTTTTACCATGGGGTTGATGCGCAAGGACATGCGCCTTGCCATGGCCTTGGCATCGCAAAAGGACGTGGCGCTTCCGGTCAGTCAACTGGCGGGACAGATTTGGCAGGACAGTGCGGCGGCGCTCTCCGATGACATGGATTTCAATCGCATCACCGAATTGACTGCAAACACCGAGACCGCCAAGGCAGGAGAATGAAAATGAGCAGCGCAGATACCCTCATGGCCCGTAACTATACCAAGGCCATGGCACCGTTCTTTGCGGATGGTGTTGTTGGCAGTTGGGTCAATGGTGCGATCATGCCGGGCAACGGCGATGATATTGAATTGATCGATCCTGCAACCGGCAAGGCGTTTTTGACCTTTAAGGATGCCGGTGGCGAGGTCGTGGATGCCGCTATGAAGGCGGCGGTTGCCGGACAGCGTGTCTGGTGGGCGATGACGGCAGCCGAACGTGGCCGTATTCTCTGGAAAATCGGTGCCCAGGTCCGCGATCATCTTGAACAACTGGCACTTCTGGAATGCGTTTCTGCCGGTAAGCCGATCCGCGATACGCGGGTCGAGGTGCTTAAAGTCGCCGAGATGTTTGAATATTATGCCGGTTGGGCGGACAAGCTTCATGGCGATGTTATCCCGGTCCCGACCAGCCATCTGAACTATACCCGTCCTGAGCCATATGGCGTTGTTACGCAAATAACGCCCTGGAACGCGCCGATCTTTACGGCAGGTTGGCAGTTGGCCCCGGCCTTGTGTGCGGGCAATGCAGCGGTTCTTAAACCGTCGGAAATGACGCCGCTGACCTCTGTTGCGCTTGGCGTTTTGTCGCAAAAGGCGGGCTTGCCTGATGGGGTGATTTCCGTACTGGCAGGATTGGGCCATATCACGGGTGTTGCGGCGACAACCCACGATGCCACCCGCAAGGTCGTCTTCGTCGGATCGCCCAAAACCGGTTCTGTTATCGCGGCCCAAGCCGCCCAGAATATCGTGCCTTGTGTTCTTGAGCTTGGCGGCAAGTCGGCAAATATCGTGTTCGAAGATGCCGATCTTAAGCGTGCCGTGACTGGCGCGCAGGCCGCGATCTTTAGCGGAGCCGGGCAAAGCTGTGTTGCCGGTTCGCGCCTGTTGGTCCAGCGTTCCGTGCTGGATCAGTTCCAGGAAATGCTGGTTACGGGTGCCAATCATATTCCTGTGGGCGATCCGCTTGATAGCGCAACCCAGATTGGCCCGATCAACAATGATGCCCAGTACCAGACGGTAAATCGCCTGATCGCGGCGGGGCGTGCCGAAGGGGCCGATATTCTTGCAGGTGGTGTCCGCCCGGATGGGGGCGCTTTTGCCGATGGGTATTTCTTGCGTCCGACGGTTCTTGGCAATGTCCGCAACGATATGTCGATTGCGCGTGACGAAATCTTTGGACCGGTCGTTTCGGTCATTCCGTTTGAGGACGAGGCCGAAGCCATTGCCATCGCCAACGACAGCAAATTTGGCCTGGCCGGTGCGGTGTGGACTGGCGCGGTGGATCGCGCGCACCGGGTGGCCGCCAATGTGCGGGCCGGGACGTTCTGGATTAACAGCTATAAGACCATCAATGTCATGTCGCCATTTGGCGGGTTTGGACAGAGTGGCTATGGCCGATCCAGCGGCAAGGAAGGCTTGATGGAATATATGCAGCCCAAAAGTATCTGGACCGAAACCGCAGCAAACCCGCCGGTTGCCTTTGGCTATGCGCCAGAATGATTAAATGATTAAATGATCAAATGACCAAGTGATCAAATCATCAGACTAAATAATAAGGGCCGCAAGAAGCGGCCCTTATTTGTATGAGGAAAGCCAAAAAGGCTTACATGTTCGGGTAGTTAGGTCCGCCGCCACCTTCGGGCACGACCCAGACGATGTTCTGGGTCGGGTCCTTTATGTCGCAGGTTTTGCAATGCACGCAATTCTGCGCGTTGATCTGCAGACGCTTGCCGCCATTGTCTTCGTCTTCGACGAATTCATAGACACCGGCCGGGCAGAAACGTGCCTCTGGCCCGTCATAGACGGCAAGGTTGGTGTTTACCGGAACACTTGCATCTTTCAGCGTCAGGTGGATCGGCTGATCTTCGCTGTGGTTGGTGTTTGACAGGAAGACCGATGACAGCTTGTCGAAGCTGATTTTGCCATCCGGTTTCGGATAGTCGATCTTTGGCATTTCGCTTGCCGGTTTCAGGCAGGCGTGATCCGCATGGTTTTTAAAGGTCCATGGTGCCTTGCCGCCGAACAGATAGGTGTCGACCGCGCTATAGGCCATGCCGCCCCAGAAGCCCCACTTGGCGAAGCTCGGACGGATGTTACGCACCTTGTGCAGTTCCGGATAGACCCAGCTGTCTTTCAGACGCTGCGGGTAGCTGTCCATCTGTGCAGGCGTTTCGTCGGCCGTCAGGGCCTCAAACGCGGCCTCGGCGGCCAGCATGCCGGTCTTCATCGCGGTGTGCGAACCCTTGATTTTCGGCACGTTCATAAAGCCCGCCGAACAGCCGATCAGGCAACCGCCCGGGAAGACAAGATCGGGGATCGACTGGAAACCGCCTTCGTTCAGCGCACGCGCGCCATAGGAAATGCGGCGGCCATTTTCGAAAATCTTGCGGATTTCCGGGTGCGTCTTGAAACGCTGGAATTCATCAAACGGGCTGAGATGCGGGTTTTCGTAATCCAGGCCGATGACAAAACCGACAACCACCTGATTGTTATCAAGGTGATAGAGGAACGACCCGCCGTAGGTGTCCTTATCAAGTGGCCAGCCAACGGTGTGCTGGATCAGGCCTTCCTTGTGGACTTCGGGATCAACTTCCCAAAGTTCCTTGATGCCGATGCCATAGGTTTGCGGATCGGAATTTTTGCGCAGATCAAATTTCTTGATCAGCTGTTCGGACAGCGATCCACGGCACCCTTCGGCAAAGAAGGTGTATTTGGCATGCAGTTCCATACCCGGTTCGTGGTTCGGGCCCGGCGTGCCATCGCGTTGCAGGCCCATATCACCGGTGGCGATACCCTTGACCGATCCGTCTTCGTTAAACAGAACTTCGGCGGCGGCAAAGCCCGGATAAACTTCAACACCAAGGGCCTCTGCCTGTTCGCCAAGCCAGCGGCAGACATTGCCAAGGCTTACGATATAGTTGCCCTTGTTGTGCATTTGCGGCGGGGTCGGCAGCTTTTTAGCGCCAGTTTCGCTGAGCATCATGAACTGGTCTTCGCCAGCCGGCACGTTCAGCGGTGCGCCGCGTTCTTTCCAGTCCGGGAAAAGTTCATTGATCGAGCGCGGCTCCATCACGGCCCCAGAAAGGGTGTGTGCGCCGACCTCGGAACCTTTTTCAACCACACAGACGGTGATTTCTTTTTCCTGTTCCTGGGCGAGTTGCATCAGCTTGATGGCCGCTGACAGACCGGATACACCGGCGCCAACAACGACCACGTCAAATTCCATGGATTCCCGTTCCATTTGGCCTCTCTCCTTTGGCTGGCGACCGTATCGAACTGTTTCCGTTCGTTGGCCGTGAGCCGGTATTCACCGTTCAGAGTCTCGCCCAAGCCCTGAATTCTCTCATAATTCTCTATGAATACAGCTATACCGATCATGGGATCAGTTGACAATCCATAGTCACGAACGGTGTCGCGTTTGTACTCTGGCACAAAGGACCCAAAATCGTATAAGGTCGTCCCAAGCAGCAGCCGCGATCCCGTTCGCGGTGCAACATACATCGCCTTAGTGTAGATGAGCAAACCAATTACAGACTTTGATGTAAATAATCTCGACCCGTTCGAGGCCCTTGTCTGGCAATTTGAAATGGGCGCGGACGAGGCCATTGCCGACGAGCCGCTTGACCGTTTCAAGGCGTCCGAAAGCCTGCGTCAGAACGCGGCCAACCGGCCGGGCTTTGGCGCAAATGCTGGCACCAACCCGCAACGTCCGGCAGGGGCGTCGGCCCGTCCGGCACAGGCTTCTGGCAACGGCCCGGCACCAATCCCTGCTGGCGCGGATGGTGGGTTTTTACTGTCTGACACGCCGCATGAAGCACGCCAGTCCGCACGGGATGCGGCGGCCGCGGCAAACAGTCTTGAGGAACTCAAGGCAGCGATTGAAAAGTTTGAAGGCTGTGCCCTTAAGAAGTCCGCAAGCAATACCGTTTTTGGCACCGGTAATGTCGAGGCCAAGCTGGTGTTGGTCGGAGAAGCGCCCGGTGCCGAAGAGGACCGTCAGGGACTGCCGTTCGTCGGGCCAAGTGGCAAGTTGCTTGATGCCATGTTGCGATCCATCGGCCTGGCGCGTGAAGAAGTTTACATCACCAATATCCTGCCATGGCGGCCACCGGGAAACCGCCAGCCGACCACAGCCGAAGTCGCAGTCTGTGAACCGTTTGTGCGCCGACATCTCGAGCTGATCGGGCCCAAGGTTGTGGTGTGTCTTGGCGGCAGTTCGGCCAAGACCCTGATGGAAGAAGATCGCGGGATCACGCGTTTGCGCGGCACGTGGAAGGAAGTTTCCTTTGCCGATGGCAAAAAGGCCGACCTGACCGCGATGTTCCATCCGGCTTATCTTCTGCGCACGCCGGAACAAAAACGCCTTGCCTGGCGTGATTTGCGCGCGATCGCACAAAAGCTTTAAGGAATTGGCGATAAACTGACTGTATGCATGGGAGATATGCATGCGTTCGGGGTGCGTAATCTGGTGTGGGCCAAGTGCTTGATTCCAGATAAATGATTTCGCGGTTTGGCTGTTTGCTGCTATAAGGGACGCCGTTGCACGAGGGGGAACACCGCAGGCAACGGGTTGCGAGACCAAACTGCTTCGGGATAAACACGCGGCTTGAAAACAAGTCTCGTTGGGGAAACTAATTTTGATCGAAGCAATAAGAACACGCCTGCCGGGTGTCAAAAGCACCTTAAGGCAGGGCCTATTCTTCGCGTTTCTTGGCACCATGACCATCATGGGGGCCACGTCACCTGCTGTTTCCAGCACGCAGGAACAGGCGGCCCTTGGCAGCCCGGTTCTGGATGACGCGCTTTCGACCGTAATCCCCAAGCCACTTTCCGAACGTGACGCCGAACTTTACGAACAGATTTTTGCCGTTCAGGAACAGGGCCGTTGGCAAGATGCCGACCGCCTGATTTCGCGCCTGTCTGATGATGTCCTGATGGGGCACGTGATGGCGCAGCGTTATCTGCATCCGACGGCCTACCGTTCGCGTTACAAGGAACTAAAAGACTGGCTTGCCAGCTATGCCGATCATCCGCAGGCGCCGCGCATCTACAAACTTGCGCTGACACGTCGCGGATCGGCCAATTATCCGAAGAAGCCTGTGGGCAGCTATGTTTCGGGTGCCGGTTATGATTACGAGAACATCACGCCCTATTATCACAAGTCGTCCAAGAAGCTGTCGTCCAAGCAACGTTCACGCATCGCGACCCTGAAAAGTCGTATTCGCCATCGCATCGGCAGTGGCTGGCCGACCGGCGCGCTGGAAGTTCTTGAAAGTGACGAAGCGCAGCGTCTTTTTGATGCCTATGAGCAGGACCACGCCAAGGCGGCAATTGCATCTGGTTACTATTACTTTGGCAAACCGGATCTTGCGTTGAAATATGCCGGTGAAGCGGCAAAGCGTTCGGGCAAGTACCTGCCGCAGGCGCATTGGACGGCGGGCTTGACCGCCTGGCGTCTGGGCAAGATGGATGAATCGCACGCCCATTTCGCAGCGCTGAGCACCAATAAATATGCATCAAGCTGGACCCGGACCGCCGGTGCGTTCTGGGCAGGGCGTATTGATCTGGCCGCAGGCCGGTTCGAAGAGGCCGATGCCATGTTGAACCGTGCGGCGGAGTATCCGCGCTCGTTCTATGGTCAGTTGGCGATGCGCGCCCTTGGCCGTGATGATGTCTTTGACTGGGACAGCCTTGAGCTTGATGAAAACCGTGCCAACAAGCTGAAGCTTGATCCGCATGGGCGTCGTGCACTTTCGCTGTTGCAGATCGGGCAGCGCGATGAAGCCGAACGCGAATTGCGCAAGGCTGCGGCAAAAGATGATGATTCTCTGCGCCGTGCAGTTCTTGCGCTGACCGATACCGCCAACTTTGCATCGCTGACCATGCGCCTTGGCAGCTATATCGCCCAGAAGACAGGTGATGTGTTTGTAAACGCGCTTTATCCGGTCCCGCCGTGGGAGCCGGAAGGTGGTTACGAAGTTGACCGGGCGGTGATTTATGCCTTTATGCGTCAGGAATCAGGTTTCAATACCGACGCCCGCAGTCATGCCGGTGCGCGTGGTTTGATGCAACTGATGCCGGCAACGGCAAGCTATATCGGCAATACCCGTTACCGGGGTGAAAAGCGTGCCGAGCTGTATCAGCCGGAAATCAACCTGTCGCTGGGGCAGAAATACGTTGATCACCTTCTTGAACAGAATGGCGTTGATAACGGCTTCTTGCAATTGATGGCAGCCTATAATGGTGGCATTGGCAATCTTGGTCGCTGGCAGAAGGCGCTTAAGGACAATGTCGATCCGCTGTATTTCATCGAAAGCATTCCGTCGCGTGAAACCCGACTGTTCATCGAACGCGTAATGGCAAACCTTTGGATGTATCGTTCGCGGTTCGGTCAGGAAACGCCGTCGCTTGATCTTCTAGCCGCCGGTGAATGGCCAACCTATCAGCCGCAGGATCAGGAAAATGATCGCGGCCTGACGGCCCAGCGTTAAGCACAATCATCTGCGATGACAGCCAGTAACGGCGACACCCCGCAAAAGCACCCATCAAATGACAAGGACCGTCGCCCCGATCAGGGGACGGTCCTTGATCGTATCAAGATGCCGCCCATGAGTGGCGAAGAAGCGTTGCGACGGTTTAACGAGGGGCAATCATCGGCAAATGGCGCCAAGAATGCGCCGCAGCGGGGCGAACTTGATAATCTTCATCCGATCATCAAGCTGATGGCGCTTGGCGGGACATTGGTTCTGATCGTCGCAGTGTTGCTTGGGGTGCTTTACCTGTTTGCGGCTTAATGCCGTTATCCAGACTAGTCGGCGCTGATTACGGCATCGGCACTGGATTGCAGGGCCTTGATTTCGCTTTCGGTGGCATTGCCAAGCGGGTCGTCCTTGGGTAGGTCGCGGTAAAGGTCGCTAAGCACGCGAAGCGCCTGATCGGATTTACCATTTTGTTTCAGCATCATGCCATAATAGTAGCGTGCCAACAGATGGTTGGGCATTTGCCCCAGGGCATGAAGCACAAGATCGCGTGAAGTACTGTCGATCTGGCCATCCTGGGCGGTAATGCGGGTATCGGCATATTCAATGGCAAGCAACGGATTGTGACCCGAAAGGGCGTAGGCCTGCGCAAAGGCGGCAACGGCGCGCTCAATATTGCCAAGGCGCAGCGATCCACGCGCCAAGGCGACCCAGCCTTGAAGATTGCGCGGGTTTACCTCAAGCGAGACGACAATCTGATTAAGCAAACGCCTGATCTGTTGATCGGTTTTAAAATCCGGGTCGGTGGCGTTGTCGGCAACGGCCGCGGCCGCGGCCAGGTTGCGTTCACCTGCACGGTCTGCATAGGGCCGCGATGGCAGGGTTGGGCTGCCAATGATCGCATAAAGACCCAGTGCCGCGATGACCGGCAGTGAGGCAAACGTCACACGGCGCGCACGCGATCCGTGCCCGTCGGATTTCGGCAGGCTTGCATAGAGTGCAGAACCCGCCAGAACTGCCAGAACCGTCAAGCCAACCCAGATCACGCGAAACCTCCGACCGGTTGACGATATGTCAGGCGATCACGTTTCATCAGGACTTGCCGTCATCATTTGAAGTGCCAAGAAGTTCGTCCAGACGGTCCTGTTCATCTTTTGACAGGGATGCGGATGCAGGGGAACCTTCGCGCTGCTTGCGGCGATAGAATGCAAAGACCGCCAGCAAAGCCAGCACCACCAGAACAGCCGGGCTTGCCCACAGAATATAGGTTTCCGGCTTTAGCGGCGGGTTCAAAAGGACGTAGTCGCCATAACGCGCAACGATATAGTCAATGACCTCTTCGTTGTCGTCGCCGGCAACAAGGCGTTCACGCACCAGCACGCGCAGATCACGCGCCAGTTCGGCATCAGAATCATCAATCGACTGGTTTTGACAGACAAGGCAGCGCAGTTCCTTGCTGATTTCGCGCGCGCGTTCTTCAAGAACCGGGTTGGACAGCATTTCATCGGGGTTGACCGCAAATGCCGGGTTCGATGCAATGACCGGAACCAGAATGGCAAGTGCGCCAAAAACAAGTTTGAAGCGGCTTATCATCCCTTTAACTCCGCGATTTTCGGCAGCAGGACCTTTTCAAGGACTTCGACCGTAACCGGCCCGACATGCTTGTATCTGATTTGGCCGGTGCCATCGATGATGAAGGTTTCCGGAACGCCATAGACACCAAAATCAATGCCGGTCCGGCCCGACAGATCCATGCCGACAGCGGCATAGGGATCGCCAAGTTCGGCCAGCCATTTCACGCCGTCCTCGGGATCCTTTTCCTTGTAATTCAGACCATAGACCGGAACGGCGGCTTCGCGTGACAGGCGTTTGATCAGCGGATGTTCTGCGCGGCACGGGACGCACCAGCTTGCAAAGACGTTCAGAACCGATACCTCGCCCTTGGTCAGATCCGCACGCGACAGGCCCTTGTCCCGGCCCGGCAGCGGCGGCAGCGAGAATTCCGGTGCCGGTTTATCGATCAGGACCGATGGCACAACCGATGCATCCTTGTCGATGTTTAACAAGAACACCCCGGCCAGTGCGGCAAACAAAACCAGCGGAATGACAGCGATCGAAAATCTCATGAAGCGGGAACTCCAGTCTTCTTGAAGCGCAGGATTACGCGCGTGAGGATGCTGAAACATCCACCGATCAACATCAATAACATGCCACCCCAGACCCAGGGCATCATGGGCAAATAATGAACTGTTACCACCCGGCCACCGTCATCATCACGGTCACCGATCGAGACATGCAGATCGCCATCGCGACCATGCCAGATATCGGCTTCACGGGTTTCAACGCCACGGATCGGGTAATAGCGAATTTCAGGGAACAGTTCGGTGACAGGCAGGGAGTGCCGATACA
Source organism: Thalassospira sp. ER-Se-21-Dark (assembly GCF_017922435.1). Taxonomy (NCBI): domain Bacteria; kingdom Pseudomonadati; phylum Pseudomonadota; class Alphaproteobacteria; order Rhodospirillales; family Thalassospiraceae; genus Thalassospira; species Thalassospira sp. ER-Se-21-Dark. The sequence goes on along the minus strand of NZ_VDEZ01000001.1, from coordinate 672,299 downwards.
GGATAAAGGTCGCCTGACGGGTGGCATAGTTTTCACCGGCCAGAAGCGAGACACCTTCATATTGCAGGTTATAGGGGCCTGCCTGAATACTTTGTCCGGCACGGGCAGAGACAACAACCTGTTCTTCCCAGATGCTGCTGGCCGATCCACCGGCAATCAGGATTGCAAGGCCGATATGGGAAAGGGTCATGCTGATATAGCGTGGCCCCAGAAGTTGCAGATTGCGATATTTGCTTTCGCCATATTCAGGGTGGCGCCAAAGCCGCGCCCACAGATCACTTAGCGACGCGGTCAGAACCCAACCGGCAAGACCGATACCGATCAGCGGTGCGGGTGACAGATCGATAAAGCGGATGGAAACGAACAGCACCGTGATGAGCGACAGGATGGCTGCAAGCTTCATGCGCCGCCCGATCATCCAGACTTCATCTTGTCGCCAGCGCAGTGCCGGGGCAAAGGCCATCAAAAACAGCAAGGGCAGAACAATCGGGATCAGAGCTTTGACATAGAACGGCGCACCGACCGTGATCGGATCGCCCGTAATCCATTGCAAAACCAGTGGATAAATCGTTCCGATCAGAACGACAGCAGCAACCAGCGATAACATCACGCTGTTGAGGAACATCGCACTTTCGCGCGAAATGACATCAAAACCGCGACCATCGCCCATCTGATCGACAGAGCGCCAAAACAGGTAATAGGCGACCGCAAACACCAGACAAAACGCAACCAGAAGTCCGGTGCTGTCAATTGGCAGAAGCTGTGTTTCGGGCAGGGGCGCAAACAGATCCGATCGGGTCAGGTAAACCCCGAACCATCCCACCGCAAGCGTCGTGATGCCCAGAAAGGCTGTCCAGGCGCGCAGCGTTTCGGTTTTTTCCAGAACGGCCCGGCAATGCAAAAGGGCGGTTGCCAGCAACCATGGCAAAAGAAGGCTGTTTTCCGCCGTGTCCCAGTACCACCAGCCGCCCCATGCCTGCTCGCTGTAGGAGCGATAGGCATTGATCGCAATTGCGGTGCCAAGGCAGACCCACGAAATGATGGTCCAGGATCGCGTGGTTTCGGCAAACCGGCGGTCAATCTTGCGGTCAAGCAACCCGGCCAGTGTCATGGCAAAGATACTGGCAAGCCCCGCCAGACCAAGATAAAGGAACGGTTCGCGCAGGACTTTAAGAAGGTCTTGGCTTTGCGGGTTCATGCCCCGACCATCAAGCGGCGCAACAGTGACACGCAGGAACGGGTCGGCATCAATCAGTGTCACGACACCAAGAATTGCGATCAATGCGCCAAGAACGGAAAGCGCATTACGCGCAAAGCGATCCGTACAGATGGCAGCAGAACTGCGCAGCTGGATGGCAATCAGAAGATTGACCAGTGAAAGGGTCAGAAGCCAGAGCAGCATGGCCCCGCCATCGGGGGTAAAGGCCGCCCCGATGCGATAAAGCAATGGGGTCGATGAGTGACTGACATTCGAGACGATGGGCAGGGTGAAGTCACTGACGATAAAGGCATTGATCAACGCCCCCTCGGCCAGAAGGCCAAGTACCAGAATGACCGCAGGCAAAAGAAACAGACTGGCCGGTTTTACCGCGGCCTGCCCGAAGGTACCGTCATTATCATCGTCATCGGAAAAGGTGGGGCTGCCTGCCGGTGTGGCAGAAGCCCTGTGTGGGGTGAGCATGCGCAACGATGCACGTAGCCAAAGCGGGCTGAACAGAACCGCTTGTCCAATTCCCGTGACCACCATCAGCAGCAGGGCAAAATGTCCTAACTCTGCAAACATGTGCGTCTATGACTTCCCCAATAGTTCCCCTGCGCCCTATTGCCCGATCGGTCGGGTACAGATCAAGGGGCAATGGTCGCGGCTATGTTTTTCTTGCGCGTATGGTCGGGCTTTATGGCGGCAGAATGTGGCTTAATTGCGCATTTGTTCGGCGTTCTTGGCTTCGATTTCTTCCCAATAGCCGCTTTTCTTAAGCGATTCGGCGACTTCGGGGGGCATGTAGTTTTCATCATGCTTGGCCAGAACTTCGGATGCGACAAAAGTGCCATCGCTGTTCATGTGGCCTTCGGCGACGACGCCCTGACCTTCGCGAAACAGATCGGGCAAAATCCCGCGATAGGAAACCGGCACACTTTCGGCCATATCAGTGACGACGAAGGCAATGGTTTGTCCATCATCCTGTTTTGCAACCGACCCTTCAACCACAAGGCCGCCAATCCGCAAACGCTGATCTGGGTCAATCGGTGATTTTTCGGCGATTTCGGTTGGGCTGAAGAAGAACACCACAGAATCTTCAAATGCCGTTAGCATCAGGGCCGCAGCACTGCCAACCGCGAGCAAGATGGCCCCGATGACATACATGCGTTGGCGTTTACGGATTTTTGCGCGGGAAAGTGACACAGTCGTTCTCCGTTCAGGATGCCTGTTGGTTCTTTTTGGTGCGGCGAGGGCGCCGTGATTGCAAAACCGCTTCAAGCTGTTCGCGCTCGATCCGGCTGCTGCGTAAACCGCGTAGCGTTGCTATCAGCAAAACGATCATGGCAAGGGCGGTAACGCCGTAACTTGCCCAGATATAGCCGCCATAGCCGCCCATTGAGAAGAATTCACTCATTGCTTGGCCTCCGCATTGTGACCCGCTTCATAGGCTTGTTCTTTTGCCGATGTCGGGGTTTCGGGATCTTCAAACATGCCTGACAGATGCAGGGCACGAATGCGTCGTTCATTCAGTTCCAGTCGAACCCGCAGGATCAGAACAACGAAGTAATAGCAGGTGAAACCAAGGATCATCAGGGCAAGCGGCAATTGCATGCTCGGATCGACGGCCGGGCCATCCATGCGCACGATCGATGCCGGTTGATGCAGTGTATTCCACCAGTCGACCGAAAATTTGACAATCGGCACATTGACCGCACCGACAAGAGCCAGAGCCGATCCGGCCTTTGATCCGCGTTCCGGATCGTCAAAGGCATTCACCAGCGCCATGTAACCGAGATACAGGAACAACAGGATCAGCATCGATGTCAGACGGGCATCCCAAACCCACCAGGTGCCCCACATCGGTTCGCCCCACAGCGATCCGGTAATCAGGCAAAGGGCGGTAAAGGTCGCGCCAACCGGTGCGGTGGCGCGCGCGCAGATATCCGCCAACGGGTGTTTCCAGATCAGGCTCATCGCGCCACAAATCGCCATGCCGACATAACAAAACAGCCCCATCCATGCGGCCGGGACATGGATATACATGATCCGCACGGTGTGGCCTTGCTGGTAATCAACCGGCGATCCGATCAGGGAAAAATAGAGCCCGGCCGCGATCAGGATCACGGTCAGAGCCGACAGCCACGGCAGGATCGGGGCTGTAAATTTCAAAAACACACTTGGTTTAGCAAAGCGATGCATTTTTCTTATCCTTGGTGCGGAAATCCGCAAAGGGTCATCCCGTCTCGTCGTCTTGTTGTTCTATTCCATGGCCTGGCGTACGGCATGGGCGGTGGCAAAGGGTGCGGCTGCCAATGTCAAAAGCAGGATGGCGGCCATGATCTGTAATTGTGCAGTCGCCGAAATTCCAAGCAGGGCCGCCTCAACTGCACCGGCCCCGAATATCAGTACCGGAATATATAGTGGTAAAACTAGAAGTGATACAAGAACTCCGCCACGTCGCGCGCCAAGTATGAGTGCTGCGCCAATTGCCCCGATAAGGCTCAGTGCCGGTGTGCCAAGCAACATGGCGATCATCAAAGTGACAAAACCGTCCTGATCCATGTTGAGCATCACCGCCATCAGGGGGGCTGCAATAATCAACGGAAGCCCGGTTGTCAGCCAATGCGCAAGCACCTTGCCCAGGATCAGAAGTTCGAGTGACACCGGCGATAGTGTCAGAAGTTCAAGCGTTCCGTCTTCGTAATCGGCCTGAAACACGCGTTCGAGTGACAGCATGGCTGCCAGCAGGGCAGAGACCCAGATCACCCCCGATGCGATACGTGCCAGAATATTGACTTCCGGCCCGACACCGAACGGGAACAGCGTGGTGGTAACGATAAAGAACGCCACGACCATCACGGAATCCGCACCCTGCCGCAGGGCAAGGCGGAGATCGCGTTGCAGGATGGCCACAAAACCGTTCATTGCGCGGCCTCCTGCGATGATGCTGCGCGCTTTGTCGGCGCCATGTCTTCTAGTTCGTCCTGCTCGGCCAGCCATTCGACCATCGGGATGGCAAAATCATCAAGATCGAGAATGGTCGGGTTTTCGACATCAAGGTCGATATGGGTTGAATAGACCACAATGCCACCGCGGCTACGAAATTCGGTGATCAGTTGGGCCAGTTCAGCACAGCTTTCGCGATCCAGCCCGACGGTGGGTTCATCCAGCAACCAAAGATCGCTTTGCCCGATCAGAACGCGGGCAAGGGCGGTGCGTCGTTTCTGGCCACTTGAAAGATACCGACCGGTAACCCGCGCAAGATGATGGATTTGAAGGGCTGTTAACGCCCGGTCAATTGCAGGTTCCAGATCACGAACACCGCGCAATTGACCCCACAAACGCAAATTATCACGCACCGTCAGAACCGGTTTGATCGCATCCTGATGACCCAGATAATGGGTGCGCGCATGATGGGCTGTACGATCCTCTGCGATGTTTTCACCGTTCCAGCGAAGATCGCCAGAACGCGGTGCCACAAGGCCTGCCATCAGGCGTAAAAGGCTTGATTTCCCGGCACCGTTTCGACCACGAAGCATCACGGCATCACCGGACTTGGCCGAAAAGGACAGGCCGCCAAATACCAGTCTTTCGCCGCGGAGGCAGGTCAGATCAGAACCGCTAAAATCAGCCATATAACCCGTTAGATTGTCTGAAATTCATTCTGTAACACGTCATGATATAACGCGTTACAGCGTATTATTCATGCAATAACCGACAATCGGCTGGTTGGCATTGTTTCAAATCAATCCAAACTCACGATCAAACAGGGAATCAGTCGTCGAAACGGACCATGGACGCACCGATGATCGGGCCGCCACGCCCGTTCTGGATCAAGACGGCGATCCCCCCGTCATAGGCGGCTTTCATGGTAAACGGGATTTTTTGCTGACTGGTGCCATCCCATTGGCCAAGGCTGATCATGTCGCGCACGACATTGGCATTCACCAGTCGCTTGCCAGCGTTTTCGCCCGAAAGCACATCGCGCTGATGTTCGCGATCAAAGCCGATCAACCAGATCTGCGAAATCTGTCCCGGGTTTGGTTTGCCAACACCGTGCAAGGAAACAGTGCCCTTTGCCGGAAGCGTGTGATCAATGGTGCTTAGATGGATATCCGCAAGATCGCGTAACGGGGCAACCGTGGTACTGGTGGTTTCGATCTGCTGTCTGGCGGTGGCACGTACCACGTGATCACCATTGATGATGACCTGCGGGGTATAGACATAACGTTCGCGCATGCGATTGGCATAGTCGCGTTGACGTTCGCTGTATCGGGCGTCGGAGAACGGATCTTCCCAACCAAGGTAGTTCCAGTAATCAACATGGTAGGACAGCAACAAAAGATCATCATGCTGATCTGCCATATCGTGCAGGACCTGATCGGCGGGCGGGCACGAGTTGCATCCTTGGGATGTGTAAAGTTCGACGACCGCGCGCGGCAAAACACTTTCAGCAGCCCTTGCGGGTGAAGATACGGTCATGAGCAACAGTGCAAGCGCACTTAAAAGGGGGCGAGGGTTTTTCATGACATTGATCATGCCTGAAAACCACCATCACCGACCAATCACAAGGCCTTGAAATCAGCAGTAGGTGTAAAGTGGAAGATATTTGCGCGTTTGCTTGGATCTTTGAAAGGAGATTTCCAAAGATTGATGCTATGAGCTGCGGACCAATAGGAACCAGTTCTAGGGAGCTGTCCATTGCAAAGGAACAAACGACCTTTGCGTTAAATGAAAAATGCGGAACTGATCTGCTGGTGGGAGCTTAATCTGGCAAGATCGGTCCAATACGAGGTTTGCAAGCGAATGATGAAACGCGAACACTGGGGCTCACGCCTTGGATTTATTCTGGCGGCCGCCGGGTCGGCTGTCGGACTGGGGAACATCTGGAAGTTCCCGTATATGGCTGGTGAGAATGGCGGTGGCGCATTCTTGGTGATCTATCTTGCGCTGGTCTTTACCATCGGTATTTCGGTCATGCTGGCCGAATTCGTGATCGGTCGCATGTCGGAAAAGAACGCGATTGGCGCGTTTGCCAAACTCAAGGGTGGGCTTTGGCCGATCGTTGGTTTGTTTGGTGTTGCTGCCGCCTTCATGATTTTGTCGTTTTATTCGGTGGTTGCCGGCTGGACGCTGTCCTACATGATCAAGGCCGTCACCGGGGCGCTTTCGATCGAAGATCCGGCAGCCCTTGGCGATATCTTTGGCAGCTTCATCAGTGATACGACCTCGCCGTTGATTTTCCATGCGATCTTCATGGCGCTGACCATTTTCGTTGTGCTTTCCGGTGTTGGTGCCGGTATCGAGCGCGCGTCGAAAATCCTGATGCCAGCACTGTTTGCGCTTTTGATCGTTCTGATCGTACGGTCGGTTACGCTTCCGGGCGGCATGGAAGGTGTGGCCTTCCTGCTGTCGCCGGACTTTTCGAAAGTGACCTGGGCAACGGTTTCGGATGCACTATCGCAGGCCTTCTTCTCGTTGTCGCTGGGGATGGGGGCAATGATCACTTATGGCTCCTACCTTGCGAAGAAAGAAAACCTTCCGGGTTCTGCCGGTTGGGTCACCCTGCTGGACTCGGCTGTTGCTGTTCTGGCCGGTCTTCTGGTTCTTCCGGCGGTGTTTGCCTTCGGCTTTGATCCGAGTGCCGGTCCGGGCCTGACCTTTATCACGCTGCCAGCTGTGTTCGCACAGATGCCGTTTGGTTCGTTCTTTGCCTTCCTGTTCTTCCTGCTGTTGGCGATTGCGGCTTTGACCTCTGCGGTTTCGATTCTTGAAGTGGTTGTTGCCTATTTCGTCGATGATCGTGGGATCAATCGCAAAACCGCGGCTGTGGTTCTTGGTTTCGTGATCTTTCTGCTTGGTATTCCGTCGTCGCTTTCGATGGGGGTCATGGCGGATGTCGAAATCCTGTGGGGCAAGAACTTCTTTGACCTGATGGACTTTGTCAGCTCAAGCCTGCTGTTGCCGATTGGCGGTTTGTTGATCTCGTTGTTTGTGGGCTGGATCGTTTGGGGCAAGGCCCAGGAAGAAATCTCAGCACATAACGGAATTGTGCCGGTATGGATCGGTGCGTGGGGCTTGATCGTCAAGTTCGTCGCACCGCTGGCGATTGCCTTTATCCTGCTGAAGGGGCTTGGCGTTTTCTAAGTCAGACTTGCCGATAGGCATATGCGAAAGGGCGGGGGATTTCCCCGCCCTTTTTTTGTCGTTTGCCGTTCGTTTTGGTTCTACAAGGTGGTTTCCTTGGCAAGCTTGGAAACAGATTCTGCGCTCATCGGTTGACCCAGCAGATATCCCTGGATCAAGTCACATCCGGCCTTGCGCAGGACGTCAAGCTGATGCTGGTTTTCGACGCCTTCGGCAACGCAGGTTTTGCCAAGGTTGCGCGCCATGTTGATGATCGTAATTGGCAAGGTTTCACCATCCGGGCCGTCTTCGATGTCCCAGACAAAACTGCGATCAAGCTTGATCACATCAAAGGGCAATGTGCGCAGATAACTCAGGCTTGAAAAGCCGGTCCCGAAATCATCAAGTGCGATGCGCACGCCAAGATCACGCAGGCGCTGTAATTTGGTCCGCATATCGTCGATATTGCGCATGAACAGGCTTTCGGTGACTTCGATTTCCAACCGGTCGGCGGCGACGCCCTTGTCAACGATGATGGCCCGAAGCTGTTCGGCAAAATCCATCGATCCATAGAACTGCTGAACCGAGACATTCACCGCAAGGCGCAGGTTATGTAAGCCTTCCTGACGCCAGGCGACCAATTGCTTGCAGGCGGTGCGAATAACCCAGCGGCCCAACTCGCCGATTACACCCATTTCCTCGGCAATCGGGATGAAGGTCGAGGGCGGAATGGTTTTGCCATCGGCCGTTGTCCAGCGCAGCAAGGCTTCGACACCAGCGATTTCGCCGGTTTTTGCATCAAATTGCGGCTGATAGACAAGATGGAGTTCCTCGTTGTCGATCGCGCGGCGCAAGGCAGTTTCAAGGGCAAGGTCCGCGCCCTTTTGACTGTGCAGATTGACGCTGTAAAGTCCGACCCGGTTACGTCCCTGTTCCTTGGCCTGAACCATTGCCAGTTCGGCACAACGAATGATGTTGCTGGTGTCATTGGCATCTTCGGGGAAGGACGCAATGCCAATACTTGCCGAAAGATAGACGTCTTCGCCCTTGCGGGTCAGATGGGCTTCCCCAAGACGCATCAGAAGACTTTCTGCGATCCCGACGGCTTCCTGTTCGGTGTTCACATTTGGAAGGATCGCGGCGAATTCGTCGGCACCGATGCGGGCGATAACAGCATCCTGACCAAGTTCACGGCTGATGCGGCGTGATACTTCGACCAGCACATCGTCCCCGATGTTATGGCCAAGGGCATTGTTGACGCGCTGGAAGTTGTCGATATCGAGCATCGCAACCGTCAGCGGGCGTCCGACCCGGCGGGCGCGTCCGATATGGAGCGACAAAAGTTCCGAAAACCGGCGGCGGTTTGGCATGCCGGTCAGTTCATCGGTAAAGGCAATCCGCAGGATATCTTCGCGGTTTTTTTCACGTCCACTGATGTCGGTGAAGATCGAAGCGTAGTGTGTGATTGTGCCTTCACCATCCCGAACCGCCATGATCGAAAGCCATTCGGCGTAAATCTCGCCAGACTTGCGCCGGTTCCAGATTTCGCCTTCCCATTTCCCGGTGCGCGCCAAATCCGACCAGAGCTTGGCATAGAAAGCCTTGTTCTGGCGTCCGGACTTCAAAATCGCCGGTGTCTTGCCGATTACTTCTTCGGCCTGATAACCGGTGACGCGCGTGAAGGCCGGATTGACGGCCTCGATCTCGGACTGCGCATTGCAGATCATCACACAGTCCGGGGAATTTTCGATCAGCTTGTTGGCAAGGGCTAGGGACTGGCGCGCCTTGGTAATTTCGCTGCCACCATCTTCCGCCAGATTGCTGAGATGGATCAGATAATCCTGCTCGATAAACTCCAGCAGGTCGGCAAAAGACAAAACCCCGATGGTTTCGCCATGGTGGTTGTGAACGACAAGATGACGGAAATTGTCGCGCATCATCATGGTGCGCGCGTCATCAAGGTTCATATCCTGACGTATGAACGTTACCGGGCGGGTGGCAATGTCGCCTGCGGTCAGGTTTTCATTTTCGTCGGCAAGATGGCGCAAAATGTCGCGTTCGGTAATGATGCCGGTTTGCAGTTCTGTGGGTTGATCATCGGGAAAGCCGGAAATGATCGCGCTGTCACATTTTTCGGAATGCATGCGTTGACGCAATTCCCAGACGCAGACGTCCTTGTGCGCAAATACGGTGGATTGGCGGACAGCATCGGCAACATCGTTGGCGATGAAAGGCTTTCTGTCGCCGACGTGACGGATCAGATCGGTCTGGCTGATGATCCCGACAAGGCAGCCATCCGCATCAATGGTGACAAGATGGCGCACGCCACGATCGCGCATGCGCACGATTGCCGATTGCGGCGTGGCATGGACCGAAATGGTATGCACCGGTTGGGACATACGCGTTGAAACCGGTTCAGAAAGGGCGGCCATGGTTGACGGTGGCAACGATAGCAAATCGTGCTCGGTCAGAATTCCCACAGGCTTGTTGTCCACCACAATAATGACGGAGCTGCTGTTGGCCTTGCGCATTTTGGCCGTGGCGTCGCCGAGGGACGTTTGCGGTGTACAGCTTAAAACTGTTCCGGGGGAAAGTGTGCCGACCGTCAGACCAAACGGGCGTCCATCGGAGGATGTGGGGCGTATCATGCGCGTTTGCTCTGTTCGACTGATCTTTTTCGGTTTTATTCTTAAGGGTGAGACGAAGGCGACATTCCTAGCAGGTTCAGCGTACTTGAGAATTGTTCTGGATCAAGTCAGGGGCGTTCAATTGAACGTCGCCCAGTAAAATTCGGTACAAACAAGAACACCCCACCGGAAAACCGGTGGGGTGTCAATGTGTCAGCCAAAGATTTCAGATTGAAATCAGGCAGCTTTCATCATGTTACGCAGAACGAACTGCAGGATGCCGCCGTTCTGGTAGTAGAGAACTTCGTTCTCTGTATCGATACGGCAGGTAACAACGATTTCCTCGGTGCTGCCATCTTTGCGCGTGATGCGAACCGTGACGTCCTGAAGCGGGTTGATGCCATCACCGATGCCCAGCACGTCAAAGGTTTCCGAACCGTCCAGCTTGTAGGTCGCACGACCTTCGCCGTTCTTGAACTGCAACGGCAGAACGCCCATGCAGACCAGGTTGGTACGGTGGATACGCTCGAAGCTTTCCGCGATCACAGCTTTGACACCAAGCAGGTTGGTGCCTTTTGCTGCCCAGTCACGCGAAGAACCGGTGCCGTATTCCTTACCAGCGATGACAACAAGCGGGGTGCCTTCGGCCTGATAACGCATTGCGACGTCATAGACCCAGCCCTGTTCGCCCGACGGATAATGAACCGAAACACCACCTTCGGTGCCCGGTGCCATTTCGTTACGGATACGAATGTTGGCAAAGGTACCGCGCATCATGACTTCGTGGTTACCACGACGTGCGCCATAGGAGTTGAAGTCACGAACAGCAACGCCGTGCGCCTTGAGGTATTCACCTGCCGGGCTTTCTTCCTTGATCGAACCGGCCGGGGAAATGTGGTCGGTGGTGACAGAGTCACCCAGGATCAGGAGCGGACGTGCGCCATGAACTTCAGAGAAGTCACCCGGCTCTTTCGCCATGTCGACGAAGTAAGGCGGGTTCTGAACGTAGGTGGATTTGCCATCCCACGCGAAGGTCTCGCCTTCGGTGACTTCGATCTCCTGCCACGGTTTCGGACCGGCAAAGATGTTGTCGTAACGATCTTTGTACATGGACGCCGAGATCGAGGACGCGATGGTGTCAGCGATCTCTTTGTTGGTCGGCCAGATGTCTTTCATGAAGACGTCTTTACCGTTCTTGTCCTTACCGAGCGGATCTTTGTTCAGATCGATCTTCAGGTTACCGGCAAGCGCATAGGCAACAACCAGCGGCGGGGAGGCAAGGTAGTTTGCCTTGACCTGCGGGCTGATACGGCCTTCGAAGTTACGGTTACCCGAAAGAACGGCGGTGACGAGCATGTCGTTACCGTCGATCGCGTCGATGATCGGTGCTGCCAGCGGACCGGAGTTGCCGATACACGTGGTGCAACCGAAACCGGCCACGTTAAAGCCAAGCTGATCCAGGTAATCCTGAAGGCCTGCTTTTTCGAGATAGTCGGCAACAACCAGCGAACCCGGTGCGAGCGAGGTTTTCACCCACGGCTTGCTCTGAAGGCCGAGTTCGACAGCTTTTTTCGCCAGAAGACCTGCTGCGATCAAAACGCTCGGGTTCGAGGTGTTGGTGCAAGAGGTGATCGCGGCGATGACGACGTTACCGTCTTTCATTTCGAAGTTTTCATTCGAAACCGGAACAGAACGATCCGCATCAACACCCGGTGCCATGTCGGCAAAGGTCTTGGTGAAGCTCGAAACGGCATCTTTCAGCAGAACACGGTCCTGCGGACGCTTCGGACCCGAAAGGGCCGGCTCGACGGTCGAGATGTCAAGTTCAAGCGTTGCGGTGTATTCGGCTTCGTGTGCCGGATCACGCCACATGCCCTGTTCTTTGGCATATGCTTCGACCAGTGCAATCTGGTCTTCGTCACGGCCAGTCGAACGCATGTAGTTGAGCGTTTCGTCATCGATCGGGAAGAAGCCACAGGTCGCACCATATTCCGGTGCCATGTTACCAATGGTCGCACGATCCGGAAGGCTCATGTGGTCAAGCGCATCGCCATAGAATTCGACGAATTTGCCAACAACGCCTTTTTCACGCAGCATCTGAACGACGCGCAGAACAAGGTCAGTTGCGGTGATGCCTTCTTTCATGGAACCGGTCAGCTTGAAGCCGACAACTTCCGGGATCAGCATCGAGATCGGCTGACCAAGCATTGCTGCTTCGGCTTCCAGACCGCCAACACCCCAACCGAGAACAGCAAGGCCGTTCACCATGGTGGTGTGAGAGTCGGTACCAACCAGCGTATCCGGATAGGCAACGGTTTTGCCGTCTTCGTCCTTGCCGGTCCAGACGACCTTTGCAAGATGTTCGACGTTGACCTGGTGGCAGATACCAGCCCCCGGCGGAACAATGCGGAAGTTGTTGAAGGCGTTCTGGCCCCAACGCAGGAACTCGTAACGTTCGCCGTTACGTTCGAACTCGACTTCCATGTTCTTGTCGAGTGCGTCGTCGGTGCCGAAGAAGTCGATCATGACCGAGTGGTCAATGACGAGGTCAACCGGTGAAAGCGGGTTCACCTTCTGGGCGTCGCCGCCCATCTTCACAACAGCATCGCGCATCGCGGCAAGGTCAACAACGGCAGGAACGCCGGTGAAGTCCTGCATCAGAACGCGGGCCGGACGATAGTTGATTTCGTGGCTGCTCTTGCGCTCTTTGAGCCAGTCAACAACAGCTTTGACATCGTCGGTTTTAACGGTGAAATCGTCTTCGTAACGCAGAAGGTTCTCAAGAACGACTTTCAGCGTGAAGGGAAGTTTTGAAACGTCGCCGAATTTCTCGGAAGCAACTTTGAGGCTGTAATAGTCGACGGACTTGTCCCCGACTTTCAGCGTGCGGCGCGTTTTCAGGTTGTCTTTGCCACAAATGGACATCAGACCCTCCTCAAGGTGGTTAAAAGGGCTTGTCGTGACAAGACACCCCGACCGTCGGAGCGCCGAGCGGTGGGCTATCTGTGTTGCGTGACGCGGGTCACGGCTACATATCTATGTGCAACGGGGTTACACCACAATTCCCTTTGAAAGTCCAGACCCCGAAAAGGGGTATTGGTGAAAACCCGTTGATCACAGCATGTTGGCAAAGCCCAACAAGCAGTCAAACGGCTTTAGACGATATGTGCCGTGGCTTTTGGCCTTTCAATAGGACGGGCAAAGCACGGAGTCTGTTTTTCCTGACATGGTTATGAAAGCCGCCGGCGTTCGCGGGAGTGAATGTCGGTTTGGGGCGCAGGGTCCGGCCGCCTGTAACGACGACTCCGCACCGGAGTCGGGGCGGCGGGTTCGAATTTGACTGCAAAGCGACAGGTTCGCAATGCGTGCGAATTGTGCGGTGCATGATTGCGAAAGATTTTTGCATTGCGGTGTTTTCGTGCGCCGTCTTCGACCTGCAACCTGAGATAACGTTACGTAATCAAGGGTAGAGCGGTCAGTGTATTCTGTTGTCAAATAATTGTGCGATGCGAATTTGTAGAAAAGTCCCAACACCTTGAGAATCATTGCATTGACGCAATATGCTGAAATTGGTACTTAAATGCCTATTAAATGTGTCAAGCCCGGTTTCCGTAAGGTCAGGGTCATAAAATAAACCGACACATCATCAGGGAAACTGAACAGCGGTTTGCAAATTTTCACGCGAAAGAACCCGAAATGCGGTTCTGCGGCATTTGCGGCCCAAGTCAGGGAGGAATGCGACGGCATGACGTCACAGAGTCCTATTTTAGAGATTAGCGACGTGTCGCTTGTTTTCGGCGGCGTGCGCGCGCTGAGTGATGTCAGCTTCTCCGTTCAGCCGGGCGAGCTTTTTTCGATTATCGGCCCGAACGGTGCCGGTAAGACATCTATGCTGAACTGCGTTTCGGGGCGCTATACGCCAACGACCGGTTCGGTATCTTTCAAGGGCAAGGATGTTACCGGGCTCAAGCCGAATGATCGTGCCGAACTTGGTATCGGGCGTACGTTCCAGAATCTGGCGCTTTTCGGGCACATGAATGTGCTTGATAACATCATGGTCGGCCGTCACCACCTGCTTAAGAACAACTTTCTGAACGGGCCGCTTTACTGGTTTGGCGGGGCGCAGAAAGAAGAGCTCGATCATCGTCGCTTCTGCGAAGACGTCATCGACTTCCTTGAAATTTCCCATATCCGCAAGGCGACCGCCGGCACGCTTTCCTATGGTTTGCGCAAACGGGTTGAGCTTGCGCGTGCTGTTGCTTTGCGTCCGGACCTGATCCTGCTCGATGAGCCGATGGCGGGCATGAACCTCGAAGAAAAAGAGGACATGGCGCGCTTTATCATCGACCTCAATGAAGAGTGGGGCATGACCGTTGTCATGATCGAACACGACATGGGTGTGGTCATGGATATCTCCAACCGGGTGATGGTCCTTGATTTCGGTCGCAAGATTGCCGAAGGCCTGCCGGAAGAGGTCATGGCCAACAAGCATGTCAAGAAAGCCTATCTCGGCGAAGAAGACGACGACACGGACGAAGACGAGCAGGTGGCCTGATCATGAGCAGCAATATCCCGGAATATGCCGACGTTCAGTCGCTTGATAGCTTCCCGAAAGTGCTGGCCTATAACGCGCGCAACTGGCCCAAAGAAGTCGCCATGCGCGAAAAGGAATTCGGCATCTGGCAGGAATTCACCTGGCAGGATTATAACGACCGCGTCAAATGGATGGCGCTTGGCATGCGCGCCCTTGGCCTTGGGCAGGGCGATGTTGTTGGTATCATTGGTGAAAACCGTCCGGAATGGGTTTGGGCCGAAATCGCGGCGCATGCGCTGCGCGGTATGTCGGTTGGTCTTTATCAGGACAGCTTGCACGAAGAAGTCGCCTATCTGATTACCTATTCAGGCGCGCGCATCCTGATCGCCGAAGACGAGGAACAGTGCGACAAGCTGCTCGAGCTTGGCGAAGACATCCCGACTGTCGACCATATTGTTTATTGCGACCCGCGCGGGTTGCGCAAATACGACGATCCGCGGTTGCTGGATGTCGAAAAGCTTTATGAACTGGGGCGCGAGCTGGAGGCAAAAAATCCGGGCATTTATGACCAGATGGTTGCTGACACCCGTGGCGATGAATGCGCCATTCTGTGCACCACGTCGGGCACGACGTCCAAGCCGAAGATGGCGATGCTCAATTCCGGTGATTTCCTTGATCACTGTGCGGCTTACCTTCGTGCTGACCCGAAATATCCGGGTGACAATTATGTCTCGGTCCTGCCGTTGCCGTGGATTATGGAGCAGGTCTATGTGGTTGGTCAGTCGCTGATCAGCCGCCAGATCGTCAATTTCGTCGAAGAGCAGGAAACCATGATGGCCGACCTGCGCGAAATTGGTCCGAACTTCGTCCTGCTGGCGCCGCGCGTTTGGGAAACCATTGCCGCCGACGTTCGCGCACGGATGATGGATTCCACGCCGTTCAAGCAAAAGATGTTTGATTTCGGTATGGCATTGGCGCGCACCGCGATGGATGCCGGTGGTCATTCGAAGATGGCCGATATGATCCTGATGAATGCGCTCAAAGACCGTCTTGGATTTTCCAATTTGCGTTCTGCAGCGACGGGTGGTGCCGCAATTGGCCCGGAAACCTTCAGGTTCTTCCATGCGATGGGCGTGCCGTTGCGTCAGCTTTATGGTCAGACCGAGCTGTGCGGCGCCTACACCATCCATCAGCCGGGCGATATTGATTTTGATACGGTTGGCGTTGCCTTTGATAATTCCGAGATCAAGGTGATCAACACCGATGAAAACGGGGTTGGCGAAATCGTTGCGCGCACGTCGGGCATGTTTACCGGATACTTCAAAAATCAGGCCGCCTATGACGAAGATGTCCGGGATGGCTGGATGCATACGGGGGATGCCGGTTACTTCAAGGACGAGAACAAGCACCTTGTGGTGATTGACCGTATGAAGGATCTGGCAGAAACCTCGACCGGGGTGCGCTATTCACCGCAGTTTATTGAAAACAAACTGAAATTCTCGCCCTTCATTGCCGAGGCCGTGATTCTTGGCAAGGGCCTGCCGTTCCTGTCGACCATGATCTGTATTCGTTATTCGATCATGGCGAAATGGGCCGAGCAGCGCGGGATTGCCTTTACCAACTACACCAACCTGTCAGCCCAGCCGCAGGTCTATGACATGATCACCGAGGAAATCCGCGAAGTGAACAAGACACTTCCGGAAGCCCAGCGGATCAAGCGGTTCCTTCTGCTTTACAAGGAACTGGATGCCGATGACGGCGAACTGACCCGTACACGCAAAGTGCGCCGTGGTGTGGTTGCCGAGAAATATGCCGACATCATCGATGCGGTTTATGCCGGCAATGACAAGGTTGATATCGACACCATGATCACCTTCCAGGACGGGTCCAAAACCCGCATCCAGACGAGTGTGAAGGTCGTTGATCTTGATAATGACAAGGCCGCACAGACGGCCCCGAAAGCCGCCGAATAAGGCAGCAGCATAACTGTGGCCCCGGCCAAAGGCTTGGGTCGCCATTACAGGGATGGCAACATGAATTTCGAACTTCTGTTCCAGCTTCTGCTGAACGGTTTGATTGTTGGGACACTCTATGGCGTTGTCGCCATGTGCTTTGTCCTGATCTACAAATCGACCCAGATTGTTAACTTTGCCCAGGGTGAGTTCCTGCTGATCGGGGCATGGGTATGCTATGCATTCCTAGTCGAAATGAGCATGCCCTTCTGGCTGGGTTTCCTGTTTACTTTGCTGTTTATGATGGCGTTTGGCGTCGTCCTGCAGATGGTTGTCTTGCGACCGATGATTGGCGAACCGATCATTTCGGTCATCATGGTGACCATCGGGCTTTCGATCTTCTTCCAGGCAGCAACCAAGTGGATATTCGGGGCAACCACGGCGACCTATCCGCAGGTGTTTGAAACCCGATCAGTCAACCTTTTGGGGATGCAGATCGAGACGGCCTATATCATGAGCTTCGTGATCTCGTTGTTCATCATGGCCGGGTTCTATTGGTTCTTTAAATATTCCAAGCTTGGCCTTGCCATGCGCGCAACCGCCTTTGATCAGCAGGTCGCGCAAAGCCTTGGTATTTCCGTCAAAACCGTATTCGCGATGTCCTGGGCAATCTCGGCCCTTGTATCGGGTGTCGCCGGGATCGTGATCGGCATGGTCAATGGCGTGTCGTCCGCCCTTTCGGTGATCGGCATCAAGGTGTTCCCGGCGGTGATCCTTGGCGGGCTTGATTCAATCATCGGTGCCATTGTCGGCGGCGTGATCATTGGGCTGCTTGAAAACACCGCAGAGTTTGTTGACG